>JAJECD010000248.1 GCA_022822215.1 Candidatus Poribacteria bacterium | reverse complement strand
CGCACATCGCCAGCGTAGACAGACGGGTTCGACGGGATCCAGAAATGCCCGAAAAGTAGTGTCGTCCCCGACACTACAATATAGGCAAGGATTCTTTTCATTTTTTTACTCTCTATTTATGTTATTGAGATTCTTCCAGATTCACTTGTGTCCGATTACAGCAAGTTTCGTGACAATTTCGCGAATACCCCGCGTACGGGGGACTCTACAGAAGGAACATAACTTCCGGGTCCAATTCGGACAGACCGTTGTGCCAGATTGCACAAAATAGGGTGGAATTAACAAGGTGTCCTAAAAACCTCATAAAACTGGACATGTCGACCTATAGCTACAAACACTATGCGAGTCGAAAACTCACGCCCTGAGTCTACTCACGCTTGGGACAATAGGTTACCCTGTCCAAAAGGCGAACGCTCTTAAATTATTGGGGCATAAAAGACACCTCCACAAAGAATTGTCAGAAGTGTACCTGTTAGAATTATTGGCGCGAAATGCACCGAATGTTGAATCGCCAAGGTACCGCCGAATGCTTCAAAACTCCCCGACTTCGCCAATGCCTTGAGTTCTTCAACGCTTTCATCAGACAATCCCTCTGGGGTCGGCGATACGAGTACATTTTTACGAAAGGAATCTGAAACGACCGCTGGCTCTTTCCTATAGGTCGTCCCTTCATCTGTCTCGGTGCCGATGATCTTCTCTGCCGGAATCATACCTGAGTGAAGCTGCTCAATCGGCACGAATGTGCTCAGACACGACATATCTAATTGCAGCATGTACGTGCTAATGAGGGGAAGAACCAAACGATAGACGACTGCAAACAACAGAAACTTTTTCCAATATGATAACAGAAGAATAGGATAGAATATAAAAATGACAACCGCAGGGATGAAATACACAGGATAAGAGATATATGCTTTGATCTGGAATTTTTTCGTGACACGGTCAAGTGCCGCGGATAAAAGAATGGCTAGCAACAGATGAAAAAAGGTGAATCGACTTTGCGAGTGATATGCGAAGAACTCAACACAGAGCAGGATCGCCAGAAAACGAAGCAAGGACAATAGGTTTTCCGGAAGTTGTTGTATGAACTCTCTAACAGGGAATGCCTTCGGTAATGCAAATGTCTTATGTAACGTGAAATACTTGATCGCTGTATGGACAATACTATACACTAAATAGACACTGAACATATTCACTAAGATAATCAAGGCGGGGTTCGGGATCGCGGACAAGTTTCTACCCCAGACAGAGGGGGGTAATATCATGACGATGCCCCAATAGAGTTTGGCATCCCCCGGGGCAAGGATCCCCAGCCAGTAACTTCCGAAAGCAATGATCCCGCCGATGATAAAAACAGAGAGGCTCGTGCTAATGATTGTTTTCTCGAGCAGGAGGAACATCACTTGTGAAATCACACCCGCGTATAACAATCCAATAGAACACGCGTTTTTTATTTTTCCGGTTCTCATATCGGTATATGTCGCCCAGAGACAAAAAACGACAGCAATCGTTGCTAACAGAATATCGTATTTACTCATGCTGCATCCCTCCTATAGAGAAATATTTGCGTATCTCCGCTGCAGTGCTTGCATCTTCACAGATACTTTCAAGAACAACGCAAACCTGATCGATCGAATGCGTTTGCATCAGTTCTTTCACAATGGCGATCTTCACATCCTCACGGATAAATTCAGGTCTTTCATACGCAGCAGCAGTCGTTTTTCCCGCTATTGTGTCATAGTGATACTGAAAAAAAGAGGGCGGATTTGGCAATGCGGATTCTTGCTCTGATAATTGTTTTCTGAGAAAAAGAAAGCGGTTTTTAATGGTTTTCGCTACAGCATCCCAAGTGAAACTTCTCCCCTTATGAATAGCCTGATCTCTGTAGCGTGCCAGCAAAACTTGATCTTTTAGCAGTGATACGAGAGATTTCGAGACGATTTCAGCCGTTTCAGCAGGCGTACTATTGGCGGCGATTTGGATATACGCACCTAAATCCTTCATTGCGCTGTTGTCATGCGTCCCGGAAATGATCATGGGGGTCCCAGAATATAAAGCACTCGAGAGATAAAACGCATTGGCACCCGGGATGGCGGCGTAATATCCTAAGTCGGCTGCACTGTAAATAACGGGTAACGCCTGATAATCCGTGAGGTCTTCAACTTGAAAGTATTCGATATTTTCATAGGGACTATCGAGTTGAGAATGATCCATACCCCCGACAACGATAAATAGGAACTCTGGATGATTACGGGCAAGCAGATGAACTAAATTCCGATTTTCATAACTTGCATTCGGCAAAAACAGGAGTATCAGCGGATCCGATTTCATACGCGCATTCTCAAAAGCCCCTGCGAGCATTAACTTAGATTCCTGAGCATCTTTGAGCGTATAAACGTCTCCATCAACACCCACAGGCAACACTACAATCTTCTCTGTATCAGTCCCAAATTGTGACAGGTAATCTTTCAACCACCACGAATCGACACATAACAGATCGCACTCGCGAAGGAGGAAAAACTTATCCAAAATCATTTGCCTATCGGGTTCGGTACTGGATACATAAAATATCGTTGGAATATGAGACGAGTATGCTAATGAGACATCATGCACAGAAGCGTGTGGTAAACTTAATATGCCATCACATTTGTCAGGATAATATCTGGGCAAATCCTGCCCACTCGTGGTAGGGATCTCCAACGGTGTGCCCCCGCCCCAGTCAAAGTTTGTCGGAAGGTTTTCCGTACCAGAAATGGGTATAAACACCTCTAATTCCTTGGAGAGTGCCCTAAATAAATGATGGTAGCCGACCCGTGTGAGAAATGACTTTTGATCAAGTTGATTCAGAAAACCGGGGGCAATAACAATCCGTCCTGAAAATTCTATTTGCTCCTGATTTATCGCTGCCCCCCCTTGAAACACGATCCCCGCCATTTGCAACTGATAGAGATAACGCAAGGCATCTTTTATCTCAGTGACTCGATATTTCAATCTCAATGTCTCTTCCACTTCTGCTGTCGTGGTGTTTTCGCACATATCAAGAATATCGGATACAACGGCATTTACTTCAAACACACAACCCGCCTCTATGTCAGCAAAGAAGGCGTGTCCCGAATCATTGAACTTTTTGTGTGCTTTTAAATGAATAGGAAACTGAATCATAGATTTTCCCCAGAACTTCTATCAGAACAACGCCCTCATGAATCCCTTCAAGCGATCCAGTTGTTCTTCCACGGCTTCGTTATCTTCCAACAAATAGGAGAGAATCACCTCAATCTCATGCAGACTATGATTTTGTAGGAGTGACAGGGCAATTCCTTCTTCTACGGATGTATCGTATAGGGTTCCTGTTAGGGGCGTATTGCCTTCATATATGGCATTGATAATCATGGCCTTCGGCTTAACGCTCCCGCCTACATTTTCGTTGAGACCAAAACCAATCGGCATGCGAGCTCTCTGCCTAGCGAGACGCTTTTTCGCATTCAGTTCTTGAAAAACTCGTAGCAGGCATTTCGCACTATTGTCCCATGTGAGTTCAAGTGCCCGCTGCCTCGCTTTTTCAGCAAGTTTGTGCCTGCCCGAATCATCCTGTAAAAGTTCAGCGATCACTTCAGCAAAATTCTCAGCCAAAATCCCGCCACCGAGACCCGTCATATCACGATCATAAAGCATTGCCGGCACAACCACGCCCGCATCTTTAACCACATATTTCGGGCCATCGTAACTGGATACGACTGGCACAGTTCCACACGCCATCGCTTCAAGAACTACCAACCCAAATTCCTCAGAGCAAGCTATGCTTGGGAAACAGAACAGGTCACAGGCATTGTATAAAATGGGTAATTCTTCCCGTGGGTGTTTCCCAATGTGAAGGAAATTCTCTGGAAAATCGTAGCGATAGCTCTCCTCTATTGGCCCCGCCGCCAAAAAGAAAACCTCCGGCATTAATCGAGCAACATCCATAAAAACACTCGCACCTTTTTCAACCTGAAACCTTGATATGTATCCAACAATCGGCTTCTCGGTAATTTCAGGTCTATCCAATAATTCAGCGACCTTCTGTTTTGCCTGTCCCTTATTTTCGGGTTGGAAAAATTCAGTATCCACACCACAAGGCACAATATGAAACAATGAGGTGTCATGAATGAATGTCGAATACAGATCAATGGTAGGTTGGGTGAGGGTCATGAAAGCATCGAAACTCCGCATCGAAGCATACCAGCGCATCATGCCATTGGTGATTCGTCCATTATCGCCACGTGCTGCATAGATAGGCAACACAACTGGCACATGCAGATAATTGAGCACGGACATCATTTCAAATTCATCAAGATACCACAATAAAACACCGTCATAATTTTCTTTGATCATCCTGGAAACAGACGATTTCTCACGAATGTTGAAAGGCGTCAGGATCATATTCTCCATCTCCTCAAATTCCTGAGTTACATGAATTGTGGCATATTTCGATAACGCTTTCAGCAACTCAATATGGGCAACAGAGGCACCCAAGGTGTTCCATCTCAAGTCTCCATGCGTTGAACGTAATCTCGGCGCGAAGATTTTTAAGGGAGGTGCCTCCAAAGCTCTTGAGAAACTTTGGACCTGAGGCCAATGCAGGTAATGCAGACAATTGCGGATCTCAGATTCGGCATACTTCTCTGCTAAGTCAGAGACGATCTCTTCAGCATCCGATTCAAATCGCTCAAACACATCGCGCACCAATTCATCAACCGGCAAAAGCCGATGATAATCTAAATCCGCTAAATAAGCGTTTCCTTGGAATTCTATAAGTTTATATCGATACATCATCTTTGAGACGCGCTTTCTTCAAGTTTGTTGCGTAAAGTCTACCTTCTCTTTTAAAAATATAGAGTTGATGAAGATGTTTTGGAAAATCGAGCATGTTCTTTTCTTCCATCTTGGTATCTTGCACGCTCATAAATGTGCTTAGTGTTAGTTTTATTAGATTTCACAACTATTTAGATATTATAACCTAAGTCGCTTACAAGATTTTAGCTGTGAAATTTGCCTTTTTGTACCGTCCACTGTGGGTTTGCGGACGCACAGGCACAGCCTAACAGGAAACCATGCTACAACAATTCACATAATCTAACGGATTCTGCTACAAAGGTAGCAACTTGCGTTATTATAAGGACTAATAGAAAACCTATCAAGAAAAAATTAATTAGAGGCAGTCGAGGTCACAGCACTCTTTTTTTAGGGCCTCAACACACCCAGACGCTCGCGGACGAATTTCCGTATCTTGTTCCGCCGAGATTTCACGGTGTTTGGAGGGACGTTCAGTATCACCGCTGATTCAGCCTCCGTCAATCCCTCTGCCCACAGTTCAAAAACCTCTACATACATAGTTCCAAGTTCCTCGACAAACATCCGGAGTTCCGCTATATCGTCCGGCAGACGTTCTTCCGCCAAGCGACGGACCTCCATCTCCTCGGCGGCGAGCGCGTAGTGTGTGCCAACAGTTTCTATGAGGATGCTGTGTTTCTTGGCACCCACAAGGAACTTTTTACATTTGCTACGCGCAACCTGCTTCAGCCAGTTTTCTACCGATCCGATGTCAGCTACACCCCGGCGGCGAATCCGTCCGAGAATTGCAAGGCAGGTTTCCTGATAGATGTCTTCCTCCGCTTCGGGATTACAGATTTCGCGATGGATGATGGTTTTCAGGAGTCTCTCATATTTTTTGATGAGGTCTCCTATTGCCTCAACATCGCCGTTTTGAATCCGTGCCAGAAAGAAGTCATCTGAGATGTTTTTGAGGTCTTTTGTCTCTATTCATAATAGCAAGACCTTGATTGTGCGAAAAAAGGTCACGGAGATAGAAAAATATCTATTTTTTTAGGAAATTGATGGTAAACCTACAATTATGGTAGAGACCTTAGAATTAATTGGACCCTTGGCACCGGTGCGGTTAGAATGCACGTCGCATTTGAGCGAGTACGCAGCAAAACCGCACCTACCAAGTTGGAGTAAGATATCTGTTTACCATAATTGTGGACTGGAGGATAACGGGCGAGGGGACCTCGCCCCTACGAAACTTTTCTGTCGAAGGTTTAGCTGTTGACTTTCGGTGCGGGTTGCGGTATATTTGTTGGTACCAAAGAAATAAGAAGAACACGAAGCACAGGTACATCATAAGGAGGGTGTCAATGAGATTTCAGGGAAGGGTTGCGTTGGTAACGGGTGGAAGCCGCGGTATCGGAAAGGCGACGGCACTTAAACTTGCGGGTGAAGGTGCGACTGTTGCCATCCACTATTCACGTTCAACGGCTAAAGCCGAAGAGGTTTGCGAGCAGATTCGCGATCTCGGACAACACGCAATACCCGTGCAAGCGGATATTGCGGATAGAGAAGCCGTGAACAGCATGGTCACTGCGGTGACCGAAGCACTCGGTACGATTGACCTGTTAGTGAACAACGCCGGGGCTGTCGGTGATATGGTGTTTGATGAGCTCACACCTGAACATTGGGATCGGATTATTGCGGTTAATCTAACGGGTCCGTTCAATGTGATTTGGGCGGTTAAACCGGGAATGGTCGCGCAGCAGTTTGGACGTATCGTTAATGTTTCGTCGATCGCTGCGTTGGCAGTGCGTCCGGATCAATTGCCTTACGCGGCGGCGAAAGCCGGGGTTATCTCGCTGACGAAATCGTGTTGTGGCCCCTTGGCGCGCCACAATATCCGTATCAATTCGGTGGCACCGGGGGCAATCGCGACGGATATGCTCAATGAGGTGTCCCCAGAAATGAAGGAGCAGCTTCGGTCTACGACACCGCTTGGCAGACTGGGTGAACCGGAAGAGATGGCGGATGTCATCGCCTTCCTCTTGAGTGAAGAGTCGAGTTATATGACGGGTTCAACGGTGATTGCAAGTGGGGGTCGTATTTTGATTCCGTAGTCGCTGATGACAATTAGCAGGCAGCAGTAAATGCGTTGGGTTTCAAAAACGCTCAATTCAACCTGTGAGTTTTGGACTGGGCGAGGAGACCTCGCCCCTACGATAAAGTAAGTCGTTGATAACAATACAACATCGCTACAGTGTGAGTTCAAGAACGGTGTCTCCGATTTCTAAGTCGAAGGCGACGAAGGTCTGTTTACCTTCAGAGAAAAAAGTATCTTTCTGAAAATCACGTCGTGAATGGACTTGGCGCAGCTCCCACCCGTTGACCTGAATAAAGCGAACGGCAGCATCAATGGCGAGTGTGAAATTTGCCGTTGGGAATTGTGTGGAGAGGTTAATCTCGTGTGTAATCCCCCTATAATCAACGGTATGAATGCCTGTGGGCATTCCCCGCCCCTTATCAAGGTGGTGAGAAGAATTTCGCTCCAAAACCTCAATGTCGGTGAGTTCGCGTGCCATCGCATAGTGACCAATTTCCGAGTTCTTCATCCAAATCGTTTTCGTGCCATCTGGATCATAATCGTTGAGTCGTGCCTTAACAGTTTTCAGTACCTCGAACCCGCTTTTTTCGCCGTTAAAATAGAATCCGGGCCAGTGTCCGACGAGGACACACGGCAGTTCCTTTTCGAGAATCGGTGGCAGGCGCCCCCCTTGCAAGTCTGCCGTGATGAATCGGTCAGCACTTCCCAAATCGTATCCTGTCCAGCCCCCGAACCAATCCCCCGCACACGAAACGATACTGGCAATCGCGATGCCTTTCTCTTTTTCGGCATACCAGATCGGGACATCTGGAAGTTCATCGTGTTTGAGCCAGAGAAAATAGAACGGACGCGGGTTGTTATTGACGTGTTGTGAAGCGGTTAGCACTGCCTGCGCATACGCTGCCTCTTGACGCTTTCCAAATGCGCCGGGACTCGTTACACCCTCACACGGAATCCCCACATTATCAAGCATTTCCATCGCCGTGATGATATAGTCTGTCAGTCTGTTATCAACAGGCGGATCCACCCATTCCACCTGTTCCCACGCTTCGGTGAGCATGAATGTGTCAAGATCAACGACCGCAGTGTGGGTGAGCATCTCCGGTGTCAAATCGAAGTTGGGCCAGATAATTTCCCGGTAAATTCGCAGCCATGCCTGATACTCGCGTATTGGAAAATCGGGAAATCCTTCGTCAACGCGTCCTACACCTGCGGGATACGGAATGAGGCTAAACTTGCCCTTCACACCGTTTTCTGCACACCATTCTGCCCATTCCCAGGCGAAATCAGCAGGAATTGTGGGTGGCATTTTTTCTAACTGAATGGCATCCCCCTCCCAGCGGTCAGGGGAAACGCCGGGTTGGTGGCGTGTTTTCCAGGCATGTCGCTGATGGATCCAGTAATAAGTGAGATTGATGACTGGACAGGAATCGTCAACGATAAGGGACAGCGGTGTTCTTAATAGCGGATTGCAAACAGTAATATTCATCGGTTTTTCTGACTTCATATTTCAAATTAGGTGTAACTGCTTTGGTATCGGGCGAGGAAACCTCGCCCCTACGACGAACCTTTAAGGTTAAAGTTCCTGGAGGCAGCGTCTGATGTAAGGCACATCGTCCACCCACAATCCATCAACACCGCCGGATTTATGCGGCGAGACTGCCCAAGCCACGTCTTTCGGTGCTTGAATAAATCCAGCTTCCACAACAATCCCGTTTGCACGCAGTGCTTTGACTTGACGCTTAACAGCACCCATGGTGAGGGTGTTATAAATTTGAAAATGATTAAGTTTACTCCATCCTAAGATAATACGGTCTGTCTCGATCGCAGTGGCTGCCTTGAGGAAGTTTGCCATTGGATTGATAAGGATTGCACTTGTTTTCAACTTGGATTCTAAACGTTTTGCCTCAACAAGCAGATGCTTTCTGAAATAAAAAGTGAGTATACTGACGAGATGGACAACATCAAAGTGTTGTATTCGTTCCACAATGATAGGGAGCAGTTCCGGCGCGTCCACCTTTGGTTCAACAAAGCAGGGCATCTGGTTTTCCTGTGTAAATCGGAGCGCGTCATCAAGGTGTGCTACAGGTTCATCGGAAGTTTCGACTGTCAGGTGCTGCACATCTTTCCAAGTAAGTTGGTTGAGAGGTGTCGAACATCCAGTGGCTTTCTGAATGTTGGTACTGTTGAAGCCGATATGAATCAACACAGGCTGTTTGTCTTGGGTGAGGCAGACATCGCATTCATATCCGTCCGCACCGTCTGTCAATGCTTGTTTAAAAGAGGCAAGTGTATTTTCCGGTGCGCGGTCCATGCCGCCCCGATGTGCAAGGAGCTGAATTTTCATCTCTTCTTATGCCACATTTGCTCAAAATTATCCTGTGGTGTGAACCCTAAGATGCGCTTCGTTTTGAGGTTGGAGAATCGCTGATGCGGTAGATCGGCAAAAATGTTGAAAATCTCACAACGCGACGGGAGTGTTTCAAGATCAATTTCCAAGCCGAGTCGGAACGCTTCGCCTGCGTCCCTCCAACTGACAGAAAATGGATTGAGATCGGTGCCTTCGGCTTGATCTTCGTGTTCACGGAAACTCAGAAACAGGTAGCAAAGGACATAAATATCGTAATGTTCGGTGAAGACTTTGCAAATCTCCTGTCCGAGTCCTTTGGTTATTGGATAGAGTCCAGTGCTTGTATGCGGCGGGACATCGGGGTTAATCTCGTGATCAAAAGTGGTATAACTGTCGCCTTGAATGGTAAAGTGGGGCCCCGTGTTAATCACACGACGAATCCCGTGTTCAACAGCGGCACGCATTGTATTATAACACCCGCGTGTGCTAACATCAAAAGCCAACTGTCGGTCATGCCGGAGGACGGAGCAATTGAGGATGGCATCCATCCCTTCAGCAGCGCGCATGACTTGATCCAATGACCCCACATCAATGTGCATGGATTCATGTTTCGTCTCAATTTCGTTGATGTCCGTGACACGTAAGGTGTAGTAAGGTTCTAAGGCTTTCACGACATGCGGTCCGAGGTAACCGTTGCCCCCTAAAACGAGAACTTTCATTGCTATTTCTCCTCATGTTTGCGTTCATCACACGAAGTGCGCCTACGACTTTCCTGGCGGCACAAATTGGGGATTAAATTCAATTTCAGCCTTCGCTGTGCGGACAGAAAAACGGGCACCTGGAAATTCCGATTGGATATGGTATATGTCCCACTGGGAAGGCGATGTGAGCGCGCCTTGAAAGGCTGCGACTGCATCGCTGATCTCCAACCATACGGAATCATATTCAGTGGTTGCGGCGGTTTCAGCAGTGATGAGATTGCCGAGGCGTAGACACGTTACGTTGATTTTCCCTTCGCGTGCGAACTCCCGACATGTGAATTCACCTAAATGCTTTGAAAGCACGAAACTATCGACAGAAGGTCGAGGTCTCCAACTCTCCGAGACTGTCCAGTTTTCGCCGTGTTGTTCAAAGAGGCGGAGGGTGCTGGCATAAATGAAGCGTTTGACACCTGCCTCTGCTGCTGCCATGAGTAAGTTATAAGTGCAGCGCGTCTGATAGTCGATCGCGTAGTTATCGGGCTGATCGGCCTTAGCGAGGATATCTGGTGGTATTTCGGCGATATGGATAATGGTATCCACACCGCGGACGAGGTCGTTGGTTGCCTCGTCATGCCCAAGCGCGCTTTGCACGAAATCAAAATCGCTCTCAACATTGTGTAGTTCTGTGAGTCGGATAGTGTGCGCTTCTGACAAAGCGGTTGCCACCTGTTGTGCCAGTGCGGAAGCCGCTGAGGTAATTAAGATATTCATATTTTTAAGTATTGACCTCCCAGTTTCCCGTTTCACTCCGTCAAAGCCTCTCGAATTTTTGCTGCAGTGTTGGCAATCTCCTCCATATCCCCTTCGCTGGGTCGCCACGGTAACCGTATTGGATCCCCTTCCCAGCGCGGAATGATATGGAGATGGAAATGGAACACCGTCTGGAATCCTGCGGCTTCGTTTGACTGAAACAGGTTAAGTCCATCAGGATTCAGTGCTGTCCGAATCGCGTTTGCGATCAGAATCGCGGCTTGCATAATTTTGCTACCGACTTCTGTCGGCATATCGTAGAGGTTTCTATAGTGTTGCTTCGGTATAACGAGGGTATGTCCAGGATTTGCGGGTGCAATATCCATAAAAGCGAAAACGTGTTCGTCTTCGTAAACTTTCACTGCTGGAATGTTACCAGCGACAATCTCACAAAAAATACAATCCATTTTACTGTTCCTTAAATGAAATCTTAGTAGATATTTTAGCATATCTGGCATATAAATTCAAATTATGGTAAAATGCGTAAACATGGTACAGCACTCCTATACCCTTATTCACCAAGACACATCCACCTCGGCGCGAGTCGGCAAACTTCACACATCGCACGGTGTTGTGAACACACCGATATTTATGCCAGTAGGAACGCGCGGGACGGTGAAGGCATGCACGCCCCAAATGCTGTCCGATCAGATTCAGGCAGAGATTATCCTCGCGAACACCTATCATCTTTACCTACGTCCCGGACACGAAACCGTCCATGACGCGGGTGGTTTACATAGATTCATGGGGTGGCAACGCCCGATCTTAACGGATAGTGGCGGATTTCAGGTTTTTAGTCTTGGGAGCCTTCGGACGATTACGGAAGAGGGTGTAACGTTTCGCTCTACAATAGATGGAACGGAACACTTTATTAGTCCTGAACGTTCCATTGAGATTCAGAACGCGCTCGGCGCGGACATTATCATGGCGTTTGATGAGTGTCCTGCGTTACCGAATGACTATATGTATCTTAAAAACTCAATGGAGATGACGTTACGGTGGGCAGCACGATGTAAAGCGGCACATCAAAATCCGAACCAACTGCTCTTTGGGATCGTACAAGGCGGTATGGAACAAGATTTACGTCAAACAAGTGTAACAGAGACGGTATCCATCGGTTTTCCGGGATATGCGATCGGGGGACTGAGTGTTGGGGAAGAAAAAGCGTTGATGTATGAAACGCTGGCACATACCGCACCGCTCCTACCGGATGAAAAACCCCGCTATTTGATGGGGGTCGGCACGCCTGAAGACTTGGTTTATGGTGTCCGCTGTGGGATTGACATGTTCGATTGCGTGATGCCGACCCGAAACGCCCGCAATGGCTCCCTATTTACAACGGCAGGCATTGTCCGCATTAAGAACGCAAAGTACAGCCGCGATTTTGCGCCATTGGATCCAGCATGTACCTGTTATACGTGTCAAAATTTCACGCGTGCATATCTACGGCATCTGCATGTCGAAAACGAGATTCTCGGTTCGCAACTCCATACCCTACACAATCTACATTTTTATCTCAGTTTAATGCGTGGGATTCGGCGCGCCATTTGTGATGGAAGTTTCGCCGCGTTGTCAGACGGTGAACCGGATATTGGTGGGTTAGTGAAGTTGGGGCAACCTCTAAATCGAACTCACGTTAACCAACCAAATACTTAAACACAGAGGCGAGGTTATCATCGGGGGAGTAGAGTTGGGAGACGTTTAACTCGTTTTCGATGAGAAGTTCGGGAAGTCTGGCGTAGAAAGCCTCCGGTCTGTCCGTTTCGATGACAATATCGCCTGCTCCGTCAACCCCCCAACCCCCCTTATCAGGGGGGCTTACTGCTTCTGATTCGGCACTATCCCCTTTACCAGAGGGGCTTACTGCTTCTGATTCGGCACTATTGACAAAAGTTACGCTCAGGATATCCGCAAAAGGGAGACAGACTTGCGCCAAGCGGCGCGGTTCATCGGTGGTTAAATAGACTTTGTGGGGATGTTCGTCAATCAGTTCTCGGATATCGGAAATAGTGCCTTCAGCGAGAATTCGCCCTTGATGAATAAGCAAGATTGTTTCTGTCAATGCCTCAATCTCGTAGAGGATATGGCTTGAAACGATGACGCTGATCCCTTTATCTGCAAACCCATTTAGGAGCGCGAGTACGTGCTGTCTCCCGTTCGGATCCAAACCGGTAAGCGGTTCGTCAAGGAAAAGGAGTTCGGGTTCGTGTACCAACGCTTGCGCGAGTTTGATGCGCTGCCGCATCCCCTTGCTATAGGAGCCGATCGGTCGGTCTTTCGCCTGTAGCATGTCCACAGTTTGCAGAACTTGTAGACTCCGAGATTTAGCTTCTGATTTATCGTATCCGCTTAACGTTGCGAAAAAAACGACAAACTCAAAGCCACTCATGAACTGATACGCCAACTCTATATCGGGGCAGTAGCCGACCCTTCTCGTCAAGTCAGGGTTATTCCACACCGGTTGGTTGAGGACTTTGACCTCGCCTTGATTGGGTCTGAGTTGCCCGGTCATGAGTTTAATCAAACTCGTTTTGCCCGCCCCATTTGGACCCAATAAGCCGGTTATGCCAGGGTGAATTGTCAGGGTTATATCGTTTACGCCCATGACTTCACCGTACCATTTGGATAGATTTTCTGTTTGAACGATCATTTAACATTCCTTTGACCGCTAACCGCTAATTTTCAAAGTCTCTTCAAGGTTCTGGATACCGGCAGTTGTCCCGATAGCAGTGACACAGGCAGCACCGGTTGCAGATGCTAATTCCATCGCCGCCTTTAGGTCCCAGCCCATGATGGTCCCGGCGAGAAAACCCGCGGCATAAGCGTCGCCTGCCCCCGTTGCATCAACAACATCTACAGTATATGCCGGGGCAAAGTGTTCCGCCTCTGGTGTAGTGGCGTAACTCCCATTTTCACCCATTTTAATGATGAGGGTATCAATATCGTAGTTCCCCCGCAAAACTTGAGCGATCTCCCTGTAATCAGACAGACCTGTGAGATGTTGCGCCTCAACGATACTCGGCATAAAGATGTCCACATAAGGCAAGCAGGGCTCAAGCGTCTCCATCCACTTCCCAGTCGCATCATACGCTGTGTCGAGTGAAGTGGTTATCCCCAACGCCTTCGCTGTTCGGAGCACATTTGCCATCGGTGCCCCGTCAAAACGGGGCATGACGAGTGCGCCAGCAATGTGCAAAATTTTGACGGTTCTGATAAGTTCCCAGTTAAGGTCGGCTTCACCAAGCTCACCGTTCGCGCCGATGTAGTGGTAGAAAGTCCGTTCCCCATCAGAAGCAATAGCGACAAACGTAAATGAGGTGCTGACATCGGTATCTTGCCGCATGCCTGCTGCATTGACACCGTTGTCCCTGAGTCCTTGTAGCATGAGATTACCGAAAGCATCAGTCCCAACTTTGCCCATCGCCCCAGCAGAAATACCGAGGCGCGCGAGTGCGATAGCCGTGTTATTCGCACAGCCCCCCGTATGGATTTCGAGTTCATCAAAGAGTGCTAATTTTCCTTTTTCAGGGAACTGATCTATCGGCCGTCCTAACACATCAACGACATAAATGCCGAGGGATAGCACATCCATGGTTCACCTCTTTGGAATGGCAGTCGGACGAAAAATTACTAAAGTATCACTGTTTGCATTAAAATTTCCATCCACTGTTATGTCAGTAAAGCTTCGAGAAGTCCAGCCAATAATATAGGCTTGCCGACTCAAATCCGTCCCCATCATCAGATATTGTAATACCCCTTCTTGTTGTAGGATTCTCGCAAATGCTTCCCGCGTATCGTCGAGTTCTTCATCAGGCGGCATCTTTGACGAGGGATGCAGCGGGAGACGTGCTGTCGAACGCTCTGTCCGCTGTTTCGGATTCGCACGGAGTGGAATATCTCCTAAGTAAGTTATTTGCTTACCTGTGACACGCCACGCACCTTCAAGTTCAAGGGGTAGTTGCTGCGTAAACGCTTCTTTGACATAGATCGTCGGGTGCCACGGCTCTACAAAGACCCCTTGCAATTGCACATCTGAATCCTGTATCAACGTTCCAATCCGTTGTGGCATTTCAGTTTCCTGATGGCGAATAAAAGTTCCGTTTGGAAACCCAATAGTCGTTTCAGTCCGCGCTGCGGTCCTGATAGAAACAAAACTTTGTAGATGCGCACGCTGCCGCTCAGGATAGACCGACAAGATCGACAGCTGGTCTGCTGTCATCCTGTTAGGCAAAATATTTCGCGCTACCGCAATAGTGCTTACCGAAAGAAAAATAAAGAGGCAGCTGCCTACCCAGTAGCCGGACGACTTTCGTTTAAGCCTCCCAAAATTGCGCAGAAAACCGCCAAAAGCGAGGAGGTACACCGGTAAGGCTATCGCCAATAGTTTAACGAGTGGCACTTGGGTCGGCATTTTCGAGAGAAACTGTTTATAAATCCGCGCCTCATGTTGACGAGAAAGCGCATACTGATCTGCAAGATGTCGTGGAGACTTACCCGACGCACTCAGCAAATGTTGCCAGAAGGCTTGACCCACCTCCTGCTCCGAGAAGGGCAATGCGTTGTAATCATAAGCGAGGCAGAGAATTTGCCCATCCCCAAAGTTTCGTTTTGCAACGTAAATATCTTCCTCTGTACCGATTAACGTTTCACACCCGCCTCTCGGTGCGAACATAATACGTTCAAATAAAATTTCATCGCCATCAGAAGCGTGAAAACCGAACCGTTCAGACAAGGCATCCGAGAGCGTCCCTGTCTTTTTTAGACCTTTCAACGCAACGGGTAGGAAAGGTTCTACAAAACTGCCACGCAGTGCGTTAAAACTACGCCCGCCGGACATAATAAGTGTGCCACCGCGCTGGACCCAATCCAGTAGTGCTCTCTGTTTTGCTTTAGAGACATGTCTCTCTGTCAAAAAAGTCTCACGGATAACAAGAACATCAACAGCACTATAACCGATCCAGTCCCGTAGCAGTGAAGTCGAATCCGGTAGGTATTTAACATGCACCTGTGCGCCGTTGACAACCTTTAAGGGTCTTTTGTCAATAAATCGTTTTAACTTATCGCCGCTCGGTGCCAACACCAACACGAGATAGTCTTTACGTGCGATAGGTGTGGGTAATAGCACCTCATGGGACGCATCAGTGTCAGAAGTGTATAAGAAATCGCTTTCTACAAGTGTTGTGGACACAAGTCTTATAACAAGTCGTGTCGCATTTTTCGGGCAGTAAACAGAGAGGCGTTTCTGCTGTCGTCCCGTTCCGCTGAGTCGCAATGGGGTGGCGTATCGTTCAA
>JAJECD010000348.1 GCA_022822215.1 Candidatus Poribacteria bacterium | reverse complement strand
GCATGAGCAATAAGCTCGGGGCGTGTCTGCTCGGTGTTTTCTTGAATCAGTGTCTCGGACGCCCTTTGATGAAACTCAAAGACCTCGTCCTCGCATAAAAACAGGTCTATAAAAAATCTAATTAGCACAAGGCGTCAACTTTACGTGGTGATACACCTTTCGCTTTCGCTTTGAGATAGTCAAAAAACTTTTCATAAGCAAGCTGAATACGTTTCGCGACTTGTTGGATAACTTGGCTCGGCAGTTGATTCCAGTGTGGTTTTGTCCGTTGTTTCAACTTCGTTATATGTGCACAGATACGACCAAAGCCAGCATATTTGCGATACATACGATAGTAACGGCGTTGTAGACGCAAGATATGCACATGCACACTATGCAAGTCGTCAAGCAGATTGCCTATCCGCACAATATTAGATTGAGGGTATAACTCATATTTTTCGGTTTTCATGGTATTATCCGTTATCTGTCTTTATCTCAAGCAGTGAGAAGGCAAGCACGTTACCAAGCGGTAACGCTGCTTATGCTTGCCAACGGATATAAGAATTATACCACAATTTTACTTACGAAGTCAAGCTAATTTTGGACATAAAGTCCTTAGCGGGAAACCTATATCCCATACCTAAAGGAATGGGAAACCTTACGCCCGAATGCCCGTAAAGTTGTCCGAGATTCTTGATTCATCAGACACCTCTTAACAACTGTCAACTTTAGCACACTCGTAGGACACTTTAATAACTTTAGCACACTTTGAACTTTTAAACTTTGCTGACTGCTGATTGCTATTTTATTGTGTCAATTGTGTCAATTTCAATTTGAGCGTTTGTATAGATACAGATTTCACTCGTCAGTTGCAGTGATTCTGAAATAATCTCTCTCGCCGTCAGGTCTGAATGTTTGAGCAGCACCTTCGCTGCAGCAAGCGCAATAGGCGCGCCCGAACCGATGGCGAGCACATCGTCATCTGGTGCAATTACATCCCCGTTCCCAGAAATCAAATAGCCGTCAGTAGCATCCACAGCGATCATCAGCGCATCCACTTGCCTCAACACCCGATCACTCCGCCACTCCCGCGCCAATTCTACCGCTGATTTCTGAAGATTTCCACGATATTGTTGCAGCTTCTTCTCCAAATTCTCATACAAGGTGATCGCGTCTGATGCAGAACCCGCGAAACCAATCAGCACCCGATTGTCATGAATTTTACGGATCTTTCGCGCGCCGTGTTTAATCGCTGTATCGCCTAAAGTTACTTGACCATCACCACCAATAGCAACTTCGCCATCGCGGCGAACGGCTAAAATCGTCGTTGACCGAATTTGCATCCTTGCTTATTTTCCTTCTCACAATTATTAAAGTTCTTATTAAGAGACGTATGAATCGACAATAAAGATTAATATAGAATTCGATCACGCCTTCAGTTTCCGTCAGACAAAATCACCTATTTCCAGACATAGAACAGCAGAAAACTGAAAAACTGTAATGCGCCCAGAAAGATACCACATCTGATTCCTGCGACACCCGCATACTGATACCTGCGGACGCCAGTAGCCTCTTTCGCTCTGTCAGCCATACCGAAAAAATAGGGACACAACAAAAAGGTAAACAGAAAAGTGAGTGGCATAAAAAGTGGCACTGATGCAATTTGCGGCATCTGATCTACTTGCGCAGCGTTCCATACCCACAAATGTGACGCACCAAGCCCGTAAATAACGATACTTCCCAACGCAGCACCGATACCCGTTCCACTCGATGCCAACACACCTATTCCTACGAAACCCATCTTTGAATCGTCGGATTCATCAGCAAAACGGGTTCGAAGAATCATCTCGAACCGCCGATAACAGTAGGCTGCCAGCGTCGCGAATACCACCCAGTTGAGGATTACGCCAATCGGTGTGGTCAGATGCCCCAGAAAATCTGAACGGAGATAAAAAATCAATCCTGCTTTTCGAGAGAACAGCCAGTCCATCGGTACATACGTCAAGGTCATCGCAAGACCAAAAATGGCACTATTTGAGAGCTGTGAGGCATCTTCGTCGATCTGACGGATACAATAGATGAACAGTGCAACTGCTATCAGGACGTTTGGATACAACACCCAAATAGAGCCAACTCGGCTTGCTATTAAGAACGTTAAAAGCGTTGTTCCTGTTACAGTAAAAACCGCCTTGTCCGTCTTGCTTCCCATACATCTCCAACACATCTTTACGCGCCGTTTCTGTTATAGTTAGTTTATGCTGATCTCTTATAGTATACCACAAAAGAAATTGACCCTGCAAGAAAGATCACTTATCGCAAAAAATTTGACAAAAGCCATCTCTCATGCTATAATATTATGTTGTTGTGTTCATAACTGTACAAACAGACCCTTTCAAGGGCGTACATGCATAAACAACAAACCACAAAAAGCCTTATAGATATATTAAGGAAGCAACTTGTGTACCGAACAGCACAATTTCGCTGAAGGGACAGGAAATCATGGTACTGAAAACGAAAACCTATTTTCCGAAAGCAGACAAAGACATTAAATGGTATGTAGTCGACGCGGACGGACAGATACTCGGACGTTTCGCTTCGCAAATTGCACAGGTACTGCGCGGCAAACACGACCCGCGATTTACACCTCACGCCGATTTAGGTTTTCGCGTTGCTGTCGTGAATGCGGAGAAGGTAACCGTCACTGGAAATAAGAGGGAAGAGAAAACCTATTTTAGACACAGCGGCTACCCGGGTGGCGATAAATATCGGACCTTTAACGAACAGATGGATCTAAAGCCTGAGATCATCATCACCAACGCCGTCAAAGGGATGCTCCCCAAGGGTTCCCTCGGTAGACAGCTAATGAAGGGACTCAAGGTCTACACCGGACCGTCTCACCCGCACCAAGCCCAGCAACCCGAAGTTTTAACGTTTTAATAGTTGTCGGTTTTCAGTTGTCAGTTGTTAGTTAAGAGCGATTTGTAACGATTCTCCCAACTTGGAGTACTCCCGGAAGTGGTAAATTGTTCCAGAGTTCCGCTTTAACTGAAAACCGAAAGCGAAGCGAACCGATAACTGATAACAATGGAGTATGAGCAGTATGGCTATTGAACAATTCTGGGGAACCGGCAGACGCAAAACATCCGTCGCGCGCGTCCGCATTATCCCTGGTGGTGAAGGCGACATTCTCGTCAATAAGAAACCCATTGATGAATACTTCGATCGATCCGACCACGTGCAGGCGGCAAAACGCCCAATTGAGCACGTTGAGAAGAGCGGCGAGTATGCTGTTCACGTCAATGTCAAGGGTGGTGGAAACACCGGACAAGCAGGCGCGATTTCACACGGGATCGCACGCGCCCTCGTCAAAGCAGACGAATCTTTGAAACCTTCGCTGAAAAAAGCAGGATTTTTGACACGCGATTCGAGAATGGTCGAGCGGAAGAAATACGGACAGAAAGGCGCACGCGCACGCTTCCAATTCTCGAAGCGTTAGAAGGACAACTGTGTTCGCCTGTTTCGGACTCAGAAGAGGTGTTGTATGTCAAACATTGTCATCTTAGGCGCACAATGGGGTGATGAAAGTAAAGGGAAACTGACGGATGTCTTCGCCGGAGACGCAGATGTCGTCGCTCGCTATCAAGGCGGCGATAACGCTGGACATACCATCGTTCTTGGTGAAAAGACCTTTATCCTACACCTAATCCCATCGGGCATCCTCAGATCTGATACTGTGAATGTTATCGGCAACGGGGTCGTCATAAACTTGGAGACGCTCTTCGGTGAGATGGACCGCTTACAAGCACAGGATGTTGAAGTCAGCAGCGATAACTTGAAAATTAGCGATCGCGCCCACCTCATCCTGCCGTATCATAAGGCTGTCGAGCAGTGGGAACAGATGGGCAGTGCGACGAAGATCGGAACCACCTCCCGCGGTATAGGCCCCACTTACTCCGATAAGATGAACCGACACGCCGGTATCCGCGTCGGTGACCTGCTTGAGTTTGACAACTTCCAAAAGAAACTCGATTATAACCTCGAAACTAAAGCCGAAGCCCTGCAAATCGGTGGTCCCGAACGGCACGTCCTCCTCGAGACCTACTACGGCTACGCAGAGCGACTTGCACCTTACGTAACCGACACCGTCGCTTATATGCACGACGCACTCGCCGCTGAAAAACGGATTCTCTTTGAAGGCGCGCAGGGAACCATGCTCGATATAGACTTCGGCACCTATCCGTACGTCACCTCCTCTAACTGCACCGCTGGTGCCGTTTGCACTGGACTCGGCATCGGTCCGAAGGCAATCCAAGAGGTACTCGGTGTCTCCAAAGCCTATGTCACACGCGTCGGTGGTGGCCCCTTTCCAACCGAAATGCCTCCCGATATCGACGAGAAGATTCGGGAAATCGGTAAAGAATACGGTGCCACAACACAACGTCCGAGACGCTGTGGTTGGCTCGACTTGGTTGCGCTCCGATATGCAACCCAGATTAACGGACTCACTGCCATCGCAATGACGAAGCTCGATGTCTTTGATACACTCGCTGACTTGCAAGTGTGTGTGGCTTACCGCTATAAGGGTGAACGGATGACGACCTTCCCCAGTAGTCTACGCGTTTTAGAGGAATGCGAACCGATCTACGAAGTGCTTCCCGGATGGCAACAGCCCCTCACCGAAGCGCGTACAGCGGCGGATATTCCACAACTGACGAAAGACTACGTTGCGTATGTCTCTGACTATCTCGGCGTGTCAATTCCGATCATCTCCGTCGGACCCGATAGAGATCAGATCGTGCAATTAGGACGACCGCTTTGGTAGTCTTCCGAAACGTAATTTTTCCCCAAATTCTTGCGTTTTAATTTGACATCCACCCAAAAGTATGGTATCATTAAATGTTGGTGGTTTGAGCCGTTAGCTCAGCTGGTAGAGCATCTGACTTTTAATCAGGTGGTCACAGGTTCGATCCCTGTACGGCTCACCATTTTTCAGCCCCCGTCGTCTAGCCTGGCCAAGGACACCGCCCTTTCACGGCGGCGACACGAGTTCAAATCTCGTCGGGGGTATTTT
>JAJECD010000225.1 GCA_022822215.1 Candidatus Poribacteria bacterium | reverse complement strand
TGAACGGGCGATCTATGTCGTGGGCGACGACGAAATTTTCACCATCTGGATATTGTCTGCGGAATGCGAGTACGGCGCGCGGCGAAAATCCTGAAGCGGTCCACTTGCACTCAATACTGATCGGTATATTCTGACGGTGTGCGAGCACGAAATCAATTTCATGCTCTCTTTTATCACGCCAGTATCGGATCTCACGAGATTGCGTGTGTGCCATAATCTCATTGAGAACAAAGTGTTCCCACAGCAAACCAAGGTCCTCTTGCCGCAGCTGCGCCCATCCTCGGTAATAACAGACAAATCCAGTATCGAAGCCATAGACTTTCGGTGCAGCGACAATTTCCGTTGCCCGATGCGTACTGAAGGGGCGGATGATATGCACGACAAAAGTCGCCTCCAGAATGGAGAGATAGTTTGATATGGTCGTGCGACTCACCTCGCAGGGACGGGCAAAGCGCGAGGCTTCAAAGACTCCACCACTCTGTGCCATGAGGAGCTCGGTGAATTTCTGAAAAGAATAACGGCGCTCCAATCGAAAAAGTTCTTGTATATCTTTTGCCCAATAGGCATCTACCCACTCTTGGAACTCAGGTTCAGGGGGTTCATCCTCAAGAAAGAACGGGGGTAATCCACCGTGCAACAGGCGGTGGGGAATGTCTACCCGGTCAAAAGCCTTGAGGTCTGCCTTTATAATCGGAGTCAACCACAATTCAGACTTACGTCCAGTAAGTGTATCCCGAAATTTTGTACTTGCACCAAGTGTTGATGAACCTGTGGCGACTATCTGAATCTGTGGATAATGATCGGCGGCAATTTTCAGCAATTCCGATGGATTTGGTAGCCGATGGATTTCATCAAGCACAACCCGTCCATGACCGATGCTATCCAAAAACGCTTCTGGGTCTTCCATCAAGCGTCTGACGCGCGGCAATTCGCAATCGAAGTATTCAATATCGGGAAGGGTTTGGCACAAGCACGTTTTCCCAGCACGCCGCACCCCGGATAACCATATAACTGAACGACGCTCCCAAGCGGTTTCGATTCGGTTGTGCCAAAATTCTCTATTTATCATACATCTATATTAACACATAGTGCTACTATGTGCAAGTAGAGTTGCATATAGTAGCACTATGTGTCAAGTCGGGTTGCATATAGTAGCGTTTTCCACTGCACAGCGAGCGGGTCCGGCGAGGTTAGAAACCTCGCCTACCAATTTTAAGGAGGACTCGATGAAGTCTGGTAATTTTGCCAACAGAGATGGATATTTTAGACCTGCTCGACGCTTAAGGTTGCGGGTTCGCCGTTGAGTTTCTGTGCAACGGTGAATGCGTTTTCGCTCGGCGACTCAATAACAGTTGTCGTTAAGGTCTCTTGCAGAATGTAATCCCGATGCACCTGAAATGCCTCTTCAACAAGCGACGACGGCGTTTCGAGACTGAGTTTAATCCGGTCTGAGACGTTGAAATCGGCATCTTTGCGCATATTCTGGATTTTGTTGACGAGTTCGCGGGCTAAGCCTTCAAGCGACAGTTCGTGTGTCAGTTCCGTTGACAATGCGACGAATTTCCGGGCATCTACTTCCACAAAGAAACCCTCTCGGTTCTGCGTCTGTACGTCGATGTCTGACTGCTCAAGGGTGTACGTCTCTCCGGCGGCTTCAACCTGTAAACTGCCAGTAGTTTCCAGTTCCGACTTCAGTTGCATCGCATCTGCGGTCGCGAGTGCTTTCGCGATGGCTTGAACGCCTTTGCCGTACTTCGGTCCCAACGTTCTGAAGTTCGGCTTGAGCGTCACCTGTGCAAATGCGTCCAGATTCTCTACGAAGGCGAGAGCCTTGACATTGAGTTCATCGTGGATGAGTTCCGACAGGCGGTTAACCGTCTCTTTTTCTGCATCGGAGAGTCCTCCAAGAGTGAACTCAGCAAGCGGTTGACGGGTCTTAATGCCTGACCGATTCCGTGCGGCATGCCCCATGCTGATGACCTCGCGCGTGAACGCCATATCTGTTTCGAGTTGTGCGTCTTTGAACGGAGCATCCGCGACTGGATACTCGGCAAGATGGACACTCGGTGGTGCGTTAGGGTCAAGCGAACACACCAAGTTTCGGTAGAGTTCGTCCGACAGAAATGGCGTAAACGGTGCAGTGAGTTTCGCAACTGTTACAAGTACTTCATAAAGCGTTGCGTAAGCAGCCTGTTTGTCGGGTCCGGCTTCCGCCCCCCAGAAACGGTCGCGAGAACGACGGACGTACCAGTTGCTGAGGTCGTCCACAAACGCCTCTATGGCGCGGGGTGCGTTTGTGAGATGGTAATTTTCCATGCTGTCGCGCACGCTGTCGATGAGGTTATGGAGGCGCGATAGTATCCATCTGTCGACAGTAGCACGTTCTGCAACCGGCGGTGCCTCTTGCCAAAGAGAGCGAGGTTGGGAAACCTCGTCAGCAATTTCTAAGTTGGCGTACATAACGAAGAAACTGTAGACGTTGTGAAGGGTTCCCATGAACTTCTTCAAGGCTTCGTCAATGCCGTCCGGTTTGAAAGCGCGGGGTGTCCACGGTGTGGTTGCAGTGAACATATACCAACGCATCGCATCCGCGCCTTGCTTGTCGAGAATCGTCCACGGATCTACTGTGTTCCCCCGGCTCTTACTCATCTTTTGACCGTCGGGTCCCATAATGAGTTCAAGGCAGAGGCAGTTTTTGTAAGCCGGTTTATCGTAGAGGAGTGTGCCGGTCGCCAAAAGGCTATAGAACCAACCGCGGGTCTGATCGATGGCTTCGGAGATGAAATCAGGGGGATACGCCTGTTCGAGCATCTCCTTGTTCTCGAAGGGGTAGTGCCATTGCGCCGTGTGTGCGCAGCCGGAATCGAACCAACAGTCAATTACATCTTGTACGCGGTGCATCGCTCCGTTACAATTGTCGCAGGCGAGAACAACGTCGTCCACATAGGGACGATGTAGTTCGATATCGTCTGGAACGTTTGTGCTGAGTTCCTTCAGCTCGGCGATACTACCAACGCAGTGTTGATGTCCACAGTCATCGCAGACCCAAACGGGTAAGGGTGTTCCCCAATAACGCTCTCGACTCAATCCCCAGTCGATGTTGTTTTCCAACCAGTTGCCGAACCGTCCGTCCTTGATATGCTCTGGATACCAGTTGATTTCCTGGTTGTGCTTGAGCATCTGGTCTCGGATGGCAGTCGTCCGGATAAACCACGATTCACGCGCATAGTAGAGCAGTGGGTTATCACACCGCCAGCAGAACGGATATTGGTGGGTATATTCGGTAGCCTTGAACAACAAGCCGCGTTCGTCTAAGTTCTCAATGATTTGCGGATCTGCGTCTTTCACATATTCGCCTGCCCACGGTTCTTTGACCTCTGGAACGAATTTTCCATCGGCACCGACTAATTGCACGAGTGGCATGTTGTGCTTCTGTCCGATTTCAAAGTCGTCTTGCCCGAAAGCGGGTGCGATATGGACCAAGCCGCTCCCCTCTGTCGTGGTTACGAAATCGGCTGTGACGACGTAGTGGGCTTTTTCCCGGTGCTGCCCACTGTCAAACAACGGTTCGTATTCCCAATTGCGGAGGTCTTTACCCTTGTAATTTTCGACGACTTTCCAACCCTCCATGCCCTCCTCATCAAAGGGGGTGAGTTCATCACCAAATAGACTGGGTATACACTCTTTCGCGAGGATGAGGCGTTGTCCGTTATGTTCAACAGCGACGTAATTGTAATCCTCACCGACAGCGACGGCAACGTTAGATGGTAACGTCCAAGGGGTCGTCGTCCAGACGAGTAGGTAGGTGTTCTCTTGATCTTTCAAAGGGAAGCGGACAAAGATTGATGGATCGGCGACCTCTTGATAGCCAAGTGCGACTTCGTGGCTTGCTAAGGTTGTGCCGCACCGATAGCAGTAGGGTTGCACCTTATGTCCCTGATATAGAAGTTCCTTATCCCACGCCTGTCGGAGTACCCACCAGACGCTTTCGATGTAGTCGTTTGACAGCGTGATATAGGCATCGTCGAGGTTGACCCAGTATCCGATGCGTTCTGTCATCCGTTGCCAATCCTGCTTATATTGGAACACGTTCTCTTTACATTTTTCGATAAAGTTCTGAACGCCGTAAGCCTCGAGTTCGGCTTTGTTTTTGATATTGAGTTGTTTTTCGACCTGATATTCAACGGGGAGTCCGTGTGTGTCCCAGCCTGCTTTACGGTGGACGTAATGTCCCGTCATTGTCTTGTAGCGGCAAACGGCATCTTTCATAACGCGTGCGAGGACGTGATGTACACCGGGGGGTGCGTTTGCAAATGGGGGTCCCTCTAAGAAGACGAAAGGTGGTGCGTCCTTGCGGACTTCCATGCTCTTCTGAAAGATGTCATTCTCACGCCAGAATTCTAAAGTCTGTTTTTCCTTTTCAGCAAACGTGAATTGCGGTGATACCTCTTTAAACATTTTTTTAACTATTCGCCTCCTGAGCCTGTTTCAGACAATGGACGAAACAGGGTATCTGGTAAACCTGGATTAGTGCGTCAGCCAAAACCATCGTTCCTACAAAAAGATAAGCAAAGTCGCGAGCAGCGGGGAAACACCCACGCAAAAACACTCGCTCCTACAGGAAGATAAACATAAGTATTAACAAAAAAACACCCACACCGAAATTGTCCGTTTCAGTGATGGGCGTCGGAATAAAAACTGTGTATCTGCCGATGATTAGCCCACCACAGCACGACGGATAGCAATAATAATGGATATGGCGCGCATCGCCACGACAGCACGCGGGCTATCTTGATGTAAGGCGGTGTTGCGCAGAGATTCCTCATATTGCGGTGTCGATGTGGTAAGCGATTTTTTGTCCATGCTTTGTTTGAACGCTGTAATATTGTTGTAAATGTTATGCAGATTTCGTTAAATACATATTGGTATTATGATAACATATTCTACAGGGGATGTCAAATCTTTTTTCCGTCAAAAACGCCGCGTCATTTCCAGACTCCAAAATCGAGGCTCATTAACATAGCCAGTTAGATTGTTGAAATCAATTCCCCCAGTGGGCGATGTATCATTGAGGATATTGCGTCCAATCAGTGCTACCTCTATGTCGGCGTACGGCAATAGACAGGCGAGACGGATACCACCTTGCAAGAGCGAGTCATCGGCAAATTCCACAGATTCGTAGAGAAAGAACCGTACTCGGCTCCGATATGCCCAGTCTGTGGATGCGATGAGGCGTATGCCTCCGGGTAGGTCGAGAACGTAGTGGAGCACTACATCTGCAATCCAACCGGGTGCTTGTGGTAGACTGTTGCCGTTGATGGAAAAAGTCCCTTCAGCAGCGGCAGGTGGGTCCAGGACTGTGCACGGTGCGCCGCAGCCCTGTATCGCTAAATTCGGATCGTTAATGCGGGTCTGGTTGTAACTCAATCCTGCTGAAACCTCCAGTGATGTGATTGGTAGGAAACTCAATTCCGCCTCAACACCCCGTCCAACCGTGCTATCAGCGTTCACCAACCGATTGAAATTAGTTTCTCCACCGACTGCAGTGAGCTGCTGATCCTGCATAAAGTATTGGAACGCACCCATATTTAGATGTAACCGTTGTTGCCATAGCCGTAACTTCGTGCCGCCTTCAAAAGAGAGAATAGTCTCTGTATCCGCCATCGTGACGGTATCGCCAAACAGTAGTCGTCCCTGAATGCTGGGTGCGCGGAATCCGCGTGCGGCGCGTAGGTAGGTCTGAACGTTAGGCGAAATGCTATAACGGAGACTCAGATCGCCACTCCACACCGTGTCTTGCGGGTTCTGATGGATAGGTCCGAGTGGACCCGCCCCAATAGGTGATTTGTCTCGCCACGCTGTATAATCCTTTGCATCGTGAGAGAGTCGTAAACCGGCACCGAGTTCGAGATCCTCAAGCCACTGGAAGGTCAGTGCTGCGAATGCCGCTTGTGCTGTAGCCGTTTGTTCTTGGCGTATCGAGCCCTCCAATGTGCCGCCTGCCAATGTATTGTAGTTGAAATCCTCCATCTCGACAAATTCGTGAAAATAGTAGACCCCGAACTGATAGACGAGACGACGCGCTGCTGGACTCATGAAGCGGACCTCTTGGCTAAACTGTCGGTGTGCGGGAATGCCGGAGGCGGTTTCGGAAGGGAACGGAATCTCGCCGGGACCACTCGGTGGACTGAACACTGCACCGTATCCGCCGTCTATATCCCCGCGTGAAAAATTGGTCAACCGTTCCAACCCTGTGAGCGAAATTAGTTGGAAGTTTCCGATATCGTAGCGGACCTCGGCAGTCAAACCTTGTGTTCTCAGCGTCTGTTGATTGCGTCCGTCGTGTGCGATGCGGTCGCGGGCAAAGTCCTGAATCAGTCCCGTTTCACCTTTTGATAAGATATTGGCGCGGAATAGGCGCGCTGTGCCGTCAAGATCGCGTGCATGGAACTTGAGCCAAGCTTCGAGTTTGGGCATCGGGGTCCAGAGCAGTTGGAACCGTCCAGCTAAGTCCCGATGTCCTCCGAGAACATTATCCTCACCGGTATGCTCGTTATCGACCCAGTCAGCTCGCCACTGCGCAAGTAGTGAAAGTCTTGCGGAAAGCACGGACGGAACGAGTGGACCGGATATCGCGCCCTCAAAATTGCTGCTATTGAACTGCCCGTAACTGAGTCGTCCGTATCCGTCTAATGTTTGCGTGGGACGTGCAGATTCAAATTTCACGATACCGGCGGGTGTATTGCGTCCGAACAGTGTGCCTTGTGGGCCGCGTAGCACCTCAATCCGATCTACATCAAAAGCGGGAAAACCTTTTAACAATGCGTTTTCGAGGACAACGCCATCGTAAAGGATTGACACGGGTTGTGAAGCGTTAAGGTCAAAATCATTATTACCGAGACCGCGGATAAAAAAGCGCGGAAAGATACGTCCAAATGAGGATTCTATTTGTAAACTGGGGGTGCGATTGGACAAAAAACGGACATCCATGCCCGATGAACGCAAAATATCGGATTTCTCGTCTTGGATTGTGGAGACAGAGAGCGGGACTTCAAAAGACCGTTGTTCACGCTTGCGAGCGGTAACGACGACCTCTTCCATCCTAATAACATCTTCTTCTGTTTCTTCATCGGCGATGACTGGTAGGGATAGAGAGCATATCGCGAAAAAAACCAAAGCATAAAACTGTTTACTAAAGTTCATATTTGCCTCTCAGATGAATTCTGTGTAAAATAGGGAGGTCGTAGGGAGACCTCACATCTCATATCCAATGAATCACCAATATTGTAACATACTGGCATCTGAAAAGCAATTTTGGTGTGTAGTTGTTGTCTGAGTTGTTGAGTTATAAGTTATAAGAGCATATCTCATAAATAGAGTTAATACAAATGCCGCCCCTACGGGGCTTAGCCTCGTTAGCAGAAGGCATTAGAGGTTGCGCTGGCACTTCTCTGGGGATCTTCAATTAATACCCGCTCAGGTTATACCAAAGGGTCGCTCTTAGCATCCGGTAATACCCACTCAGGTTATACCAAAGGGTCGCTCTTAGCATCGGGAGACTGGTGTTTCTGAAGGGCTGCGTCCTTATACGCAGCAACCAACTCATTTTCAAAGTCAACCCAGACTTGGTGTTTTCGCCAGCGCGAGACGGTTGAATCCGTGACCTTGAAGTGTGCCGCAATCTCAGAATTGCTTCTACCGTTGAAAGACATTTCGCACGCCGCGAGAATCGTGCCTTTTGAGTTACTACGCATCGTATCCCTCCTTGTGAGTAGATTTTGAAAATTGGATGTCAGGACT
>JAJECD010000175.1 GCA_022822215.1 Candidatus Poribacteria bacterium | reverse complement strand
CGAAAAAAAGGCGTAATTTTATGTTTTTTCCTGTTTTTTTTGCGTTTTTTTGTAACTTGAACTTGACAAAATGTGTTAAACGTCACCTTCAAGAAACGCGCCCTTGTGAGCCGTGGGTTCTCTCCACTTTCAGCCATCACAAATTATAGGAATTCGGTGGCAAAAACTGCGAATACAAACGTCATCAAAGTCGAAACTGTTTTTTCAAACTGTCCCCCTGAAGTTACATTAATATATAATATAACCCAAGTTGCTACTTATAGGATTTCGCGTATACAGACCCTAACCAACCCCCCTACCCCCCCTTATCAGGGGGGAATAGTGTCTGTTTATTTATCTGGGTTCCCATAGTTTTCCAATAATTTGGGTCCTGGGGACACCAATAATTGGTATTGATATTCTTCGTCTCCAATGATATAATCTTTCATATTCTTTAGGACTTACGCAATTTGCGTTTGCCCGTACTATGTTCCGGCTGTAATGTCCCACAACCCAGAGGTAAAAAAGATCGGAAGATACTAAAAAAATGAGACGTTTCGGAACCCAAGGCCGCCTTTATCCAGAAGATAACTACCTCGTTCCCCGGACAGCAGAGGTTGCTGACTTTATTCGGCGCGTCAAAGCGGGGAAGTATATCGTTCTCTTCGCGCCCCGGCAGACTGGCAAAACCACCTTTTTCCAATTGGCACTTGAAGAACTCACCGCCAAGGATTCAACCTACTTTCCTATTCAACTCAACTTTGAGGTGTATGAGGGCTGTACTGCTACAGATTTTTACAGCGGTCTCGCCGGCGATATTCATGAAAAAATAACAGATGCCTTTCAAAAACGTGGACAGACACTGCCTGATGCCGTAATGCACCTCTTGGAAACGACACAATTCACGAATCACCTCTCTCTGCGAACGTTTCTCAAAGCATTCGGGAAGGTTTTAAAGGATCAACGGGTAGTCCTCATCATTGACGAGTTTGATGCGATTCCACGGAGTGCGGTGAAAGGGTTTCTTCGCGTACTTCGCGAAATCTATCTCTCCGGTAGGACGCGATGTCCGCATAGTGTCGGCATTATCGGTGTTAAAGACCTCACGCAGCTGGATTACGACAGATCCATTTCGCCGTTCAATATCCAAGACGAGTTCCACTTGCCCAATTTCACCCGTGAACAAGTGCATGCGCTGCTGGCACAGTATACCGATGAAGTCGGACAACGCTTTGCCCCGGAAGTTATTAAATCACTCCATAAGCAGACTGCCGGACAGCCGTTCCTTGTCAATCGATTTGCACAGATTCTTACGGAGGAGACGGCTATCTCGAAAAGTGAAACGATCCAGATGGCACACTTTGCCGTGGCGCATACGCAACTCCTTGAAGAAACAAACGCCAATATCAGCCACCTGCTAACCAATATCCGCAGAAATCCGCGCTTTGAAAGCATCTTGATGCGAATCGCCTCTTACGAGACCGGCATCCGCTTTAATTCAGACGACGAGATCATTGACGAACTCACCACTTACGGAGTCATTACAAAAGGTCCCGACGGGATGTGTGAGATTCTTAATCCGATATATCAGCAGCGTATCCTGCAGGCGTTCAAACCCCTCGTCAATGGGTTGGAGCACGAATATTTTCCCGAGGGGCCCCATCCACGTTTGGTTAATTACCTGACATCCAGAGGTCAGCTTAAGATGGACTTGCTTCTCGACAACTTTCGGGATTTTGTTGGGCGTGCAGGCTTTCGGATTCTGCAAGTCCCAAATACCCCGAAAGAGTTCATTGGTCAGTACCTCCTTTATGCCTATCTGGATCAATTCGTCCAATTGGTACACGGGAACATTTATCTTGAAGGGCAAACGGGACGCGGCAGGATGGACCTCGTCATCTTCCACAACGCCCGAAAATATATTGTTGAGACCAAGATATGGGAGGGACCCCGATCCTATCAGGCTGGCAAAAAACAACTTGCGGCGTATCTCCAATTAGAAGGTGCCGTGGAGGGGTACTATGTTGTATTTGATCATCGTCAAGTGCCAGAGCCGCGGATAGAGACAGAAACAATCGAAGGCGTGAACATTCGGAGTTACGTTATTCCGGTGATGCAAAAACCACCACCCTCGTAGGGGCGAGGTTACCTCGCCTCTATATCCCTTCCGCCTGTTTTAACAATTCCGCCAACCGGTCAGCAAAACGGCGTTGACTGTCATCCTCTGGGGCATAACCTATCACCTTCCGGGCATTGGCGATACTCCAGAATTTATGCGAATTGTCACTAATACCGTAGAAAATCTGAAACGGAATCCCGTTTTCGTCCTCTATATTCTCCGTCTCAATGCTCTTGACGAAGAGTTGAACCTGATCCCGGATACTTAAATATGCGCCGAGTCCGCGGTGCATCGCCTTCAAATCGTCCGCTGAAGAGTTTGCCATGTCTGTCTCTCGCGGTCCACCGATACGGAGTTGGACGTTTTGCAGCTTCTTACCCTCAACATGCCCCGTGGCAAAAACAAAGCCGAGATGCTCATAAGCCTCTTTCGCCCACCCGTAGAAGTTATCAGACAACGGACGCATGTCTGGTGTCACCACGTCCCATTTATCTGCCCATATCAGCCGTTCATAATAGTCGGCCGCGTGATTGGAACTACACACAACAACGCGCCGAACACCCGTCTCAACACACGTTTGATAGAGGTTATATGCCATCTGAACGTTGGCAAGTTCGTTTTCAAAACTACCGCCTTTAAAAGCGCAATGGACAACCGAATCAACGCCTTCAAAATGGTGTCTGTATGCGTCTCGGTCGGGGTCGGTGAGTTCAGCAATCTGAATGCCTTCGACCTCCTCGCCCTGTCGATTCGTGGTTTTCACGTCTAACAGCACGAGTTCATAGCGTTCGCGAAATTCGGGGAGCATCCGTCCAGCGATATAGCCGGCTGCTCCGGTGATAAGGACTTTTTTACAGTTTGGCATATTGGAAAGTCTCCTTCATCATTGTTTTATAGTAAATTCCAAAAATAAATACACACTTTCATCCCCCGGTAGGTGCGGTTTTGCGGCGTACTCGACCAAATGCGATGTGCATTCCTAACCGCA
>JAJECD010000362.1 GCA_022822215.1 Candidatus Poribacteria bacterium | reverse complement strand
TCTACACAGTGGATTGGAAGTTTGGACAGACAAAAAAAATATCCCGTGGGGATGGACCTGCGTTTTCACCGACATCCAATCGCTTGGTATTTAGAAGACACGAAAAAGGACTGGATATTGTTTACCGCGTCAATAGTGACGGGAGCGGTTTAAGTGCTATTGCCCGTGTACCGATTGAACGTCGTCAGCGTTATACCTATCTACCTGCGCCATCTTGGGCGCCCGATGGTACGCGGGTCGCTTTCGGTGTCCACAGTTCAAAGTATGTTGGTATCCGTATCCAAGATATAGAAGGGCAACGCATAAAAGAGATTCAGACGCAGCACCAACAGGTACGTCAATTGGACTGGGCAGCGGACGGGACACGGCTTGCTTATGTTTTGTCGGGTAGCAATCGACCCGGAGAGCGGATTGACAAGCAGTTGCACCTATCGGAAACGGTAAGCACCTTGACGCAGAGCGAGATTCTGGAACACACATCACCATCGTGGTCCCCGACAGGTAAGCGGTTGGCATATCTCGAGCGTGAGGACTGTGAAGGGATTCGCTGGAAGGTTTGGGTCTATGACCTTGAGAGCGGTAAGAAGTACCCTATCGCCCGCACCGCAATGAAGTTGACATCGGTCGTCTGGATGCCAGACGGTGAGCATCTCTGCTTGTGGCAAACATCGGATTACTTACGTGATAATGCTTATAAACCTGCACTCACAAAAGGGTGGATCGTGCCCGTCGATATTCCTTAAAATGCCGCCTCAAATAACGCGATCATATCCGCTTCCTTACACTCTCTCGGATTGAATTTGTGGCAGTGATCGAGCATCGCATCTGCGCCGAGTTTTGGAATCTTTCCGCGATCTAAGCCAGCAGCTCCAAGTCCCGCGGGCATACTCAGTTCAACATTAAACGCCCTAATCTTATCAATAGCAGCATTCCCCGCCGCGTCACTATCCATGTCAGTGGTGTCTATGCCTAAGGCGCGAGCGACTTCAGCGTATTTCTCGCTTGCGTGAGAGAAGTTAAATTCCATAACAGGCGGGAGGAGAATGGCGTTCGCTACACCGTGTGGAATAGGGGCATCTGTAGAGAGCTGATGCGCTAACGAATGGACTGCACCGAGACCTTTCTGGAATGAAAACGCTGCCATACACGATCCGAGGAGCATCTCGCCCCGCGCGGTTACGTCCTCACCGTTGTGATAGACCCGCTGGATATTCGCGCTCAACATTCTGAGTGCCTGCAAGGCGACCCCCTCAGCAATCGGGTGATACTTCGTCGCTACATACGCCTCGATCCCGTGTGTGATCGCATCCATACCCGTCGCAGCAGTGAGTGCCGGTGGCATGCCGAGCGTTATGCCTGGGTCAAGGAGTGCTATGTTCGCCATGTTGAACGGCGTAACGATTGCGCGCTTTCGCCATCGATCGGTCGTCCGTAGCGATGTATCCGTAATAATCGCACCTTGTGAGACTTCACTACCGGTACCAGCAGTCGTTGGCACGCATATTAAGGGCGGCATATCGCCACGGATCCGCTCAATTCCACCGACATCAGCATAGTATGGCTCCAAAGGCGGTTCGTGGGTTATTAGGAGGCGAATGGCTTTCGCGGCATCCATCACACTCCCGCCACCGACAGCGATAACCACATCACACGCTTCCGCCTTGTAAACTTCTACACCGTCTGTGATGCTGGTGTCTGTCGGATTCGGTTCGATGTCTGAATAGGTGGCATGCGCTAAACCGACTGCGTCCAACGCATTTGTTGCTTTGGTAAGGATACCGGCATTAATAACACCGGCATCGCTCACTAAAAGCGGCTTTTTGCCATCAAACGCTTTAACATATTCCCCTAAGTTTTGAATGGTGCCGTCTCCAAACTCAATACGTGGGGGTAAGAAATAACTCAACATCTTTTAACTATTCGCCTCTTGGCCCTGTTTCGTCCGTTGTCCGAAACAGGGTATCTGGTAAATTGGTAGTGGATTGGTATTCTAAGGCTTGCTCCTACCCTACTTCACGGATTTGAGATGTGCCCAAGTCGTCGCGAGTTTACTTTTTGCGTCCACTGGCAACGAGGGTCCATCGGGTCCGTAGACGATGACATCGTCATATTTCGCGACCGTTGCCCACGTTGCGAGACCGATGCGTCCGACCCCGCCTTCAGTATCATCGTCTACCTGTGCGACTTCTTCATCGTCGAGGATGACTGTGTAACTATCAGGTGTATTGACAATTTTAATGTGATACCAATCTTTATCTTTGATGGTGTGGTTGCTATTCGCACCGGCTTTGCCGCCCCACGATTCGACCTGTGAGCGTGTATTGCCCCAACCGCCGAGGTTCCACCAGTATTCCAATGAGGGTTTGAGGTTTTCCATACGCGGTGGATGGTCTTCGAGTGCTTGTCCACGGGGTTGCATCAAGCCTTGGCAGCGGAACATAATTAAAAAGCCCTCGGCACCACTGACTTTGCTGCCTCGGACTTCATAGGTGTACTCGCTCCAAGTATCATCCCAAAATTCATCAGCGACAACGCTCATGCAGTTAACAGAATTCTGGAGTTGATGGTATTGATCATCTGCGAATTCCCACTCTCCGAAGAGCGGCACCCATTTATCTTCAGATGCTTTTGCGTCATCAAAGTTATCCTCAAAATAGGTCTGTGCCGTCGCGAGTGCGGTGACTCCAAAAGCGATTGCACAGATTGTGATGAACACATTAAACTTACTCATAATAAAATTCTCCTCTTTGTATCCGTTGTAGTATAGGAAACCGTTAGCCTGTGCATCCCGTGTGCCTTCTTTCGTAGCATAGACTGATTAAGATAGCGCGGGAAAGATGAATTTTTCAAGAAAAGATTTCCTTGCATAAAAAGCTCTTGAAGTACTTCCATGCCCCGCACCTTTCGTTCTGGGTTGAATGTATACACCCATTTTGCCAGTAAGAGCAGCAAATCCTCGCGTACGAATTGTTTCTCTGACTAAGTCATAATCTGCCTTTACCTGACTATAGACTTCTGGATCATCTAAATCGAAAATCGTTACACAATATAAAATTGATCTGTCCTCTCGTTGACTTTCCCAAATTCTTGCAGCTACAACCATTCGTCTCAACTTAGTTAGCAAGTGGCTATCTTCAAAATCAGTTCTTTCAACATTATAAGGATCGATCATTGTTACTGCCATTGTCTCTTTAACTCTTAACTTCCCATTCTTCAGATATTTTAAGGGAACTGTCTTTAGTTCCCACGACCCGAAATTAGGTGCTTGAGCCGAATTAATAGGCAAATTTAAATGTCTTTCAAGAACATGTCCTGCCCAGCCTTTATTTTTCTTTTCGCCCTTAAATACGGTGACTTCATATTCACTAGCTAATTCTCGAAGATCCTGACCAGCAATCGTTGATAACTTTTGAACCGCATCTCGTCGTTCCATAACTTTCTCCTATTATCAGTCTTTTTCTGAGGCACTCTCAAATAGCATATTAGATAATTCATCGATCCGTTCTTGAGCAATTTGGTTATATACTTCTTCTTTCTCAATCATTATCCACTTCCGTTTATTTTCTTGGGCAACGACTGCTGTGGTTCCAGTCCCAGAAAAAGGATCGAGAATGAGATCGCCTTCATTCGTTCCTGCTAAAACAAGGCGATTAACAACCGCCAAAGGCTTTTGCGATGGGTGTTTTCCATACTTCTTTTCTGATCGTTTAGTGATCGGAATTTCCCACATGTTTCGCATTTGCTTGTCATTGTTCATCGCCTTCATCACTTCATAATTGAACGTCCAATTCTTGGCTTTTTTGCTTTCATTGTTGACTGCCCAAATGATGAATTCGGTAGACTCGGTGAACATACGGCAGGTAATATTAGGCTGGGCATTGGGTTTATACCAAACCAGTTGGCTGATAATTCGTCGGTCAAACAAGTTTTGAAGAATAAAACCAATTGTAAAGATACAGTGAAAAGACCCAAAGATAAACAGGTTTCCATTTGTTTTCAGGACCCTCAGAACCTCGCGAATCCAGTCAACTGTGAATTGGAAATAGTCGTCTTCTGCGAAAATGTCCCACTGTTCCTGCATTGTAACATGGGAACTAAACGCCCAACCTAAACCTTTCTTTTTTGACATATTAAACGGTGGATCGGTGATGCAGCAATCAAAAGCCTTATCAGGAAAAGATCGCATAATTTTTAAGCAATCGCCTGATATAATCTGATTGACTGGAAGTTTTTCGGACCCTCGAAAAAGAGTTGGTGAATATCCAATACTGTCAGAAGACGACTCGCGTATATCCCCGTTTGCTACTGTAGCAGATATCTGGTCGTTTTTCAACGGATGGATACCTGTTGAAAGATATTCAATCATCTGAACCTTCTTCAATGATGAATATCCATTCAATCCACGTTTTTTGAGTTCCGATCTCAACTCTTTATTTCGCATCTCACGGTAATCCATCTGCTTAACAGTAGTCTTTAGCGGTCGGATTCCCGTCAAAAGATATTCAATCATTTGGGCTTTCTTCAATGAAGAGTGACCTTTCAATCCGCGTTTTTTGAGTTCTTCCCTTAACTCTTTGAGCTTCATCTGGTGATAGTTCATAGTTTGAGTATGTTCCTCCATAGTTAATGGTTGAGCGAAAATTCGGCAGAATTTAACAACACCCAGTAGAGGTCTTCGTGAGCCAAAGCCTGCTCATCATAGTTTCATTCCGACTCCTTGACCACTCTTATTGATATAGTATCCACATTTAAAGGTCTGCCTTTTCTCTTCCGCACCGATATTTCGGTATTGTAAATCAAACTTTTTATCTCGGATATCAAATCCCTTAAATGCTCCTCACGCTTAATTAAATATATCGCCTCCTCTACTAACAACTTCTGAGTATCCCTGTACCCTTGATGCAAACTGTTTATGTGTACAGCTGCTTTGTTGCGCGAATCTTTCAGCCTGCTATAAATATGATTACCTCTAATTCGCTTCCATGCCTTTTTTAGGTTTTCTATATCTTCTTCGTGGCAGGAATCAAAACGGGTTTCTATGCAAAAAGTATGAGTTCTCTGTTTTTTGGTAGGCGGTTCTACTATTTTACATATATTCGTAATAATCGGCACAATATAATTTAAAATTTCAAGATAACTTACACGCGCCTCGTTTGTTAATAATTCTGACAATCTCTCTAAATTATAATCTACATGCTCCATGCAGGAATCAAAATCCACATGCACGGGAAACCTGATACTTGCTGGTACAAACTCTTTCTTATCCATTTTTAGCATCCTTCTTAAAAAAAGGTATTCCGTTCAGAAACCCATACTTATAATTCTCTCATAATCATCGTGTTTGCCGACCCAAAACCAAGTCAGATTTTCAAAATCACCACGTGCTAACGCGCGGTAGCTATTATTGATTCTAACGACTTGTGCTAATTAACATTTTGTTTTTGCTGTTTTCACAGGTGTTTGGTTTTATAAAATAAACATATCGTCCCTACGGGACTAAAAGGGGGTCTATGCCGTCTTTCTATAAACATATCGTCCCTATGGGACTGAAGAGGGGGATAACCCGTGAGAAACATAAGTAAAAAATGATACTTCTGTGAAACTATGTTTTACGAACAGTTATTTAGCACAAGTCGT
>JAJECD010000018.1 GCA_022822215.1 Candidatus Poribacteria bacterium | reverse complement strand
ATCTGGATCAATTCGTCCAATTAATACACGGACATATCTACCTTGAAGGGCAAACCGGACGCGGTAAGATCGACCTCGCGATTTTCTACAACGCCGAAAAATATATCGTTGAGACTAAGATATGGGAGGGGCCCCGGTCCTATCAGGCGGGTAAAAGACAACTCGCAGCGTATCTCAAGTTAGAGGGGGTAAGTGAAGGATACTACATCGTCTTTGATCATCGTGCGGAACCGGAACCGCACGCGGAAACAGAAACAATAGATGGGCTGACAATCCGAAGTTACGTTATTCCTGTTGTTCAAGAAGTCCCCTCACAACAAACATAGGGTTGAGGAAAAAGTTATGAAAGATAAAATACTTGAGGAAATTGAGGCAATCGCAAAAGCAGTAGGTGAATGCCCTATTGAAGATGTGATGCGGCGTGGTATGGATGCCCTGGAAAAAGAACTCAATCCAATTGAGATCTGTCGATTTATTACTGAATTACGGCGGATGAAGTCAGGTGTCTCCGAAATCCAAACAGATCCCCAGTAATTGAGCGCATGGAGAAGGGATTAGAGGTTCTACTTGAAATTCTAAGCATTCTGACGTATCATATATGTAAAGGCTTGAATAATCTTGTAAAGGCGAAATGTTCATAAGAATAGACAGAAAATGCGACACATTAAACCCATCGTCTGGCTCATCTTTATTTTTTCCGGTGCCAGTGGACTTATCTATCAAGTCATCTGGATGCGGCAACTTACGCTCATTTTCGGCAGTACGGTTTTCGCGACCAGCACTGTCCTAACAGCATTCATGGCAGGACTCGCACTCGGCAGCTACTACTTCGGTCGGAAGATTGACGAAAGTGATCAGTCACCGCTGCGGATGTACGCTTTGTTGGAAGCGGGTATCGGTGCCTTCTGTCTCGTGTGGCCACTGATTTTGTCGGTTCTCGGTGGCTTGTATGTGCTCATCCATCGCAACGTCACGTCCGAGTTCTATACGCTTTCGTTGATCCGGTTCGTGTTGACTGTTGCAGTGATATTGATTCCGTCAACACTGATGGGCGGTACACTACCGGTGCTAACCCGATTCTTTGTGAAAAGATTGGAGCAACTCGGTACAAACATCGGAGTCCTATACGCACTCAATACATTCGGTGCCGTCATTGGAACCGTAGCCGCAGGTTTTTTTCTGCTCGAAGCATTCGGGATCCGATGGACACTCGGTATCGGTATCGCTATTAATTTCGCCGTCGCAGCGATTGCATTGGTGCTAACACAGAAAGTGTCAGGAACAGAAGAGGCGAGCGGTCAGCCAGAAAACGTTATGGAAGATACAGCGGTTTTGCAGTCCACAGATACTGATAACCAACAACCAACAACCAACAACCATTTGGTATTGTGGGCAATAGGCGTTTCTGGGTTTTGTGCTTTGGCTTACGAGGTGCTCTGGACGCGCATTATGGTTTTCTTCCTCGGTAGTACGACGTACGCGTTTGCAACAATGCTGGCTGCGTTCCTCTTTGGTATCGCACTTGGAAGTATCGTGTTTGCACGCTGGGTAGACCGGATGCAGCAGCCGATCGCTGTTTTCGGTATCGTCCAGCTCGGTATTGGACTCTTTGCCCTTATCTTGATGCCGGCGTTTGAAGAGTTGTATGGGATGACCCGTGCCTTCCAATCTACCTTCGGTAGCAGTAGATTTTGGGCGTTCTTCTCCTGTTTCCTTGTGATGTGCCTTCCGACCTTCTTGATGGGTGCGAGTTTTCCGCTCGTGACGAAAATCTATACCGGCAGCGAACGTCGACTCGGTAGAAGTATCGGCAACGTCTACGCTGTTAACACGGTGGGCAGCATTCTCGGAGCGTTTTGTGCGGGGTTTATTCTAATTCCGCTTTTGGGTATCCGACCGAGTATTGTGCTAATGGTGGCGTTGAATACGGGTATCGGATGTCTCCTTGTGTTAAAAAGCGGACAGCAGACCGAAACTGGCGGCGCGTTGCTACAGGGAATAAGTATCGGTATGCCGATTCTCAACGCTGGATTGGCTGTCATTCTGCTGCTCACGCTAAATCAACCGCTTTTTCTCAAGAGCGCGATTTTTAAGACGCAGCGTCCCGGCGACACACTCGTCGATTACAATGAGGAAGTGGACGCAACGGTAACAACACTGAAAGACGATGAAGGCGTCTACCGTCTCTATGTAGATACGAATCAGGCAGCGGACGCCTCGCGGTGGGACTCACCATCGCACCGTGTTATTGCACATCTGCCCCTGTTATTGCATCCACGTCCGAAACGCGCACTTGTTGTCGGGTTCGGTATGGGACTCACGTCCTACTCGATAACACAACACGGGGTTCGAGTTGACGCGATAGAACTTTCTAAAGGTGTGATTTCGGCAGCACAGGAACATTTCAAACACATCAATGGAAATGTATTTGAAAGCCCACTGTTTGATTATAAAATCAACGATGGACGCAACCATATCCTAATGACAAAGACGAAATACGATATGATTTCCACGGGGATCATCCATCCGCTCGTCAGTGCTGGGAGTTCCAATATCTACACCGCCGACTTCTATCGCTTGTGCCGTCGTATTTTGAGCGAAGACGGCATTATGTGTCAGTGGGTGCCGCTGCATCGCTTGCCTGAGACACACTATAAGATGATCGTCCGTACCTTCATTGAGGTGTTCCCACATACGACGCTCTGGTACAAATACACGCCTGACTTCGTAATCCTCATCGGTACACAGGAACCGCTGCGGATTGACTACAAAAACTTCACCGCACGCGCCCAGATAGCGAGTATCAGTGAAGGGCTTGCTGCCGATGACTTAGATGGCATGTCATTACTTGACTCATTTATGATGGGCCCGGAAACGGTCCGTAAATATGTAGGCGTTGGACCTGTCCACACAGACAACCGACCGCGACTGGAATTCTTCCGTGGGGCTGACCTCGCTGATACAACGACCGAAAATGTCAAAGGGATGGCTAAGTATCGTGAACGCGTGCTCCCATACCTGACGAACTACGGGTCAACACTCGTTGAGATGAAGGGCGTTAGAGAAAAACTTGATACTTACTTTAGAGCGACGCATAGATTAATCCGTGGACAGATCGCTTATGCGAGTGCTCAGTATCAAAATGCCGCAGAACTCATGAACCAAGCGGTCGAACTTAATCCGCTTGATGAAACAATTCGTTATAACTTTGGGGTTGTTTCGGGTTTAATTCGCGAAGGTGAGCAGGAGGAACTCCGTCAGATCGAACAACAGGTGCAGCAAGCAATGGCACAGAATCCTGACGACCTACAGGGCCACCTCTACTTAGCGACAGTGTACGAAATGCAGGGTGAACTCGGAAAAGCGACGAGAGAACTTGAGGAATTTCTCAGGGGCGATCCGAGCAGATCTGATGTCTATTTACTCTTGGGTCCCTTGTATGAACGCCAAGAGCGTTATAGAGAGGCACTCCGCACCTATGAACGGTTAGAGCAGCAAGAACCTCGCTTGCCTGCGCCTATTTTCGCAGCAATGGCGCAGCTTCACTTGCAGTTGGGAAACTTAGATGAATCCGAAAAATATGCAAAGAAAGGTATCGCTGTAGATGCCGGTTCATGGCGTTCCTACCTTACCCTCGGAAACGTTTACGCAGCGATGAACCAACCGCAAAAACAGATTGAAAATTATAATAACGCTTTGAAAGCACTCGATCAAAAGATTCAGATCTCTACAGAACCTACCGATTTGCAGAGTGCGAAGGAACAGATTCAAAACGAGCTTGAACAATTGAAAAAATAGATAGCCGACAGCCAAAGGCAAGGAGACTATAAACAGATCATGTCCCAAGGACCTTCTTTAAAACGAACCCACTATTGCGGTGACCTACGTTTAGCAGACCGGGGTACTCAGGTGAGTCTTAACGGCTGGGTCAAACGCCGTCGAGACCACGGTGGGGTCATCTTCGTGGATTTACGCGACAGAACAGGTATCACGCAAGTCGTCTTTGATCCGCAGATTGACGAAAAATCGCACGCTATCGCTGATGCTGTCAGAAGCGAATATGTCTTGCATGTCAGCGGTACTGTCCGTGAGCGTGAGCCGGGTGAACTCCTTTTTCACGCAGACGGGGCGTACCAAACGGAACTCACCGATGGCAGCCTATCCTCAGCATTCCGAACCTTGTTTTCGGATGCCGATCCAAAGTACGCGCTTTCTGATAACATTGAAGTCGCAACACGAGAACTTGGTGTACGTTGGCTGCTTACCGATAGAGAAAATAATCGGACCTATCACATCGCCAATGAAGATATAGGCGGAGCGAACCGTCTCGGCATTTACCAAGGCACTGTCAATCCTGAGCTTGACACAGGTGAGATTGAACTCGCCGTGGATGTGTTGCGTATCCTGAACACTGCCAAGACCCCGCCGTTCCCGGTTGAAGATGAAATTGACGTGGCGGAAGACATTCGGATGCGATATCGCTTCATCGATTTACGCCGTCCTGAGATGCAAGAGACGTTAGCGATGCGGCATAAAGCGGCCCTCGCTGCGCGCAACTATATGAACGAACAGGGATTCCTTGAAATCGAAACGCCTATCTTGATGAACAGTACACCTGAAGGTGCGCGCGATGTCCTTGTTCCGAGTCGTCACTATCCGGGTAGGTTCTATGCGCTCCCACAATCGCCACAGCAGTTCAAACAGATTCTCATGATGAGTGGCGTTGACCGATATTTTCAGATCGCCCGATGTTTCCGTGATGAGGACACTCGAGCCGATAGGCAGCTGGAGTTCACGCAACTTGACATTGAGATGTCATTCGCAGGTGTGGACGATGTGCTTGAGGTAACCGAAGGGCTGATGAAACGCATCTTTGAGGAGGCTGGGAATATCCCCGTCGAAATCCCGTTCTTACGGCTCCCCTATCATGAGTCAATAGCACGCTTCGGAAACGACAAACCCGATACGCGGTTCGGCATGGAGCTGACGGATGTCTCGGATGTCATGGCAGACTGTGATTTTCAGGTATTCGCACGGACTTTGGAAACAGGTGGACAGGTTAAAGCGATTGCTGCGCCGGGTGGTGCAGACTTCTCACGAAAAGACATCGACGACCTAACAAAGTTTGTCGCTATCTACCGAGCGAAAGGCTTGGCATGGGTTAAAGTCACAGCAGACGGATTTTCGTCTGGTATCGTCAAGTTTTTCACAACAGAGCAACTCGAAACAGCACTGGCGCGAACGGGTGCGAAGCCTGGGGACATCATGTTCTTTGTTGCTGACAAACCGAATATCGTTGCCGACGCGCTGGGTAACCTCCGCCTCCATCTTGGGAAACAGCTCAACCTTATTGATGAAACGCAATATAATTTCTTGTGGATTGTTGATTATCCGCTCTTTGAATGGAACGAGGAAGAGAGTCGCTACGAACCCTTCCACCATTTGTTCACTGGATGCACGGAAGAGACTTTACCACTGTTAGACACGGATCCGGGGAATGTCCAAAGCCAGCACTACGATCTCGTGTGTAACGGATATGAAATCTGTAGCGGAAGTGTCAGGATCCATCAGTGGGATGTCCAGCAGAAAGTTTTTGATGTTTTGGAGATTACACCCGAAGATGTTGAAAACCGGTTTGGATATTTCATAGATGCATTAGCTTATGGCACACCACCGCATGCGGGGATCGCTCCAGGTTTAGACCGGATTGTCATGCTCATGCGCAACGAGGAGAATATCCGCGAAGTTATCGCGTTTCCGAAATCGCAGCAAGGACTCTGCCCGCTCACGCACGCACCGTCTGTTGTAGCGGATGAACAATTAGAAGAATTGTCCATCCGCGTGGATGCAGCCCTTTAGGGCAACGCGCGTTATAGCTGTCACAAGAAAGGAGAATTGAATATGCAACTCACTAAAAAACGATCTATTTTCGTTGGCACGCTCGCGTTCTGTGCGCTGCTTTTCTTAATACCCCTAATCACGGTTGCACAAACTGTTAACGTTCCCGATGCCAACCTTCGTGAGGCAATCAATGAGGCACTCGGCAAAGCACCCAACGCCCAGATTACAGCGAATGAAATGGCGACATTGCGGGAACTTCATGCCGTGAGCATGGACATCAAGAACTTAGGAGGTCTTGAAGCCGCGGTAAATCTGGAGAGATTAAATCTTAACAACAATTTAATATCTGACCTGTCTCCTCTAACGGGCTTGATAAAACTGCGTCGCCTAGATTTGGAGGAGAATACGATATCTGATCTCTCACCACTTGAAGAATTGATCAACTTGGATGATCTACATATTGGGCCTAATTTGGTAAGCGATATCTCATCGCTTGCGCGACTAATCAACTTGAGACATATAAGACTCCATCATAACGCCATATCCGATTTATCTCCGCTCGCGGGATTGACAAAATTGGAATCGATAGGGATGAGCGATAATCCACTGGCAGACCTTACTCCTCTTTCAGGATTAACGAACTTGCATAATTTTCACGGTTGGGGTACGCCTGTGGTGAACCTTGCCGCCATCGCGAAATTGCCGAAGCTCCGAGAGATAAATGTCTGCGGTGGAGAGATATCGGATATCTCTGCCTTAGCCGATGCCAAAGGTTTAAAAGAACTCTACCTTCCCGGCAACGAGGTCTCGGATCTATCGCCCTTAGCGGGGCTAACAAATTTGACCCGTCTAAGTTTTGAACATAACCGGATATCAGACCTATCTCCCCTTGAAGGGTTAAACAATTTGACATGGATAAACTTACATGACAACGAAATATCGGATGTATCCCCGCTCGCGGCAGTACCTAACTTAAAGTGGTTAGATTTAAGCCGAAATACCACGATAACAGATGTATCTACGCTTGCTTTCTTACCTAATCTGACATGGATGGGACTCGCCGAAAACACAGGCATCGACTCGGCTCAGCTGGAACGATTTTCCCCTAACACATCTATCTTACACTCGGATTTTGTGAACTCCGCATTCCCAGAAGCCGGTCCAAAGATAGTGGGGCCCTGGTTGTGGGCAATCGTGTCTGGGGGCGGCGTTTCTGACACAGACCTGATCGCAAAAGTAACCAAAGGGGCAGCGACAGAGGTGAAGATTGCTACCTTCGGCGCGACTGAAGACAAGGTGATTGGAGGCGGCAAATGGAAGGCACACAACCTCGCCCCCACAGGCGGCGATAACCTCAACGAGATGACGGATGCGCTCGGATGGGGTTCTGGGTCAGAGATATATGACCACGTGGTTTACGGTTCCCTCACTTTCAATTCGCCACGACAGCAGGAAACAACCATGCTTGTCGGTAGCGATGATGGGGTCAAGGTTTGGCTCAACGGTGAGGTTGTTCACTATAATCCTGTTACCCGCGGGGCTGGTGATTACCAAGACGCGTTCCCTGTCACATTCAAACAAGGCCCCAACGTGTTATTGGTCGCCGTTGACAATCGCGGGCATGGCGGATTTAGCGGTTTCTTTGGGTTCGCGGAGGATGCCGAATATAAGGTAAACCCAATTGGGAAAAAGATTGTCGTCCAACTACCGAGGTGGGATGTTAACAAGGATGGAATGACAGATATTCTGGATCTGATCCTCGTCGGACAAGACTTCGGAAAAGCCGCGTCCGCCAACACTCGAACCGACGTGAACCGAGATGGGAAGCGCAATATCCAAGACCTTATTCTTGTGGCAAAACACCTTGGCGAACCCAGTGGTGTTTCTGCCGCACCCGCTGCACTCGCTCTGAGTAACATGAGATTAGATCCGGCGATAATCCGGACATGGATAGCACAGGCACAGCTTGAAAGCGATGGCTCACTCGCTTTCCAACAAGGCATCGCGAATCTCCAGCAGCTTTTGATGTTATTAACTCCTGAAAATACGGCTTTGCTGGCGAACTATCCGAATCCGTTCAACCCTGAGACATGGATACCTTATCACCTTGCCAAACCTGCTGAAGTCACATTGCGAATTTATGCAATAGGTGGCGAATTGGTACGGACATTGGATTTGGGACATCAACCCGCGGGACGCTATCAGGATCGGAGCCAGGCAGCGTATTGGGATGGCAGAAACGAGATGGGTGAATCTGTAGCGAGTGGTGTCTATTTCTACACTCTCACCGCAGGGGACTTCACTGCCACACGCAAAATGCTGATACGAAAATAAATTGGTTCTCGGCTTTCAGAAACCTTCCTGTAGGGGCGAGGTAGCCTCACCCCTACCATTTAACGGATAAGGAGAACGGATAAGGAGATAGGACAATGAAAAAAATAAGGACTGCCCCGACCCTCTTCTATCCCGAATCAGATGGGGAACCTATGGCGGAAACTGGTAAACATGTAAGATTACTCTTAGATATGATAGAGACGATAGACCGGCATTTCCAAGACGCACCCGATGTGCACGTCTGTGGGAATATGTTCATATATTACGAAGAGGGGAACCCACGTAAAGTCATCTCCCCGGATGTCTTCATGGTGCGGGGTGTTTCAAAGAAAGACCTCCGGACCTATAAGACGTGGGAACAGCAGCCATATTTGGATTTCGTGCTGGAGTTGGCGAGTCCAAGTACGTTTTCGCGAGACTTCGCTGAGAAGAAGGATATTTATGAGCAGATTTTGCGGGTGAAGGAGTACTATATTTACGATCCGTATCATGAG
>JAJECD010000278.1 GCA_022822215.1 Candidatus Poribacteria bacterium | reverse complement strand
AAGGGCGGGGAATGCCATACGGGGAATGCCATTAAGGCATTCATACCGTTGATTCGCATTCATACCCGGTAAAGCCTTTATAGGCTTTATACCGTTGATTCTGATTTGTTAGGGGGGTTCTTTTGTTTAGCAGTGTGCAATTAATTCTGAGATCCACTATAATAGGGAGAGTCGCAAGTCAGAGCTTAATCCGCATTCAGACAAAAAACACCAATTACCGATAGCCAAAATTTCATGGTACTTTTCACAGCACCACTTTCCAAAACCACCAAAAACCCAGTCACCATCTATATTCGCACCCAATTCACAAATTTCACAAATTTCCATTTTACTGTGAAAACTGTGAAATTTTAGTACCAACAATTATCTTTTCCTTGACTGCATTGACCAGATGCGTTATCATTGTAGACGTTGCTTATTCCTTAAATATCATTAAAAATAAAAGAAGGAGAACGCTTGTGCAAGAACTCCATGAATTGATTACGCGGCAACCCTACACGCGTCTCATCACGCCGAAGCGCGTCTTGTATGTAATCCTGGGGCTGATCCTCTTAGGATGTATGGCGACGAGTTTTTATATCGTTGAAGCAGATGAGATAGCAGTTGTGCTGATGTTCGGCAAATCCGTCCGGCAAGCCGAACCCGGACTCCACTTCAAGTTACCGCTCGGCATTGAGAGAGCCATTAGCGTCCCTGTGCGGAAGGTCTTTAAAGAAGAATTCGGGTTTCGGACGCTTCGAGCGGGGATTCGGACGCAGTATGATACGCGTGATTACTCAGAGGAATCCCTCCTGCTGACGGGGGACCTGAGCATCGCTGATGTCGAGTGGGTGGTGCAGTATAAAATCAAGGATCCAAAAAGTTTCCTGTTCTCTGTGAGAAATCCACAACGGGCTTTACGCGACCTCTCGGAATCCGTGATGAGCCGAGTCGTTGGCGATCGGACAGTGACAGAAGTGTTAACTATCGGTCGTATTGAAATCGCTGCGGAAGTTGAGGAACATCTTCAACGCTTGTTGGATCTCTACGAGACCGGATTAGATGTGGCAACGGTGACTTTGCAGGATGTGAATCCACCGGAAGCGGTGAAATCTGCCTTTAACGCCGTTAACGAGGCGAAACAGGAGAAAGAGCGATTAATCAACGAGGCATGGCGCGATTACAACCAATCCGTTCCGAAAGCCAAAGGTGTGGCAGCACAAAGGATTTCGGAGGCACAGGGTTACGCACTGAAACGGGTTAACGAAGCACAAGGCGATGCGGATCGGTTCAAGGCGATTCGTTCGGAGTATCAAAAGGCGAAAGAGGTTACCCGGCGTCGTCTGTATCTGGAAGCGATGCGGGAAGTTTTGCCACAGGTGAAAGAGATTTATGTCATTGACGGTAACGCCAATGCACCTATCCCGCTTCTGCAACTCAAGGAGTAGCGCGTCTACAATACAAAAGGAGTGTTCCGATGCTATCGAAAAAAATTATTATACCGTTGATTGTTATTGTCGTTCTTGCGGCACCGCTTGCCTTGGGAATGTTCTACGTCGTCTATGAAGGCGAACAGGTCGTCATCACCGAGTTTGGTCGTCCTATTGGGCAACCCGTCGTTACTGCGGGTTTGAAGGTGAAAACCCCATTTATTCAGCAGGTGCATCGCTTTGAGAAACGTGTGCTTGAGTGGGACGGTTCACCGAATCAGATTCCGACGAAGGACAAGCGGTTCATCTGGTTGGATACTACGGCGCGCTGGCGTATTGTAGATGCGCTCAAGTTCTATCAGGCACTTGGCACAGAGCAGTTTGCGCAATCTCGTTTGGATGATATTATTGATTCTGCGGCGCGCGATTTGGTGACGGCGCAGCTCCTCATTGAAGTTGTACGGGATTCAAATCGGGTCTTAACTCTGGATATAGAGGCTCTTGAAGATGAGGAGGGGCAATCCGGTGAACCGTTGGAAGAAATTCAGATTGGTAGGGAGCGGATTACACGGATGATTCTCGAAAAGGTTCAGGAAACCGTCCCACAATTCGGTGTTGAACTCGTTGATGTTCGGATAAAACGCATTAACTATGTAGACGAGGTCCGTAAGAAAGTCTTTGACCAAATGATTTCAGAACGGCAACGTATCTCTGAGAAGTACAAGTCCGAAGGTGCGGGTGAAGCCGCCGACATCATGGGGCAGAAGCAAAAGGAATTAGAGCGGATACAATCCGAAGCCTATAAGGAAGCCGAGCAGATTAAAGGGGACGCGGATGCCAAGGCTATCCAGATTTACGCCGAAGCACACGGTCAAGATCCCGAATTCTTCGCTTTTATCCAGACCTTAGAAACCTATCGTCAGACAACGGGTGAGCGTACGAAACTCATTCTGACGACGGATAGCGACCTCTATCGGTATCTCAAAAGCAGTCAAGCCCCCAGACGTTGATAGTAGCGGTTAGCGTATAGCGATTAGCGGTTAGCGATTCGTTTTTAGTTAAGAGGCTCTCTTGTAACCATGACACTTATAACTTATGATGACCGATAACGACTTTGCGTGAAGCGTCAACTCTCTCCCCTTAGTTTAAAAGCGGTTTGTATCGGACTCGTGCTGATTCCGGCGAATGCGGTGTGGCAGATGATGGGGTTGCGCTGGGACATCGCGCACATGTCGATGATCTCGCTGCTCTATAACACTATCACGCTCCTGTTCGCGCTGACACTCATCAACCGCTTCACGAAAAAATACGCACCGCACCTCTCGCTCTCTGCTGGCGAACTCCTAACAATCTACGTCATGCTCTGCCTTTCGACTGCTATCGGGGGGCACATGTGCGTGCAGATACTCCTCCCGATTATCAGTTACGCCTTCGCCTACGCAACGCCGGAAAACGATTGGCAATCCCTCTTTTGGCACTATATCCCGCCATGGACATCCGTTAGCGATAAGCGCGGACTCGCAAACTTTTTCGATGGTGGCTCGACGTTCTACCCGCACCTGGGGGCATGGACAACGCCGCTGTTGTGGTGGGGACTCTTCCTCGCTGCACTCTTTTCCGTGATGCTCAGCATCAACTTCATTTTCCGAAGGCAGTGGACCGAAAATGAGAAGTTAAGCTATCCGCTCATCCAACTACCGCTTGCGATGGCGAATCCGAGGAGTGGGTTTTTCCGAAGTAAGGCGATGTGGATTGGGTTTGGGGTCGCCGCTGCCATCGATCTCCTCAACGGCGTCAATTATCTGTTTCCGCAAGTGCCACGCCTCAGCGGCATCCGCGCCTATGACATCGCAGATTTCTTTACCGTTCGTCCGTGGAATGCGATTACGTGGTTTCCCGTCGGTATTTACCCGTTCGCCGTTGGACTCGCCTTTTTCATGCCGTTGGAGTTGTCGTTCTCCTGTTGGTTCTTTTACCTCTATTGGCAAGCACTCCGGGTGTTAGGGAGTGCAGTCGGTGTGTCGTCACCCTTCCCTTATGCAGAGGAACAGTCTTTCGGGGCATATCTCGGTATCGGTGTGATTGCTGTATGGAGTGCGCGGCGGTACTTAGGGCAGGTGCTCCGTAGACTCCTCGGTCTGAACAATACACTGAAGGATCAAGATGAACCGATCTCTTATCGCGCAGCGGTGATTTGGATGGTGGTGAGTATCGCTTTCCTGATTGGGTTCTGCTATAAGATGGGAATGTCGTTATGGGTAATTGCAACCTTCTTTGGACTTTTCTTTGGGTTGGCGACAGGGATTACACGGATGCGCGCTGAACTCGGTTCACCCGTCCACGACCAGCACTATGCGGGTCCTGATAGAATGATGTATGCTGTGTTCGGTGCGAAAGGGCTTGGCGCAAGCAATCTGACCGGCTTGGCGTATCTCTACTTCTTCAATCGTGCCTATGATTGCCTCTTGATGCCCCATCATCTCGAAGGCTTGAAGATAGCAGAGCGTGCCAACATCGAAAACAAGACTTTCGCGAAGGCGGTGATTATCGCCATCGGTGTGAGTATCGTCGCCACAATCTGGGCATATCTACATGTCTCGTATCAGGACGGTGTCTATACGGCGTGGGCGGGTAGGGAGACCTTCAGTCGGCTCGGCAGAAGACTCGTCCAACCGGCGGGTCCCGATACCGCAGTGTTGAGTGCAATCGGTATCGGAACGGTTATGGCGATTCTTTTGGCTTTCCTACGCGGGCGATGGATGTGGATGCCGTTTCATCCGGCGGGTTATGCCGTCACGAGCACATTCACGATGAATTTCTTCTGGTTCTCCCTGCTTGTGAGTTTCATCTTGAAATGGATTATTACCAAACACGGCGGCATCGGCGGTTTTCGGAGGGCAGCCCCGTTTTTCCTGGGTCTCGTGTTAGGCGAGTTTGTCGTGACGACCTTCTGGGGCACGGTGGCGATTCTGTTCCGCGTGGAGACCTATATTACGATTAATTTGTAGGTATCAGTTGTCAGTTATCAGTTAGAGTGAGCCCATAATTATTTGAACACACCGGAAGACCGTAGGGGTTGGGTTACCCAACCCCTACGAGCCTGTGCTGAAAGCTCTCAATCGACTTCCCACTCCTGCAAACCGAGCGGTAGCGGTTCAGGACGTTCCGTGGTGCTGCCTATCTCAATGTGTTCACCCGTTTCGGAAGACTTATCAAAAGCACACATCACCTCTAACACGTGATACGCCAATGCGCCGTTTGCGCGATGCATGCGTCCCGATTGGATCGCCGAGACCATATCAATGACCCCAATCATCCGTGCGTTGTTCGGGAAAGGGATTTCCTCCGCTTCCCAGTCGCCGCCTGCGGGACAGACATTGACGGGACCCCCAAATCCGTTTGGATCGGGAACAGTCATTGAACCGGTTTCGCCGTAGATTTCGATGCACGGGAGACTGTGCCGCCACATATCGAAGCTCATAATCATTGTGATAATCGCGCCGTTCTGGAATTCGAGCGTGCCGGTGAGGTGGGTCGTGATTTTGACGGGGATACGCAAGCCACGCACGGCTTGACTTGTTGCGACGCGCTCTTCAAACGCTTTCGTCGTAATCGCCGCGACGCGTTTAACAGGACCGAGGATATTGACGAGTGCCGTTACGTAATAAGGTCCCATATCCAGCATCGGACCGCCGCCGATGTCGTAATAGAAGGCGGGATTCGGATGCCAACTTTCGTGTCCATGCCCGCACATAAAAGCCGTGCCAGCGATGGGTCTGCCGATTTTCCCAGCGTCCAGTGCTTGTCGTGAGGTCTGAATACCTGCACCGAGGAAGGTGTCGGGTGCAGAGCCGACGCGGAGTCCTTTTTCCGCTGCAGTGTCAATCAGTTGCTTTCCGCTTTCGGTGTCCACGCCAAGCGGTTTCTCGCTATAGACGTGTTTGCCTGCTGCTAAGACTTGCAAGCCGACTTCAACGTGCGCTCTCGGAATGGTGAGATTAACGACCAGTTCAATCTCTGGGTCTGCAAGCAGTTCATCGACGCTGCAGGCGTGGGAGTTATATCTTTCCGCTTGTGCCTGTGCGGCTTCTATTCGGAGGTCCGCGCAGGCTTTGATTTCTAAGACCTCGGTTTTTCGCGCCCCTTCAAAATAGGCACGGCTGATTGTACCACAGCCAATAATTCCAATTTTCATTTTTTAATCATACCTTACGGATAAATTGCGTAGTTTGCTAATGAATTGCGCGACGACAAACAAAAATTATGTGATGCTCTCACATAATGTTAGTCAGCCGCTTCATTCTTTTCCTCGGGTGCGATATGAAGTTGGTGCCCCTGTTCCTTGAACTCCTCGCTCTTTTCTACCAGCCCTTCTGTAATTGCTTCCTCACCGGTAATGCCTTTCTCCGCCGCATATTTACGGACATCCTCCGTGATTTTCATCGAACAGAAGTGTGGACCGCACATCGAGCAGAAGTGAACGGTTTTCGCCGATTCACTCGGCAGGGTTTCGTCGTGGTATTCGCGAGCGGTTTCTGGATCAAGGCTGAGATTAAACTGGTCCTCCCAGCGGAACTCAAAACGCGCTTTCGACAGCACATTGTCGCGTTCCTGCGCCCCCGGATGTCCCTTCGCCAAGTCTGCCGCATGTGCAGCGATCTTGTAGGCGATGACACCTTCCTTCACATCATCTCTGTTCGGCAGTCCAAGATGTTCCTTCGGGGTCACATAGCAGAGCATGGCGCATCCGAACCAGCCAATCATCGCCGCACCGATACCGCTTGTGATATGGTCATAGCCGGGAGCGATGTCCGTTGTCAAAGGACCCAAGGTATAAAACGGTGCTTCATCACAATGTTTGAGTTGCAGATCCATGTTCTCTTTAATCAGGTGCATCGGGATATGTCCGGGTCCCTCAATCATAACTTGGCAGTCGTGTTCCCAAGCGATCTTGGTCAGTTCGCCGAGTGTCTCTAATTCCGCAAATTGCGCTTCATCGTTCGCATCAGCGATTGCCCCCGGGCGTAAGCCGTCGCCGAGTGAGAAGGAGACATCATAGGCACGCATAATCTCACAAATTTCTGGAAAATGCGTGTAGAGGAAACTCTCCTGATGATGTGATAGACACCATTTCGCCATGATACTACCACCCCGCGAGACAATACCGCAGGACCGATTCGCTGTCAGCGGTATGTAAGCGAGGCGAACACCGGCATGAATGGTAAAGTAATCGACACCTTGCTCAGCTTGTTCGATAAGCGTGTCTCGATAAACCTCCCAGCTCAGTTCTTCCGCTTTGCCGCTGACCTTCTCCAGTGCTTGATAAATTGGTACCGTGCCAATGGGAACAGGCGAGTTGCGCAGAATCCATTCGCGTGTTTCATGGATATTTTTGCCTGTTGACAAGTCCATCACGGTGTCTGTGCCCCATTTCGTTGCCCACCGCATCTTTTCGACCTCTTCCTCAATCGAGGAGGCGACAGCGGAATTGCCGATGTTCGCGTTGATTTTCACGAGGAAGTTTCTGCCGATGATCATCGGTTCACTTTCAGGGTGATTGATATTCGCTGGGATAATCGCACGCCCGCGCGCCACCTCGTCACGGACGAACTCCGGTGTAATGTATTCAGGGATATATGCTCCGAACGTCTCACCCGGGTGTTGATGGTTCAATCGGTTGCGAGTCCGATAGTCTCCGTCAATCGCCTCGTATGCCTGCGCTCTACCGAGGTTCTCGCGGATGGCGATGTATTCCATTTCAGGTGTTACGATCCCGCGTTTCGCGTATGCCATCTGTGTAACAGCTTCGCCGTTCTTTGCGCGTAGCGGTTTGCGTTTCAAACCCGGAAAGTTTTTCAACCCACCCTTTGATTCCGATCGCATACGGGCGTACTGTTCGTGTCCTTTGGTGAGATAACCGTTATCTTGTGGCTGGATCTCCCTGCCGTCATAAGTGTCGACATCGCCGCGCGCCAGAATCCAATCTTGCCGCATCGGCGGAATCCCAGATTCCACAGCACACGATTGTGAGTCGTCGCCCCACACACCGCTTGTATCGTAAACACGCAACGGTTCATTTTCCTCGACTGTTCCATCTGTGACTTGTGTCGGCGTAAGCGTGATTTCCCGGAAAGGCACACGGATATCAGGGCGTCGGTCCCCAGAGATGTACACCTTTTTACTATTTGGATAGAAACCTTCAGTTTTAGAACTCATAAAATTAACCTCCAATAGCCTCATCGTCGTTTGGTTTGCGTTACTGTTAACTGTCTGTGCATCTGTTGCAAGTCATTCTGCGGCGTGACTTTTCACACCGTCCGTAATATATTTCGCTTCAGTGAGAAAGGTAAGTCTCTATTCCGCTTAACATGCTAACACAAACGCTATATTTTCGCAAGTTGCATGGGAAGGGCGTAGGTGCTTCGGTCAAAAAGGCGTTGGCAATTGCCTATGAGTGTAGTATAATCTGATATTGAAACTGTCCTGGGCAAGACACAAACTGTCTGGAGGTATTCGACATGAAACAGCAAAAGCATCGGAAATCCGCGCGTAATTTTACGATCAGAAAAGGTGGATACATCACTAAGTCCCAACTCGGAAAACGTGGCACGATTCTCTCTGAATCACGACTCCTTGATTTTGAAGTCGAAAAAAGAAAATTAGGGAAAACGATGGGAGATGTTACTGTGATTACAATAGAGGATTTAAACGCAGTTCGGCTCTTTCGTTACAATGATATTGAGAAAGCAGAAAAAGAATTGATGCGTGAGAATTTCAACGATGTCTCAATGCGAAAAAGATTCTGTGAGATTTGGAATATAGAAATGGAAGTCCATCCCGACACCCACTTCTCGCACGAAGAATTGTTGAAGCGTGGACATTGGACCCCTGAACGCGTAGATAGATTCTTGTCGCCTGAGTTTTTCGCTATGCCCTTTTTAGGCGGGCGCTTAACCTACCCGATTTATCTGAAATCCGATGTTCGCAAAGTCGAGCGTTCAGACGATTTCAAAATATTGTGGCAAACCGAAAAACAGCAAAAAGCTGCAGCACGCAAGGCAGTGCGTGAAAAAGAAAAAATTACCCAGACACGGCTCATCTCTGAACGTGGCTGGACGAAAGGTCTCATCGGCGACTTGTTAGGCGAACCAGATGTTTTTGTGGATAATCCGCATTATAAATCTGCGGCTCCCATGCGCTTGTACTTTCTGGATCGTGTTAAACATATTGAGCAAACAAGCGATGTGTTTAAATCGCGGCGGAAGGATCGGCAAAAATCCCCCATCAAGAGGAAAAACCACTAATAACCAAAAACTAAAAAGTTATAATCTCTGAAAAAACAATTGACAAACGACAGATGTGTTGCTATGATAATTGGCAATTGAGGCGAAATTGGTTGTCGGTGCAACGAGGCATCGGCTAACGAGGATCCAACACCTTACAGCCCCTTGGAATGGAGAAGTGAGTATGGGAAACCGAATTGAAATCGGGAACCTCAGCATAGATGAAGATTTGTACGCATTGGTAAGAGATGAGATCGCACCTGGGACCGGGATAGAACCGGATGCCTTCTGGAAGGCGTTTGGTGACATTGTCGCAGCGTTCGCACCAGAAAACAAGGCACTCTTAGACACACGCGATGCCCTCCAGCAGCAGATTGATGACTGGCATCTCGCACGTCAAGGTGAGCCGATCGACAGTGAGGCGTATAAGGCGTTTCTTACTGACATAGGCTATTTGCTCCCTGAAGGACGAGACTTTACTGTGATTACCGAAGACGTTGACATAGAGATTTCACTCATCTCCGGTCCGCAACTCGTTGTGCCGACCGATAACGCTCGCTATGCGCTAAACGCAGCGAACGCTCGCTGGGGAAGCCTCTATGACGCACTCTATGGGACCGACGTGATTGACGAATCGGAGGGTGCGACGCAGAGTGCTACCTATAATCCCGTTCGAGGTGCGAAAGTCATCGCTTACACCGAACAGTTTTTAGATGAGATGACTGGACTGGAAACAGGCAGTTTTTCTGACGTTACCCAATTTTCCCTCAAAGCCGTTCAAGACGTGCAACAGTTACGTGCAACACTCGCTGATGGCAGTGAGGTCGGCTTGGCGGATCCGACTAAATTCGTCGGGTTTACACAAAACAACGGCGAACTGACTGCGATCCTCCTCCGAAATCACGGACTCCACATCGAGATCCGAATAGACCGAGCGCATCCCGTTGGAAAGGAGCATCCTGCCGGTGTCTACGATGTTATCCTTGAGTCTGCAATCACAACAATCCAAGATTGTGAGGATTCTGTCGCCGCTGTGGATGCAGCGGATAAGGTGCGTGTCTATAGCAACTGGAACGGGATTATGAAAGGGACATTGGAGACGACGTTTGAGAAAAGCGGTGAAATGCTGACGCGTCGTCTGGCACCTGACAAAACCTTCACCGCCCCCGATGGCAGCGAATTGACGTTGCCGGGGAGAAGTCTCCTCCTGATTCGGAACGTTGGACTCCACATGTACACGGATGCTGTCACGACTGCCGACGGTGAAGAAGTTCCAGAGGGTATCCTTGATGCGATGGTAACCTCTTTCGCCGCTATGCACGACATCCAAGAGGAGGGTCGCCATGCGAACAGCAAAACGGGGAGTATCTACATCGTCAAACCGAAGTTCCACGGACCTGAAGAAGTGGATATGACGATTCGGATGTTTGAGTGGATAGAATCCGCACTCGGACTGCCAACGAATACCATTAAAATCGGGATTATGGATGAGGAGCGGCGGACGACTGTCAATCTCAAAGAGGCGATTCGCGTGGCACAGGAACGACTCGTCTTTATTAACACCGGGTTCTTGGATAGAACCGGCGACGAAATCCATACGAGCATGGAAGCGGGCGCGGTGGTCCCCAAAATGGAGATTCGCGACGCGCCATGGATGCTCGCTTATGAAGATTGGAACGTTGATATCGGCATTGAGACGGCGTTGCTCGGAACCGCACAGATTGGCAAAGGGATGTGGACGAAACCGGATCAGATGGCTGAGATGGTCGAAACGAAGGTAAATCATCCCTTGGCGGGTGCGACAACCGCATGGGTGCCGTCCCCGACCGCTGCAACACTGCATGCGATGCACTACCATCGGGTGGACGTCGGCAACTGGATAAAAGAGTTGGCGGCGAGACAGCGCGCCAGCATGGAGGACCTGCTCACACCGCCGCTGTTGGAGGAACGCGTGTTGCGATCTGATGAGATTCAGCGTGAGTTGGACAATAACGCCCAAGGCATCTTAGGGTACGTCGTTCGATGGGTTGATCAAGGTATCGGCTGTTCAAAGATACCTGATATTAACAACGTCGGTTTGATGGAGGATCGGGCGACGCTACGGATTTCGAGTCAACATATCGCCAACTGGCTCCACCATGGGATCGTTACGAAGGAACAGGTAACCGAAACCTTCCAACGGATGGCAAGAATCGTTGACGAACAGAATGCTGGTGACCCGAATTATCGGGATATGGCACCGGATTACGACGAGAGTGTCGCCTTCCAAGCGGCTTTAGATTTGGTTTTTAAAGGGTGTGAACTTCCGAACGGATATACGGAGTTTGTACTCCATCCGCGTCGACGAGAAGTCAAGGCGGGTGGTTAATAATGTGTGATATGCCGCTTTTTCTGTCAATATTGCACCCTCTGGATGCCCGAACTTGTTCGGTGCAACATGCACAAGCCTAAACAAGTTTGAGCATCCTCCAACTCGCTCTTCTCTGTTTCTGCTGGCGAGATTTCCTAATCTCGCCAATCTTTCCTCTTATTTTTACGAATCCAATCTATAAAATCTAATAGCATTATCTCGAAAAAGGTTTCGGACCTCTTCAGGCGAGCAGCCTGAGACGGCTTCCCTGAGTGTCTGGACCCACTGCGGATAATCAGATGCTTGTGTAGAGACGGGCCAATCGCTGCCGTATATGACGCGATTGAAACCGAAGCAACTAATCACATGCGCAATATACGGTTGGAGGTCAGCGGGGGTCCACGCCTCAAAGTCGGCTTCGGTTACCAATCCAGAGATTTTGCAATGGACGTTCGGAAACCCCGCAAGCGTCTGGATTTCCTGTTTCCAAGGCTCAAAAAATTGGTTCTTGATGTCGGGTTTGCCGATGTGATCCAAAATGAACTGAACGTGTGGACACTGTTCTACGAGTCGAATCGCGTTGGCGAGTTGTGGATGGAAAATACAGATATCGAAACTCAATCCGTAACGGGAAAGCACTTTAACGCCACTTACGAAGTCGGGTTGGACACAGAAATCAACGCTTTCGGATTGGATGAGCCTACGGATACCTTTGACGAATGGATTCTCTGATAGTTTTTCGACAAAAGGTGCAACCTGTTCACCCTCTTCGAGCGGTGCCCAGGCAACGATGCCCTGAATCCGAGGTTCTACGGTCGTCGCAAGAGAAGTCACCCACGCCGTTTCTTTCAAGCCGTCATCGGGGTGTGTATCGCATTGGACAAAAACGATAGATTCAATGTTCAGTTCGCCTGACGCTTCAGTGTAATCTTTTAGGAGATAGGGTCTGTTTAGGGCTGGAACTTCCGAAAGCCATGGGTATCTCAACTGTTCTGGGTGCCATAGATGAACGTGTGTGTCAACAATCGGGAATCTTTCCATTGCGTTGCTCCTGTTTCGTGTCGGATTTACCTCTATCTTAAGACACCCGTGTGAAATTGTCAATCGGTTTAAAATTGGCGTTGACAACGCCAACAATAGCGTGTAGAATTTAAAGAGATGGGTTGAAAAAATTAGGATATGGTAAACTGAATACATATTCCAAACGGAGGTTTAAAATATGGCGAAAAAATCTCGAATTGTTATGGTGGCAGGAAGCGGAAGTAGTCATGGCAGTGGCGCGCATGAACATCCGGCGGGGTGTGCCTTTCTCGCCGATCAGTTGAACACATTTTTCGACGGTGTGGATGTGGTTGTCTCACAGGGATGGCCCACAGATGCTGCGACTTTCGCTGATACAGATGCCATTATTGTTTATTCAGGCGGAGGCGAGAGACACCTTAGCATTCCGCATCTTGATCAGATCGGTGAATTGATGGCACAAGGCATAGGACTCGCGATGTTGCACTTTGCTGTCGAGGTGCCGAAGGGTAAACCCGGCGATTGTTTCTTAGACTGGATCGGTGGCTACTTTGAACCGGGGCTTTCGGTGAATCCATATTGGACAGCAACGTTTACGGAGTTCCCTGAACACCCGATAACGCGTGGGATGCAGCCCTTTTCACTGGAAGACGAATGGTATTATCACATGCGGTTTCGTGAGAATATGCAAGGGGTGATGCCGGTACTCAGCACTATCGCACCTGCCTCAACACTCACGAGACCTGATGGACCCCACAGTGGTAATCCGCACGTCCGCGCATCGGTCGCAAAGGGTGAACCGCAGCATTTGGGATGGTGTGTGGAGCGTCCAGATGGTGGGCGTGGGTTCGGATTTACGGGTGGGCATTACCATCAGAATTGGGGGGATGACCAATTCCGTAAGTTCGTTCTTAATGGGATTGTTTGGACAGCGAAGGTGGAAGTCCCGGAAGGTGGTATCTCTACGCCGACACCTACAGAAGCGGAATTGAACACGTATCTGTAGGCGCGGTCCTATTTTATGAGTGCCATTGAAAACCGCATCTACTGGTAAGGAGACAGACGTATGGACCAAGAGATACAGGATTATCTATTCGACTTACAGGGTTATCTCGTTTTAGAGAATGCGATCTCAGAAGAAGACTTGGAGAAGATGAACGCGTGGATTGACGCACACTGGGCGTACGTCGAGGTCCCGTGGGAAGAGAACACAGAGGCTAAACGGATCCCACGCTGGATTGGGAATATTGAAACGCATACCTACAACGTTGAGAACGGTGTGAATTTCCAGAATATCATTGAAGGTGGAGAGGTCTTCGAGAAGTTAATCGACCATCCGGCGTGGATTAATCTCGTGCAGAAATACGTCCATGAAGTCAATGGACTCTCTATCCACGAGAATTTCCTGAACGTCCGCGGTCCTGGCGGTTTCATTCATATCCACTGTGGCGGGCATGTCCCCCTCAGTTACCTAACGTTTCGACAGGAGCAGACGGGCGAATGGATGGTCGGACAGATTAACGTCCTCATGGCACTCAACGATATTGGACCGGGTGACGGCGCACCGGTGTTGGTGCCGGGGAGTCATAAATGTACGGAGATTCACCCGCGTTTGAAAGTTGATGGGAAAGGCTTGGTCTACGACGGTGTGAGTGGTAAACCTGCGGGGACAGCGTTCGGAACGCAGGAAATCTATCTCAAGGCGGGCGATGTGGTGATGTTCACAGATAAAATTACGCACGGATCGGCAGAGCGGACGAATGAAGGGTATCGCCGGTCGATTGTCTATCGCTATTCGCCGCGGTATGTCCGCGAGCGTTTTGACTATCCGCATTCGGACGAATTGTTGGCACGTTTGACACCCGATCAACGCAAGATTATCCAACCGACATCGATACGTCGGCCACCGCAGGTTGTGTAGCAACAATCGTGTTATTACCTAAAAAGGAGGTTTGATTATGCAAAAAATGGACTTACAAAAATAGGCGATCATGTTAATCGAACAACTCTCTACTGAAGAACTTAAAGAGGTCGTTGATTATCTTGCTGATCTCCAGGGTAAAGACGCAGCCAACATATTACCAACATTTCAGGTCCAAGAGATTCCAGAGAAGGGACTTGGAACGTTTATCCACAAACTTTTCAAATAGATCGGCGGGGTGGAACTTGAGATACCGCCACGGGAACCGGCGCGAGAACCACCTCGTTTTGATACCTAAGATGCTGCTTTGCGCTCATCCAAAAATGATCTGTGGAGGATATTTTCCTATGAGTACAATTCAAGAATTAACAAGGGCATTGACGAGCCTAAGTACCGACGAGCTGCAGCGCATTGAACAAGCTATTCACGATTTATATCGGGATCGCTGCGAACATATCATCTACGATGATGACTACGGTATTTGGACAGAACAGGATCAGAACTTAGCGGCTGCAGCGGTTTTTAAACTGCTTGATAAAGAAGAGGATTTAGAGGATAATGCCAATACCTAAGCGTGGTGAAGTATGGCTAGCCGACCTTGGATTCGTGGCAAAAACACGACCAGTTTTGATTCTCAGTGTCCCTTTTTCAGACTCTGACTATGCTTTGATTACCGTTGTACCGCATACAACAAGCACGAGAAGTTCCGCGTTCACGGTTAAACTTTCCGTAAACGGATTGAAGCCCGGTGCCTTCAATATTCAAGGGTTGACAGCTATTTCGCCATCCGTGTTTATTCGCAGACTCGGAGGATTGCAGCCTGCACAAATGGAGTTAATCGAAGTTGGTGTAAAAAAGTGGCTATAACTTTAGTAGTTCTCCGGTGCAATCGTCAAAAATTCAACAAAATATGGAAACATCACAAAAAACCCTCTGGGGTGGACGTTTCAGTACAGGCCTCACTACAGAGACAGTAGCCTTCACGCACTCCATTGAAGCCGACACCCGACTCATCGGATACGACATCTGGGGCAGCCAAGCGCATGCGATTATGCTTGCCCGACAGCGGATTATCTCTGATGCCGACCTACGTGAGATTTTGCGTTGGCTCCGAAAAGCGGAAGCGGATTTTCAGAACGGCGATTTGGTGCTTGATCCGAATAAAGAGGACGTTCACATGAATGTCGAGTCGTACCTGATTGAGAACGCCGGTCGTGAGTTCGGTGGTAAACTCCACACCGCTCGTTCTCGCAACGATCAGGTACTTGTGGATGCGCACCTCTACATTCGGGACGAAATCCTCAATGTCCAGCGCGGTCTCTCAGCACTCTGTAGTGTATTCCTCCAAATTGCGAAGGAACACGCTGACACTGTGATGCCGGGGTACACGCATACGCAGCACGCCCAACCGATTAGCCTCGGTTTCTGGGCGACGGCTTACGTGAGTATGTTCCTACGGGATCAGAAACGTCTACAATCTGCATACCGGCTTGCCAATATGAACCCGCTTGGGGCATGCGCTTTGGCTGGCACGACGTTCCCTATTGACCGAGCGTTGACAACAAGACTCCTCGGTTTCGATGCACCGCACGAGCATGCGCTTGATGTTATTAGCAGCCGGGACTTTATCGCCGAGGTGCTTTTCGCGTTATCCCTCGTGATGGCGAATCTCTCGCGGATTAGCGAGGAAATTGTCTATTGGACGACTTATGAATTCGGGATAGCGGTGCTTGATGATGCCTACAGTTTCGGAAGCTCCATCATGCCCCAGAAGAAGAATCCCGACATCGCGGAGCTTACGCGGGGTCGCACAGGACGCGTCTATGGGGCTTTGCTTGACTTGTTGACGAACCTCAAGGGACTGCCGATGGGGTACAACCGTGATTTCCAAGAGGATAAACCCCCGCTGTGGGAGGCGTTTGATATTGTGAAGGCGTGCCTCGGTCTGCTTCCAGAACTCCTCGGAACAACAGATTTCAAGACGGAACGGATGGCGGAATTGGCGAATGCGAACTTCGCAACGGCGACGGAGGTGGCGAATTATCTCGTCAAAGCGCATCAGCTGAGTTTTCGGGAATGCCACGAGATTGTCGGGTGGCTTGTCGGAGAACTCGTGAAGCAGGAGAAAACGTTCGCTGACTGGAAACTCACGCAAGCACTCTTGAAACAGAAGGACGTTGATATTTCTATTGAACAACTCAAGCAGATTCTGGATGCGGCGTTAGCACTTCGGAATAACCAGAGTCTTGGCGGCACTTCACCGAAAGAGGTGCATCGGATGATAGGCGAGTTTGAAGGACATCTGAGTAGGATTGCGGGGCATATTGATATTTGCCAGACGCAAATTGACGACGCGCACCGAGAAACACTGCGGATCATAGAGGAAGTTTTGAGAGAACCAGTTGAGATGGTGGTGTAAGAGGAAGGATACCAAGAATCAATGCGCGCAAGTCCGTACAAACTACTGAGGGATTTTGCACAGAAACATCCGAATACCAGATCGGCACTCAACCATTGGTATAGACTGATGACCGGAAGGAATTTTCGTCCGATTGCAGAATTACGTGAGGTCTTTTCTCACGCTAACCGAGTTGAGGGTTGGACTGTTTTCAATATTGGAGGGAACACGGCTCGCCTCATTGCAACTATTCACTATGACCAGCAGATAGTGTTTATTCGTCATGTGCTAACCCACGCTGAGTATGATAGATGGAGACCTTGACAAGCATTATAGGTTTGCTATTTACAGATAAATTCAGGAGTATACTATGTTAACCGAAAAACGCGCTGTCTTCGATGCAGCACAAGTTAAATTTATGCCCAACGTTCCCAATGATTCTCAATCACGTATAACAACATTAGATGTTTTAAACGATGCAGTTATCAAATGCCAAGGGAACAGCATCACGGCTTTGACAGAAAACGACTACGAACAACTCATAGTACTGCTCGGCGAGTTAACGGACATCGTACGTGACGATGAAAATCATCTCCTTACGCCGTTAATGGAGTTCGTTTTTGGCCTCATTGAAAACTATGAGCACAAGCACATTCCAGAATTGGCAGAACTTGGATGAATGAAAACCGAGTGCCCCAGCAGTCCTTAGGGGAGGAACGCTCTGCGTTAGACAACGGTCAGTGCGCGTTCCCTATACAGAGGAGAATGAAAAATTGAGAGATAGGTTAATCGTTGCTTTAGATACTGACGATGGTGAAGAGATTGATTGGTTATCTGGGGCACTTATGGATATAGTGCCTTGGGTAAAAGTCAGTTTTCAGGCGTTCAGTACCGTTGGGACTGAGGTTTTTCCGTGGCTTAACGGGCGCGGACATAAAATCTTTCTTGACCTGAAATTCCATGACATTCCGAACACAGTTGCCCGTGATGTAGGCACGATGACGAAGCACGGCGCACAGATGATTAACATGCACGCCGCGGGTGGACTTGAGATGATGCAAGCTGCGAGAGACAGCGCGGATGACGCTGCCTATAGCGCGGATATCCCGAGGCCTCTGTTGCTTGGTGTGACAGTTCTGACAAGCATGGATGAGACGGGTTTTCAGCAAAGTTTCGGTTCAGAACGCGGGCTTACGAAACAGGTCGTTTATCTTGCACGGTTAGCACAAGAAGCGGGACTTGATGGCGTTGTCGCATCGCCATTAGAAATCGAACCCATACGAAAAGCGTGCGGTGATAACTTTGTAATCGTTACACCCGGTATCCGTCCGACGTGGGCAGATACTGGCGATCAACGCCGTATCACTACACCCACGGAAGCAATTCAGCGAGGCGCGGATTACATCGTCGTCGGTAGACCGATTATTGAGGCAGACGATCCGTTGGAAGCTGCCGGAATGATTCTTGAGGAGATGAGAGAGGCATAATAGTATGAATATTATCTGTATCTGTTTGGACACGTTTCGTGCCGACATCATCGGCGAAGGTAAGAAGTATAGCCACGTACAAACGCCGAACCTTGATGCCTTGGCATCGGAGTCTGTCCGTTTCACACGCGCTTTTGGTGAAGGGCAACCGACCTTGCAAGTGCGACGCGCAAACTTCACGGGGATGCGGAGTTTTCCGTGGCGGTATAACTTCGATCGACGCGGGCATTGGCACCACGCACCCGGGTGGCATAAGATTCCACCGGAACAGGATACCATCGCTGAGATTTTACTCGAACGCGGGTACCTGACGGCACTCATCGCCGATACCTATCACATGTTCAAACCGACGATGAACTTCTCGCGCGGCTTCGCACACTTCGATTTCATCCGTGGGCAGGAGTCGGATAACTGGCATAGCGGCGATCCGAGGTTGATTGAAGAACAACTCCGCAAACATGTCCGTGAACCCATCAATTGGCAACGCCATGCAGGACTCGTCAACTACTTGTTGTCGCAACGGCATCGACAGTCGGAAGACGATTACAGTTGTGCGCGTGTTTTTTGTGCTGCCGCTGACTGGCTTGAAGATAATCATACCGTCGGCCCGTTTTTCTTATGGGTTGACAGTTTTGATCCGCATGAACCGTGGGATCCGCCAAAGTCCTATGCAGATCGCTACTTTCCAGACTATTCAGGCAAGGATTTTATTACACCGGGGAGTGCGAACGAAGGCGAGGGTCCTACGGAAGATGAACACCGTCGTATTGAGGCACTCTACCTCGGTGAGGTGACGTTCGTCGATAAATGGGTCGGCGTTCTCCTTGATAAGATAGCGCAGCTGCGTATCGAGGACGAGACATTGGTCGTCTTGATGTCGGATCACGGCACACAGCTCCGCGACCACGGGAGCTTCGGGAAGGGACCGAACAAACTGCATCCGTTCAATACGCAGCTGAACCTGATGATACGGCACCCAGATGGACCGAATGACACAGACATTTCGGCGTTTGTACAGAACCACGACCTGATGCCGACACTCCTCAATCTGCTTGATGTTCCGTGTCGTTGGACGGATGGTGAGGATATGTGGCAACTCGTTACGCAGGAGAAAGCATTCCTTCGTGAGCGTATCATCACAGGTTGGGCGGGCTTTATTACGGGGAATGCACGCGGCCGCGTCAGCGTACGCGATAATCATTGGAACTTCTGTACGTCTGTGGGTTATAACGACGCGAATGGCGATGAACTCTTTGATGTCCGTAACGATCCAGAGGAGACAGTGAACATCGCGAGTGACCATCCGACGGTTGTGGCGGAACGGCGGCGAGATGTTGAAGCACTCATCGGGCAACCCTTACCGGGACATTTTATCGAAGTCTGTGATCCCGGACATGCCCCGATGACGCAATGGCTTCAGAAGAAATTGGCAGAGATGTAAAAGACTTGAACTAATTTATCGTTTTGCGTATAATACATTAAAACGGTAATCAAAAATCCACTATCTTTTTCGGTGCAACTTACAGACCGAAATTTGTTATAGAAAATTTGAAGGGAAAAATTATGGGCAGAAGAAGACGCTCCAGATCGCGTTATTGTAAAGGTGAATTGATTGAACGTGAGGACTTTTCTGAAGATTTAGCGGCGTTCAAATTCCGTGTTGATCAGCAGTTGCCATTTATACCCGGGCAGTATGCGACGATCGGTTTTCAGGTCGACGAGAAAATTGTTCAACGTCCATATTCGATAGTTTCCTCACCCCACGAACCCTTTATGGAGGTTTTCGTGGAATTGGTGCCGGAAGGTGCGACAACCCCTCTGTTTTGGGAACTGAAATTGGGCGACAGTGTATTTATTCGGGATCGCCTCGTTGGAAGATTCGTCTTGGACACGGAGAGTGGTATGACGCGTCATGTCATGGCGGGAACTGTCACGGGTGCTGCGCCGTATATTAGCATCGCACGGACGCAGAAAATTGAGCAGGAACAAGGCAAAACGAGTCCACACCAGATCCTTGCAATCGTCGGTGCGAGCCGTTCGTGGGAGCTTGGATATTACATGGATGAACTCAACGAACTCGCTGCACAGGAAGAGTGGTTTAGTTTTGTTCCGACAGTGAGTCGTCCGTGGGAGGATCCAGACTGGCAAGGCGAGAGCGGACGTGCGGAAGATGTGGTTCGGAAGTACGGCGATCAGCTCGGCTATGACCACACGAACGCTGTCGTCTATGCGTGCGGACATCCACAGATGATTGAGAATGCGAAAGCGATCTGGGCGCGTGCGCGTTTCCCTGAAGAACGGATTAAAGAGGAAAAATTCTTTGTGATGAAGGAAGAGTAGTCGGGTAGAAATCCACGCTTACAGAAATTTGACTTAAACAGCGGCATTACGTGGAGAGTTTCGCGTGGTGCCGCTGTTTAGTCTTGTCATCTTGTTTCTGATAATATGGAGTTCACATCCCAAAGGATAGTGGTGCCGTTTTCATTACCACTGACAAGGGTGCTGCCATCCTTAGAAAAAATAAGAGCAGTTATCTTGTTCGGGTGTTTTATAGGGTCATCACGTTTGGGAACCCGTTTTTTGATTCCTGTGACAAGATCAAATAACTGAACTGTACCGAGAGCATCTCCAATAGCAAGACAGTGTTTGATGGATGAAAACGAAAGAGCTGTAATAGAACTGAGCGAATCGGCGACATCCCTTATCTTTTCACCCGTGAGGGCATCCCATTGGCGGACAGTTCCGTTCTCTTCACCACTGAAAAGGTGGGTACCATCAATGACGAACGTCAATGCAGTGATGGTACTTTGGGAACCTCTGAGTATTTTTAGTTCACTGCCACTGCTAATATCCAATAGATGGATTCTACCATCGGTGCCTCCGCTCGCAAGAGTTGTGTCCGCTGGTGAAAAAGCAAGTGCTGTAATACCTTGTATATTTCCTTCAAATGTTGTTATTAGACTTTCGCTATTTTCAAGAATCTTGAGAACATCTGAAAGGAAAATTGTCCCATCCTTGTTTCCTCCACTGGCAAGGATTTTACCATCCTTAGAAAAAGCAACTGATTGGGTTAATCCTGTATGTTCTCGGATCATTGATAATTCCCTGCTCGTACCAACATCCCATAATCGAAGTTTTTCATCATATCCGATACCACATGAGCGGATACGATTATCTGCCGTGTACACTAATGCTTTGACACCCCCAGTATGTCCTTGTATCTTAATTCTTGTGCGTTCACCGATTATATCCCATAAGTGTATCGTACCATCTGGACTACCGCTTGCAAGACTATTGCCATCTGGTGAAAAATCAATGTTTTCAACTGAATCTTTATGACCTATAAGGGTCAGTTTATGAGATCCTACACTCGTGTCCCATAGTTGAATTAGTTTGTCTGCGCTACTGGTGGCGAACGTGTTTCCATCAGGTGAGAATTTCGCTGCATATATTGGTGCTTCGTGTTCTATTGGGGGGTGTATTTTGCCACCTTCACCTACCAGACTCCATAAGATTGCTGTTTTATCCAGACTGGCACTTACGAGTTCGGTCCTATTGCGTGAAAAATGCACTGCCTGAACAGAATCAATATGTTCTTTAAACTCATAAATTCTGTCTCCAGTGCCAGCATCCCAGACCTGAATTGTGCCATCGTCACTGCCACCAGCGAGCAGCTTGCTGTCTCGCGAAAAAGCGAGGGTGCGAACGGCATCATTATACGGTAAGATTGCGACAAGTTTTTCGCTATCAGTTGTGGCATCAGGATTCCATATCCGAATGGTTTTATCTGCACTTCCACTGGCAATCCTGCTACCGTCTGGTGAGTATTCAACGGTATAGATTTCTGCTGTGTGCCCTCTGAGGACGGAACCTTGTTTTTCCTCACCACTGGGAATATCCCAAAATCTAACTGTCCAATCAGCGTGTACTGCTGCAATAGTGGTTCCGAGTGGAGAATATGAAATGGCGTTAGCACCGCCCATAATATCCTCAAATAGATTTGTGTCCGTTCCGGTCTGGATGTCATATATCCAAACACCAATTGTAGTTGCTACGGCTAATTGATTACCATAGGGAGAAAATTTTATATCCTTCACCCAACCCCTACCGAAGCGGGCTTTTGCGTCTTTAGGTAGATACTGTTGCGCGAAACCTTGGGCAGAAATATCAGGTAGGAATAGATTTATGGTTAATAGACATACTATGAGCGATAGATAACATTTTTTCATATACTCTAACTCCTTTTATCGCGTGATTAACCGATTTTTTTGCGGACAGATTCGCCTATGAAACGAGATTGTTGATGGCATGCCGGAGCCGTTGGAAAAATCTGTTGATGCGTCTGGGTAAATTCTCGGTAATTTCAGAAGGATCTTCTGGCTCGTGAGTTTGTAACTCCTCCCAACGCTTTTGCGCGAGCACTGAGATTTCCTCAAACGTGCCTTTTTCCTTTAGATACTCCTCAAACTTGCTTCCATGATACTTATTCATTATGACAGACTCCCTTTATTTTATTAAGTCTCTTCGTTTTCGAGCTAAGCGTAAATCCTTTCGGGGTGTCCTTCTCGACTTCTTGATAAAGCCGTGTAGAAGAATCATCCTCCGGCCTTCGAGAGTGAACAAAACCCGCGCGGTACGTTTTCCTTCACTGATACGACTACGAATTTCCCATAACTGCTCTTCACCGGGCATCCTCTTAACAAGACCCGTGCGAAGCACTTGTGGCCAATGTTCTGCTACTATTCTTATATCAGTATCAATTATGTTGGCATCTTCTTGACCAAGGTCGCTAAGTCATGCTCGTACAGGTTCATTTCCGCTGGGAGTGCGAAAAAAGAGGGCATCAAGCATGGAGTCTCCGTTCAAAATAAGGAAAGTGGACAGATATTTTCAAGCCTTAGAATTATAACACAATTTGAGAGTCTAAGTCAAGGAATTGGCATAGGTGCGCGGTTGTGTAAGTACAGATACCTCTGACCCGTGTGGTCAAAACTAATTAGCAGTGGGCTATGGTCAGAATTGCGTAAGTACTAATTCTATCAGCATGCGTGGCGGTTCATAATTCGGATCAATTCTTAAAGCGGCTTCGGCAGCTTTGATTGCCCCTTCAAATTCTCCAAGTTCTAAGTGAGCAAGGGCACTATTAAAGTATGCTTCTTTAAAATTCGCGTCGATCCTGACTGCTTTTGAAAAAAATGCTATTGCCTCGCGGTACTGTCTTTGTCCAATATAAATTACTCCCAAATAGTTGTATGCTTCTTTAAGTTCTGGGTGGATGTTGATACTGACCGCACTCTTGAATGCGTCAATTGCTTCATCGTCTTTTTCTTCTTCAAAGAATCTCCTACCACGAGCGGCGTACCTCTTTTTTATTTTTGACTTAAGTGTGTGGGCAGGCGAGTAGTTTCTGTCAAGGTTTAAGGCTTGTTCCACTTTTTCCAGTGCCTTTTCAAGTTCACTTTGTTCAAAAAATATGTTACCTTCGTCAACGTAATGTTGAGGGTCTGGAGGTTGTGGTTGAAGAGATGCTTTTATGATCTCAATAGCTTTTTTTGCTGCACTAATGGATTTTTCATAATGGTTTGTGCGTTTTTGCTGTTTCGCGTATTCCAAGTGTTTATTTGCTTGGTGAATCAGCTGAGGGTCTTTGTTTTCCTGTCTCGCTTTGGCAATTTCTCTCTCTGCGTTCTTAATGGCACGTTCTGCTTGTTCTTTTTTTAGGTTGGGTGGATGTAATTTTTTGACTGCGCTCTCTTTCAGCCTCCGCATGTGACTGAGCAATTCCTGAACTGTACTATCATTACTATCTGCGTATTTTGCATTGACTTTCTCGAACGTATTTATTACTAATTGATATATTGATAGGTCGTCAGATGCTTCTGCCCAGTTTGTATATGCCAAAATTAGATAGTAATAGGGTTTGATATCATATCCGCTATTCTCATAATCTGTGGTAAGTTTTGTCAGGGCATCGACTGATTTACTAAATAGCATTGAATCCGCTTGAGCTGCTGCGTAATAGCATCGGCCTCGCCAATAAAGCGCGTAGAGCATATCTTCAACAGAGAGATTCCTATCGGTAAGTTTCTCGTATGTCTGGGCTGCTTCTAACCATCGCTTTTCTAACCGGAGAAGTCTTGCTTTTACAAAAAGTTCGTCATCGAGTTCGCGCTGTCTGCTATCGTCTTTATCATGATCGGGGACAAGGTAGGTACGATGATATGCGAGATATAATTCTCTTTTTCTTTCCTCGTCAGTTGTATTGTGGATGGCTTCTTCGTAGTTTGCTCGTGCCTTCACATAGTCCTTCGCCTCAAGATGGATTTCTGCTATTCCAACATAAGCATACGGAACATACTCACAATCAGGAAATTGTTTAATAAGGTTTGTATAGCGTTCGTAAGCGTCGTGGATTAGGTCTTGTTGTTGTAAGTCCAACGCGGTGTTGTAGTCTTCCTCACAAGGATCTGGAGGTGGCGGGGGTTCATTGCACAATTGATTTAGTTCCACAATCCGACGTTCTGCTCTCTGTGTAAGTTCAGACTCTGGAAATTCAGGGACAAGTCTTTGAAGGATATTCAGAGCTTCTTCACAATTGTCATGCTGATAGGCGATTTCTGCCATAGTGTACAGTGCGTTCGGAACCCATTGACTCCTTGGAAACGTCTCTATCAACTCAGCGAATTTAGGCTTTGCTTGGTTGAGGTTGCCAATTTTGTATAGATTCTCTGCCCACAAATAAGTAAGTGCTTCTTGGTATCTGGGGACCTGTGTATCTGACACGACCTCTTTGATATGTGTAAGTGCGTTTTGGTTATGTCTGACATCGCTTGTTTTCTCACCGAGCTCATAGTAACACCAAGCGATTTTGAGGTTAACGAGAGTAGTGAAATCTATATCAATCGTTTCAGTATTCACACCAATTTTTTTCGATTCTTGCAGTGCTTCACTGTATTTTCCTCTTGCCCTTTCGTAGTCTTCACGCTCGTACAGCATTTCAGCATCTTCAAAAAGTTGATTAATTTTCTTAGCGTTGCCTAATACAAGTGGGGATAGGAGTGCAAGTACCAAAGCGACTCCGCCAATGATCCCCCATATTCTGCTGTTCATGACTATCTCCGTCTTCTTCTATCGCTCTGTCCCGAAAATTTGAAGATCAAAGGTTTGGGTTACTGGCTCTATTCCATCGTTTGTGGACAATTCAATTTTGACGCTTTCTTTTCGAGTTCCTATGTTCTTATCTACTGTAATATGGATTTTTATCTTTTCCTCACCATTTTTACCCATTATTGGAATAGAAGCAGGGAGTTCATAGTTTAATCCTGCTTTACTTTTCGGTTCAAGGCTAATTTTGATATTATGTGCTGTACCACCACTGTTTTTGATGGTCAGTGTGAGGGTTTCTGTTTTACCTGCCAAGAGATAAGGGGCACTTAACGATGTCGCTATTGAAAGATTGGGAGGTATTGGATTGCACGATGGATTTGGGATTATACACAATGCTATCAAAACATAAACGCACGCCGCAAGAATTCCGAAAATAACAACATATCGCAGCACCTTCTTCTGTCTTCCCCGGTTTTGCTCTCTATTTCTGGCGAACTTTATCAGTTGGATCAATTCACGTGTGGGCGGATGATTTGGATTTCGCCTTAACACTTCGTTTGCTGCAGCTTCCGCATCATCGAAAGCTTCTATTCCAAGGTAAGCCTGTCCTAATCCATAGTGTGCTTCTACCGAACTTGAATCTGCCTTTATCACCCGTTTGAATGCAGCAGCGGCTTGATTATACTGCCTATTGTTAAGGAAAACCATTCCGCGTTCAAAATCTCGTTTCGTATCCGGTATATCAAGAGCGGTTGTCTGTTCAGGCGATTTCGCTGGGCTCGGCGTAGGATGTGCCTGTTCGATAGTATATAAAAGTTGACGCGCAGATTGAGAGTTGGCATCAATCTTTAGTGCCGCGTTCGCTGTATTTTCTGCGTCATCAAGCTGCCCTATTTCGAGATAGACTTCCCCTAAACTTATGTGCGCCGATACAAAGTTCGGATCCAAAGTTATCGCCTTTTGGAACTCCCCAATCGCTTCAGTGTACATCTTCGCGTCACGGTAAACAATGCCGAGTTCATAGTGTGTTTCCTGCCGTGGTGTTATCCTCTGTTGTGGGTCTATTAGTGAATCTGGTTCTGGTTGTGGGGCCGTCTGTTCTCCTGTTCGTGTGAAACTTGGATCAATCGCTTCCAAAAGGGAAATGACAGGTTGGTAGTCGGCATCCAGTTTCAGTGCATCTCTTGCCGTATCTCTCGCTTTTCCGAGTTCCTGTTGTCCGAGATACGCGAGGGCAAGAGAATGGTGTGCAGCGACATAAGTCGGATCCAAAGTTATCGTCTTCTGAAGCGCATCTACAGCGCGAGGATATGACTCCATTTTGAGAAAGGTTAACCCCAAGTTGTAATGTGCAGTCGTAAAGTCCGAAGCAAGCGTTATCGCACTTTGAAAAGCTGTGACGGCTTCACTATAGCGATCATCGTTGAGGTAAGTGATACCGATGTTGTAATGTGCCTGTTTTATTCTGCCTGCAAGTTCATGAGCAGGTTGGTAATTCGGATCAATCCTTAATGTTTCGGTGACGGCATGTGTCGCCGCTTCCAGGTTACCCGATTCTCGATAGGCACGGGCAAGATTATAGTGTGCACGTTTGAGATTTGGTGCAATCGCTATAGCACGTTCCAGATGCGGAATCGCTTTGTCTGGGTGTCCTTGTTCAATGTAGGCATGACCGAGGTTATAATGCGCGTCAACAAGATCGGAGTCAAGAGCAATCGCGTTTTGCAATGCATCAATGGCATCCTGATACGCCTTCATGCCGATGTAAGCAGCACCAAGGTGTGCATAGATATGCGTATTTTCAAGAGGAGATTTCTGTGAGTTATTCCCTAAATCTGTATCAAGGTCTATGGCTTTCTGGAATGCCTCAATCGCTTCGATGTAACGTCTGTCATCTAAATACGCTTTGCCTTTATCGTGATAGACTTCCGTTATGGTGCCGTGGAGGAGCAACGCCGGTTGGTGTGTTGCATCGAGTGCCAATGCTGCCGTAACAGCCATCCCTGCCTTCTCAAGTTCGTCTTGTTCGAGGTAGGCGCGGCAAAGCGCGCAGTGTGCTCCTATAAAACTGGCATCCAGTTTTATGGCTGCCTCAAATTCAGGGATGGCTCTGTCGTATTGTCCGGCTTCCAGATAAGCGATACCGAGGTTATAGTGCGCCTCTTTTATAGCGTTCATTTAAAAAAACGATTGCCTTGAGTTTCGATAATTTAGGACTTATTTTACCAGATTTTCTTTATTTTTTCAAGGAAAAAACTTGTTGAGTCAGGTTCGGTTCTAAGGTATAATGGCATCGCGGATTTGGACTAAAAAAACGATTGGTGTCATCTATGCTGAGACGCTCCGGACCCTTTTCTACGTCTGCTTCTCACCAAAAAATTCGTTGGCGAATTATTTGGCTTGGACTCCTGCTGATCCCCTTCAATAACTATTGGGTCTTCGCATCGCTACGCTGGGATCAAGGCTTCCCCACGACGATGTCCCTCTTTTTCAATACCATCTTCGCACTCGCCGTCCTTGTAGCTCTCAATACACTCCTTCACCGATTCGCACCGCGTGCCGCACTCACCCAAGGCGAGCTGCTAACGCTCTATGCCATGCTGTCTGTCGCCTCAGCCATCTGTGGACACGACCTGTTTGAAGTAATTATCACCAATATCGCTACTGTCGGATGGCTGGCAACAGAAGAAAATGAGTGGAGCACACTTTTTCACCGTTATATCCCAGATTGGCTGGCATTGACGGATAAGAATAAGTTAACCGTCTATTTTACAGGCGAGTCGAGCCTCTATCTACAGCCACATCTCCAAATGTGGTGGAAACCTGTGCTGGCATGGAGTGGGTTTATCATCGTACTCCTTTCCACGACATTTTGCATCAACGTTATTCTACGAAGGCAGTGGATTGAAATCGAAAGGCTCAGCTATCCAATCATTGAGTTACCCTATCGGATGACAACGGCGCGTTTCTTTCGGTCAAAACCGCTGTGGGTTGGGATAATTCTTGCAGGTGGGATAGATGTCGTGAACGGACTCCATTTTCTGTTTCCAAACTTCCCCGGACTCGGCGGCGAATTCTACGATTTACGTCCACTCTTTACGACGAAACCGTGGAACGCGATTGGCTGGACACCAATTGTTTTCTTTCCATTCGTTATTGGAATGGCGTACTTCATCCCACTGGATCTTTCCTTCACATTCTGGTTCTTCTACATTTTCTGGAAATTTGAGATGATTTTCGGCAGTATCGCTGGTTTGCAACGGATTCCAGGGTTCCCGTTCATTTTTGACCAGTCGTTTGGGGTCTGTGTCGGCGTGTTATGTATGGCGTTATGGAGTGCGCGGGACCATCTGAGGCGTGTTCTCAGGCAGGCGTGGCATCCCAACAGGGAAGCGGCAGCAAACGAACCGATCTCCTATCGGGTTGCAGTGTTGGGACTCATCGGTGGGTTTCTGCTATTGGCGGGTTTTTGGTGGATGGCGGGCATGTCTTTGTGGGTCGCAGGCCTCGTCTTTGCTATCCACCTGACGACGGTGACCGTGATTACTCGCGTCCGTGCAGAATTGGGTCCGCCGATCCACGATCTGCGTTCCATGGGACCCGATGTCCTGCTTCCTAAAATATTTGGAATGCGTCGGCTGGGTGGACAGAATTTGGCACTCTTCTCGCTCGTGTTCTGCTTCAATCGTGCGTATCGCGGCAACACCATGCCACATCAGTTAGAGGGTTTAAAATTGGCGGAACGCTCTCGGAGTTCGCCGCGCCGGATTGCAATCGCCATGTTCCTTGCGATGGTGTTGAGTCCGTTCGCTGCGTTTTGGGGCGCGCTTCATATCGGTTATGAGAGTGGGGCGATTGAAGTCTGGTCGGGTTCTGTGTTTAATCGCACGCAGAGCTGGCTGACAAACCCGATGCCTGTAGATGTGCCTGCACTGATTGCTATGATTTTCGGTTTTCTGTTCGCCTTTGGCCTGACTTTGGTGCGACTTCGATTTTTCTGGTGGCCCCTGTATCCGATTGGGTATGCGATCTCTGGAACGTGGGCGGTGAATTTCTTCTGGTTTTCCGTCTTTATCAGCTACTTCATCAAGTTAGCGATTCTGCGTTTCGGTGGTGTTCGGACGTTTCGGCGGGTTGCGCCGTTCTTCTTAGGCCTGATTTTCGGAGAGTTCTTGGTCGGGAGTGTCTGGGGACTTCTCGGTATCTTCTTGGAAAAGCCGATGTATCGGTTTATTTGGTGAGTAGCTGTCAGCGGAGAACTAAATTCCGATGGCGCGTAAATTTTCACTTGACAGAGGCACCTCAATTCTCCTAAAATGTAATTAGCTTCTTGATGGAAATGTACAGCAATACGTTCGCAGATTGAAGGTTCATGGATTTCTATGGTACAGATACAGCAGCTTCGTCGGATAACAATATGGGGGGTCGGTTTAATCGGTGGTTCCATTGGGCTTGCACTCAAGAAGAACGGATTTCGAGGGCAACGCGTTGGGTTAGGACGGAACATCGGTAGGCTCGAAAATGCACTCGCACGGGATGCCGTTGATGTCGTAACAACAGCGGTAGAAGATGGGATTTGTGAAAGCGATCTCGTGGTGCTCTGTACACCCGTGGCCTTGATTCCAGAATTGGTGCAACGCATCGCTGAATCCGTCGCGCCACAACACCGGATTGTATTGACAGATGCCGGTAGCACGAAGTCTGTGTTGGTGAGGTCAGTTGAAGCGTACCTACAGACGCGCGGTTCGGATGCCCTCTCTTTTATAGGTGGGCACCCAATGGCAGGTTCGCATGAAACGGGTGTAGATGCGGCGTATGCAACGCTTTTTGAAAACGCGAAGTGTATTTTGACACCCACAGAAAACAGTGATCCTGATGCCTTGCAGCTCGTTAGAAGTCTTTGGGAATTCGTCGGCGCAGTGCCATATTTTCTTTCACCTGAAACGCATGACCACCTCATCGGTGCCGCCAGCCACCTACCCCATCTCATTGCGAGTATACTCACGAATACTGTTGCGAATGTCGAAACGGAAGACGGTAAAGCGTTGGACTTTACAGCAACCGGCTTTCGGGATTCCACTCGTATTGCCGCTGGTTCACCTGACTTATGGACGGGTATTTTTACGCAGAACAGCGATGCCCTCTTAGCGTTAATTGAGGACATCGTTGCCAATTTAACGGAATTCAAAACCTTACTTCAAACAGACAATCTTGCTGAGATTGAACGTGTGCTTGTCGAAGCACAGACTATTGTTAAAAAACGTAGGGAGATGTTAGG
>JAJECD010000179.1 GCA_022822215.1 Candidatus Poribacteria bacterium | reverse complement strand
AAGGGGGGTTAGGGGGGTTAGATGTAATGCAGTGGGCAAAAATCACGGTAACCACCTCCCAAGAGGCTTCTGAAGCAGTCGCGAATTTCCTCCTCGAATTGAACGCCACAGGCGTTGAACTTAAGGAGAGCGACACCGCTACGGTCAACCTGATTGCCTATTATCCCTTAGATGACCGGGTCGGTGGACGCATGCAGCGGCTCCGTAATTTCCTTTCAGCACTGCCAACCTGGGGAATCGCGTCGCACCCCGCCAGCATCGACTTACAACCCATCAAATCTGAGGATTGGGAAGAAGCCTGGAAAGCCGCTTTTCCACCGCAGCGCATCGGAAAACGGATTCTCATCACACCCACGTGGAGCAACGCACCTTACAATGAAACGGACGTTGTCGTCCGACTTGATCCGGGTATGGCATTCGGGACAGGGCAACACCCTACAACGCGACTCTCTCTCGAATTATTGGAAGACTCGATTGAACCACACGCCCACGTCGCCGACATCGGCACTGGGTCAGGTATCTTAACCATCGCCGCTGTGAAGTTGGGGGCACAACAGGTTGACGCAATTGAATTAGATCCGACAGCCATTCCGGTTGCCGCAGCGAATTTTGAAGCAAATAGCGTCGCAGGACAAGTCCGCTTGTCCCAAGGCGATGGGCTCAAGCACATAGAAGGCAAATACCACCTTATCATCGGGAATATCCTAACGAAAGTGGTTTTACCTATTATCCCATATTGCGCGCCACGGCTTCACGAGGCGGGAACCGTCATCTTTTCAGGAATACTTGATACAGAATTGGGGCAGGTTAAATCGGTTTTAGCAGCGCATCAGTTTCGATGCCTACAGGTTGTACGCGAAACAGAAGACGATCTGACGTGGGTCGGTATCAAAGCGGTTTCTGAATCCGCAGCGGTGCTATAACATCTATTGGGGTTCCTCTTTCGAGAGTCCATGACAGAGGACACACTTACCGAGATTCAAGTGTGGCATTGTCGGTGATGTTTCGTCCCCTATTAGATGGCACTTTAGACATTCAACGTTTTCCTCTGAAGCGCGATGCACTTCAATGTTAGAACGGGCTGGCGCAGCGTTGAAAAAGAGAATGACCATCACAATCGCAAAAATAAGACCGATTACGCTCACAATAACCATAAGCGTTTTGGCACTGGCTTGTTCCGTTGGCATGTGGCTAAAATGAGACTCCTTATTGAAAAAACGGAAAGAGGGTCGGGATATTTTCTGCCGTCAGTGATGAACCGTACTCGCATCCTTCAAACGCCTCAGCATATTGGATCTGGGTACCTGACGCTTCACCATAGCGTGCTATCAGCAAATCACGGTATTTGTCGGCTGTGTCGCGAAAACGATTTAAACGGCCCTTGGCGAGCCATGCGCGGCGTTCCGAGGCATCCGTAGGCACACTCTCCAACGTGCCGCCATTGTAAGGCAGCCATTCGTAGAACTGTGAGACATGACAGTGGAGCATATCGAGCTTCTGTTCGATAACAGCGTCAATACCGACAACAACATCGGGTGTAAACGGGTACGGCTTCATGAAACCGTCGCTCAGATAGGCGATAACCGGGTTCGTCTCTAAGTGCGGTGTAAGCGCACAGATATTAGGGACAGTCACCATATACGCCGCATCCTGCACCAAAGTTGAAGTATACCGATGATCGGGATGGTAATCGTTCGGACGATGCGTCATAATCAGGTCTGGACGGAATTCACGAATTGTGCGAATAATCTTATAACGGTTTTCCAAGGTCGGCATCAGTTCGCCATCGTGATTATCCAGCAGTTCATATTCAATACCGATAACTTCAGCGGCGGCTTGTGCTTCAGCATATCGCCGTTGTGCCAAGGGACCGCCACCCATCTCGTGGTGTCCAGCATCGCCGTTTGTAACAGAGACGAATTTAACGCGATGTCCCTGTTGTACATACAGCGCAGCGACACCGCCAGCTTTAATATCACAATCGTCGGGATGCGCCCCGAAAACCAAAACATTTATCTGTTTTTTTGACATTTCATATTTTCCTCTGACATACTCCCAAGCCTAAAGGCAAGGGGTTCTTTTGTTCCTTGTAGAAACATTCCTCGTGTCTAAGACGAGGCAACAGGGACTTCCAAGCGAAAGCCCAAGGGCGGTGTCATGCGGACAAAGTCCGTTTCCGCCACTACGGGATCACCGAAGTGACCCAGATACTTTCGTCTTATATTGATTGCACCGACACCGTCGCGGTGATATTTGAACCCGCAAGTGCAGGTATAGTTTCGGTTCGTAGGTTTCTTTCGGTCGCCACATTTCGGGCAAGTTTGCGAAGTATAGGATTCGTCAATTGTTTTGACTTTGATACCTAAAGATTTTGCTTTGTAGGTTATCAACTCCGCTATCTTACCAAAAGCCCACTGGTGGAGTTTCTGGTTCGCACGTTTGCCATAGTTGAGAGTGTTTCGGATACCCGTTAGGTCACCAAGAACAATCGTGCCAACGCCTTGAGTTTGGCAGTATTTGACGAATTTTGTCGTCTGTTTATGGAGTCCGTCTTTGATTTGGTTATCAATCTTTCGGATACGCTTCCATTTCCGACGGGTCAGTTGCCACCAGCGTTTGGAATGGCGTTTACAACGACTGATAGCCTGACTGAACTCGGCAAGCACTTTATTTCGCAGTCGGTAGAGTGATCTGATATACCGTCCATTGAATATCCGTGTGTCTGTCCCGTCATGGCTCACAATCGGGTGTATTTCGCCTATATCAACGCCTATGACTTTTTCACCTATTTCGGGGGTTTCGGTTTCATACCTATACGAGAAATGGAGTGTCCATTGCCCGTAGTTATAGCATAAATCAATCGTTGCGATATGTTCGGCTTTAGACATATCAAAGTTACTTGGCAAAGGTATATCTATTTTCGGTTGACCTTGTGCCAAAGAGAGTTCAACACGTTTGCCAAACAGTGTCCCTTCAACGAATCGGATCGCAGATTTTTTGAAACGTGTCGTCAGGTAGTTTTTTCGTTTATTAGGGGGTTTCGGTTTCTGAATACTACCGCTCTTTTTTAGAGCGGCGTAGGATTTCCAAGACTTGAAGTAACGCTCCCGAACCGCTTGCCTACTTTGCGAATGCAATAACGGATTAGATAGTTTTTTGTCTATCCAACCTTCGCAATCCTTGCCGAAATAGAAGTGATTATGAGCGTGCGGATAACCACGGTGCCACTGGTACATATCCATTTGAGAGCAACAGTCATTCCAAACAGCACCAGACGCAGCATTGACTTCAGAAAACATCGGCTGTTCTTCTATTTTCAGTGTTTGGGTGCGGTAGAAACTTGGCATTCAGACCCCTTTTTGGTTCTCAATGTATTGCTTAAGGACTCCAAGGGTTACGTTACCCGCACTTGCTACAAACTTTGAACGTGTCCAGAGGCATGGCAACTTTCTTTTGAGTTCGGGGAACTCGTTGCGAAGCACTTTAGCCGTATATCCTTTA
>JAJECD010000247.1 GCA_022822215.1 Candidatus Poribacteria bacterium | reverse complement strand
CGAAAATCTGGTACAACAACTCTATGTCCGTTTGCAGCGAGGGGAAACATTTGAAACTGTACGTGAGGTTTATGAAACGCAATTGACTGTTGAACTTGAGGAGTTAACCCTTGCGGTAGACACGCCGTTAGGTGTTATTGCAGCCGAGTTGCCAGATTCTGAGCCGAGTGCTCTCCTGCGTATTTCAGATGGATATCAAATTGTTGAGCGTATCCAGAACAATCCAGGACACCAACGGACTTATGAGGAGGTTAGTGAGGAGATTAGTGCCTGGATTCAGCAGGAGAAAGCGGAGGCAACGTTCGCAGCATGGTTAGCCGAGCGGAGAAAAGAGGAAAGTTGGCACATTTTGGATGATGCCCTGGCACCGGAAAATGGGGTGAAATGAGCGGATGCGGAATTATTATAACCTACCTTTCACGGAAAATAGAGAGATGGGGCGGCATATTCTAACAGAGAAATGGCAACTCTTTTTTCTTGGAGCCTTCCTGTTTCTGTTTACTACGCTGACGTTTGGAGACCTCTTATTCAACGATATAACGGATTATCCCAAGGCGTTTCAGAAACAGTTAACAGACGCGAAGCGTGCATTTCAAGCAGAGGAGTGGCGCGAGTCCCTCCAATTATATCAACGTCTTGCTGAGGAAGCCCCCAAATTTCCAATTGTCCATATCGGAGTGGGGGATGCCGCTGCAAAACTGAAGGATTATCCCATTGCTATTGCTGCTTTCCAACGCGCCTTGCAACACCTTTCAACTGAGCCGCAAGGCGATATTACAAAGTCACGCCTACGGATCATGGTACAGGCTAAACTTGCTGCTGCATATCACCGAAACAAGGATCTTGATGAAGCCGATACGTGGTTTCAAGAAGCCGTCAAAGGTGCTGGTAAGGACACACCTGCAGCGTGGTATGTCGCTTTGGGACAGATTGAGACGGAGCGCGGGAACTTAGAGCAGGCGCGCAGATATTATATTGTTGCTGTCCAGTTACATCCGGACACGACCGCTGCCTATAACAATCTGGGGCATGTGCTTCTCAAGCTCAATCGGAATGACGAAGCCGATGCTGTTTTTAGGGAGGCACTCGCGCAAGATGAAACGCTTGCAAGTGCAGCGTTCGGGCGTGGTGAAGTCGGTTTAAGGCGTGGGCAACTCGCTATTGCTCGGCGTTTTTATGCGCGTGCCGTCCGCTATGCTCCGCGCGAACCGGTATTTCACAAGTCACTCGCGAATGTTCTTCGCGATATGGGCGAGGCCAAGGCAGCGACAGCTGCTGAGACGCGCTACCGTCGGACGCTTGCTGAGCGCTATCTCCGTCAGGCGCATTGGTTCATTCAGGAAAAGCAGCTACGACGCGCCTTAGTGCCCCTGCGGAAGGCTCTTGATGCGGATGACACGTTTACGCCTGCCTTGAAAGATTATGCCTATGTTCAGATGCAGCTCGGCGAATTGACAAGTGCCAGGCAGTCGTATCAGCGTGTCCTTACGAGAGAGCCGACCTCACGTCAGGCACTTTTACATCTTGGTACAATAGTGGCAAAGCTTGGAGATCAAACGACGGCTGTCTCACACTATCTCACGCTCATCCAGCATGAACCTGATTTTATGAATGCCTATGTGCAGCTCGCGAACTTACATGAGAGCGTCGGAGACTTGGAGGCTGCTGGGCAAGCCTTGACAATGGGAATACAACACGAACCGATGTGGGCACCTGGGTATTTGTGGCGTGGAAAAATTTATCAGAAACAGAAAGCCTCTGATATGGCGGAGACCGATTTTCGTCGTGCAATTCAGCTCGCACCGGATGTTCCGTTTCCAAAGGATGCATTGGCATCCTTGTTTGCTTGGGAAAATAGAGACCTTGATGAAGCACTTACCCTTGCTGAGACAGCTGTTAAAGGCGATGGGCAACCAGCACACCGTGCTACACTGGCCCTTGTTTATCACCGTCTCAACCGAAGTCCTGATGCTGGACGTGAAATTGAGGCTGCCTTTACCCAAGCCCCGAATCACCTCTATATTCTTAAAGTTCGCTCAGAAATCCTAAAAACCAATCCATAGAGAGAATCTATAGGTGACAACGCTTCTGTATTTTTTGTTGCAAATTAAAATGTAATATTGTATAATTTGCCTAAATTGTATGGTATATGGGTTTGGAGAGGCACACTCGACAGGCTTTATTGATTTAAAGCCTCAGTAAGAGATTTGTTACTTTTCCTTAACTTTTTACTTTGAATATAGAAGAAGGAGCACTAACAATGTTAAGATTTCAGATTCTTTTAATTGCTGTTTTGATCAGTTGTCTCGCCTTTGTTTCCTGTGAAAGGGCACAGACGATGATGACACCTGCTGCTGATGAGATGATGCAGGACGGTAGCCCGTCAGAAGAAATGCATGATGATGGCATGATGACCGATGACGGCATGACGGGCGACGACATGATGACCGATGATGGCATGATGGGCGACGACATGGGCGACGGCATGGGCGACGACATGGGCGACGGCATGGACGGCGACATGGACGATGACGACATGGACGATGGGGCCCAATAGTTCCATCTCACAATATCTCTAAAAAGGTGCAGTAACTAATTCCTATAGTTACTGCGCCTTTCTTGTTTTTTTACGCTCATTTTCCCTTGACAATTCAGACGAAATACTGTATTATTTAAAGCGAAGTAGTGTATAGTTCGGTCGGAGATTACTACAATGCGGTAGGTGGGTTTTTGTCGATTAAAGATCCGCAAATCTTCTCGAACTTTTATTTTAAACTGTAGAATAACGTGGATTTGAAAATAGATAGATTAATCGCGTAAAAAAAACCGCAGTCGCAAGGAAGCGCAGGTTCCCCTATCTTTAGGTAGTGGCTACCATAACTTGATTCACGTTAAAATAGAACAAGGAACGTTAATGATGTTAAAATTTCGGATTGCTTTGATTGTGATCTTAATTGTTTCAGTCGCTTTCGTATCTTGCGATAGAACGCAAAAAGTTTTAAAGCCGGCTACTGATGAAATGATGGCTACTGATGAAATGATGGCTGCCATGATGACGGACCTGACAGCGCACAAGTCGTGGATGCACGTTATGCTTCCGGCTCCCATGATTGGTGCTACGAACCCAACTGAGACTGGTGCAGCACACAATCCAGCCCATGGAACTACTGGTATCACGACTCCCAGGACCGCCTATATTAACGATATTGGTGTCATGGCGAACAAGGAGGAAACACCCTACCCCGCTGGAACTATGATTGTCAAAGAAATCATGGATGATACCAATACGTTTGTTGATAAAGTTGCTTTGATGATGAAAAGTGACGACCCGATGTATGCTGAGCATAATGGGTGGGTGTACCAAAAGTACGCGCGTTCCAGTGCGGATGGCGAGTATATGCAGGTCAGAGGGTCTAACCTTGAGGATGCCGGGAACGGCTGCCACGGGTGTCACGCCCAAGCCGATAATGACAGTGTCTTTGTTTCACTCTCTATGGGCGATGACATGGCAGACGATATGACGGACGCTGCTATGGACGGTGATATGGGTGATGCTGATATGAGCCATGACATGGATGCTGACGCTGATATGAGTGCTGATGCTGATATGAGCGGCGACACGGACGCTGATGTTGGCACAGACGCTGCTACAGGCGACGATGCTGCCCAGTAGTTTTATCCTATAACGTGTATGAAGAGGGGATGGGAAACCGCAGTTTGTGGTTTACCGTCCCCTCTCTCTTTTTTCAATGCGGCGAATTCTTAGGCAATGAACGCGCCACTTTGCGCCGGAAGTGAAATGTTTATAGAATTACCTGACGCTGTCACGCTGTTTCTATTGAGAAGGTCTTTTACAGGCATTTGTAGCGATGAAATCGGGACATCAATGGTTCGCGAACGTCTGCTTGTATTCAATGCGATCATCACAGTACCGGCTTCTGATGTCCGAACGTAAGCATAAGTTCCGTTCTGAACGTCTAAGTGGACGATCTTGCGCTTGCCCGAAGTTATCACTGGAAACCGCTTCCGTAATTCCCCTAACCGTTGGAAATAAGCAAGTAGTTTTTTATCTGCGTCATCTCCCCACGGCATCGGCAAGCGTGCCTCTTCAAAACGCCCAAGTGGATTCCGTTGTGAGATGCCTATCTCAGTGCCATTGTAAATGACAGGTGGTGCTGAAAGTGTGAAAAGCACTAATGCGGCTAATCGGACCTTTGCTTTATCCTCCTTTGCTAAATAGAGAATACGTGTCATATCGTGATTGTCCAAGAAAGCGGGGAGAGAAAAACCATCCGAGAAATAAACCTCGTGTGCTCCTAAAAACGCCTCGAATTCCAACAGCGTTGAAGTCTCAAGAACAAAAGTCCGACGGAGTGCGTCCGCAAGTAAAAAGTCGAGACATCCATCAAAATGCGGAACGTAAGATGCGATTACTTCTGAATGGCCGACTACCTCTCCAAATAGAAAAGCGTCAGGATTTACAGTTTTACATGCCTTACGGAAATCTGCCCAAAATGTATGTGGCGGACCTGGAGCATAATCAAGCCGATAGCCATCAACGCCTTTGCGTAACCAATACTGGGCACACTCCAGTAAATAGTCACTTGCGGGTTTATGCTTTAGATTCAGTTGAGGCATCCCTTTTACGCCGAAGAAACTTGTGTATTCGTCGGGCCATCGCTGCCATGTATACCATGCTCGATATTCACTGTCTGGATCGCGTTGTGCTGCCTGAAACGTTGGGTGATGATTCGACCAGTGATTGGCGACGAAATCAAGAATAACACGTATACCGTACTGATGTGCTTTTTCGATGAGTTCCATCAGTTCCGCGTTCGTGCCGAATCGGGGTTCAACAGTGTAGTAATCTGTTGCGTTGTAGCCGTGGTGGGTCGGGCTTGCAAAGAGCGGCGAAAGCCAGACAGCATTGCAACCGAGCGATTGGATGTAGTCAAGTTTCTGAATTGCCCCGCGGAGCGTTCCACCAAAAAACCCAGAGAGGTTCGTTGGTTTCTTCCACGGCACACCTTCCCCTGGATAGAATCGATCAAGGAAGATGTGATAGATAACGGCATCACGAACCCACGTCGGTGCATCGTAATCGTCCACCGAAATCGCAAACGCTGTTGCTTCCGAAAGGACTCGCGCTTGGTTATCGGCAAAAATCCAGTTATTTGCGTCCAGAACGCGCCCACCAATTTTGTAGCGCACCGTTGTCCCGCTTGGTTGTGGTGGCATCTCTCCGTGCCAGTGCCGGACATATCGCCATTCGAGCGTGCTCCATACTGATTTGCTTGGGACGAGTTCGACTGTTGTTTCTTCACCATTTGCCTTCATCCAACAACGCACTGCGTCGTAAGCGATGCCCCCGGATGTTGTCACATGGACGGCAATCGGTCGGTTCGGTTTCGGACGCATTGGTGATAATTGGTGAAGGTGTTTGATACCTACCAAACTGCTTTGATATTCGGCAATACGATTCTTGAAATCTCTTTGTGTGCCAAACATAGTCACCTCTACAGAAATGCCGCCCTTGTGGGCTTTGTTACGTGCGTTGAAATGTGTGCCTGCTACACTTTGAAATGAAAAAAGCCGTGTAACGGGTACACGGCTTTTTACGCTGCATTAAAGTTGTGCCTATTTATCGCCCCAGGCGCGCCCTCGTGGAACAATTAGCAGTTGTCCGGCACGCAGTCTTGTCCGATCGAAGATGTAGGCATCTTGGTTGGCGGTAACTAACCGTTCCCACATCTCAGCGTTATCAAAAATCTCAGGACGTGCGGCAATACGTTTCAGGACAGCTTCACCGTTATCTTCCTGAAAGTCTTCTTCCCGGACATGATATTTGTAAAGGACTTCCGGACTGGTTATGCTGAAACTAAAACTGTGTGAGTTTTCGAGGACATTACCAGCCATGTCAGCAGCACCGGAGACGGTAACGGTATACATACGTCCAGCGCGCATCGGCATATCGGATGTGAAGGTTACAGAATCGCCGCTTCCGGTAACCGTCCCTGATAGTGTTCCGTCCATTGGTTCACTCATCGAATCTTCGGTTTTTGTGACCGCAACGTCCACAGTGACACTATTGCTGTCAACGGGTTCGCTGAACGATACTGATACGCTGTTCATCACATTCAGCGAATCTTCGTATTCAGAAAAGACTGTGCCGTCTGTCGGTTCGTTCATTGTGACAGTTGGTGGAGTCGCGTCGGTATAGGTAAATTGCTGTGAGAGCGTGACGGGTACTTCAGGTTTTCCCTTGTTGGTAACAACGACAGTTACAGATTGCCCTGCCATGCCGCCGGGGGTTACTGCCGTGATTTGTGTCTCACTGGGAACGGTCACACTTTGGGCGTTTGTACCGCCGAACGTTACAGTTACACCGTTTTTCATATCAAATTTTTCGCCGGTAATCTGGACAGTTGTCCCACCAGTTTCGGGTCCCTGTGTTGGGTTCATTCCCGTGGGTACCGGTTCAGGATTACAGCCAGCACAACCTGCCATCCACGCGCAGACAATCGTGAGGACAGCCAGCACGGCTATGTTTCTGGGTTTTTTCATTTTAATCGATTCTCCTTATCATCAAGAAAGAAGGTTCTCATTCCGTTGCGCGCCAAAGCTTCGTGTTAAAAGCGGCGTAGTTTATCAGCCAAAACGGACTATTAAAAATAGAATTTCGTGGATTAGAGAATAGCCTCTAAGTTGTCCCTTCAATTATTATACACATAAACTGATACGATTGTCAACACTTTTTTGTGTGGGTTGTAAGCATCGGTTTATTCGCCAGAGATTCTAGCCGCGCCAGGTTGTCCGTTTTAATGGATCGTGTACGGAAACCGCCAACTCTGGACCGAAACCTTCTACCGATAATCGGACTGTGTCTCCGTTCCCGATTGCTGTAAGTGCCTCATGGTGTGTCCCTGTTGATACAACATCCCCTGGTTCCAGTGTTACCACATTGGTTACCTCTGCGAGCAGTTCTGGAATGAAGCGTGCCATGGAATTGGTAGAGAAATCGTGTTGCAAACCGTCGTTAATCCAGAGTTGCACGCCGAGTGCGTTCGCGTCTGCGACTTCGTCAGCAGTAACAAGGGCGGGTCCCATCGGTGCAAAGGTGTGCCAACTTTTCCCTAAAAAGAAGCCACCGGGCAGTCCACGTGCGGAGACATCAATGAACTGCGTGTAACCGAATACACAATCTAACGCGTTTTCTTCAGTGAGGTGTTTTGCCGTTTTACCGATAACGATTGCGAGTTCCGGTTCAAAGTGGAAGACGGTTACGTCTGCCTCTGGCAGTTCGACTGTATCCGTTGTGTTAATGATACCGGTTGGAGACTTCAGGAAGGCGTTGAATTCACCGCGAGACGGACTATCTGGTTCGATGTAATTTCCAGCGAGGCAGACGAGTTGCCCGGGGCGCGGTACCGGTGCTTTGAAGCTGAAGCTGTCCGAAGTAATGGGAGTGCCGTTTTCAACTGTGTCTTCTATTTTCGGGCATAGGTTGTCAAAGTCCTCAATCACCATTCGTATAAGTTCTTGGGGCGTATGATAAGAGACACCGCTGATGGCATCGTTGATGTCAATAATTCCATCTTCTGTTATTACGCCGAGTTGGTAATCGTTAAAAAATGCGAGTTTCATTTAATTGTTTGCTCCTGTGTTAAGGTGTTTTATAAGCGGGTGGCTCCGCTCCGCTAACGGCAGTTGCACCCTCGTTCCACTGAAATGAGAAACGTAGGTTGTGCTCACGCACTCGAGCGACGTGAGGGCGTTATGTCCCCCGAGTTCCGGTTGATTTTCGTTAAGAATTGCGTCTCGTATGTTTTTCACACTCCAGATGGTGTGCCGAGATCGCCACGTTTTTCCAGAGATTACGAACGCTGATGCGTCAAGTTCTATCTGCTCCCACGCGGGTGTATGTGAGGCGAAAGAGACATCAAACGGACAGTACCACATTTCGTCTATACCCGTCTCTGGGTGCGGTTTAATCATCAATTGCCCTTCCGATCCGAGCAGGTGCGGTCCCATCATCCACCCATGTCTGGGTTCGCGGCAGTAAAGTTCCATAATGCCGTAAGCACCGTTTCCGCCCCCGATATGTACGAGCATCGTATCCCCTGCCACAATGCCATTATCGCGTCGATCGGTTTTACACAACTCACTGCTGTGCATAATGTCCGTCTCTGTTACATCGTGTCCTTGATATGTGATATGTGCCTGAATCCAAGAGATACCATCGAGAAAGAAATCCATCTCGTCAAAATAGTGGACTCCCATCTCCATCAATTCGAATCCGGCTTCGCGCCCTTTGCCGACTTCGCGTATTGAACGGAGTTCACCAATTTTGCCTGTGTCAATCAGAGATTTCGCGTGCCGAAAGAGCGGTGTGAATCGGAACTGATGACTGACTGCCAGATGCACACCTGCCTCACGACATGCTGCGAGCATCTTGTCCGCTGTTTCTAAGTCGACCGACAACGGTTTTTCACATAAGACGTGGATACCTGCTTGTGCGGCGGCAATCGCGATCGGTGCGTGTAAGGGTGCGTGTGTGCATACACTTACAATATCGAGTGCTTCGCGTGCGAACATCTCCTCATAGTCGGTATATCGATTTGAGACCCCGTATTCATCGGCGCGGTTGTTGAGTGCTTCGCGGTTTATGTCGCACATCGCGACGAGATCCACTTCCTCTAAATGTGCATGCGCACCGGCGTGACTCCGGCTAATTCCGCCACAACCGACAATCCCTGCCCGTAAACTCATGAGTCGCTCCCAAATTCAATTTGTGCGTAGTAATGTACGATAGCACTTGAAAGTTCCGTATTAAGATGTATTATACGCCAATACAAAAAGAGGGCAAGCCAATTTTTTTAATTTTCCTTGCGGTTC
>JAJECD010000395.1 GCA_022822215.1 Candidatus Poribacteria bacterium | reverse complement strand
TGCGTCTGGAACTTTTAGAAGCACAAACCGACCTCCGTAATCGGAACGCCACTTATCTCTCCAACGCTTTGGAAACGGTTGAGGGCATCACGCCGCCAAAACTCGCCCCATGGGTTACCAAACATGGGTATCACCTCTACTGTTTGAAGTACAACCCTGAAGGATTCGGTGGTAAATCGCGGCAAGCGTTTGTTGATGCACTATCTGCTGAAGGGGTTCCGTGCTCAATCGGTTATCGCTCTCCGCTTTCAGAAGAGCCCGGTATGGCACACGTTACGCAGAAATATCCGCATCTCATCCGTTCGCTACCGTGTCCAAATGCGGCATCGGTCTGTGAACAGAGCGTCTGGCTTTTCCAAAACCTCTTGCTCGGTTCGGAAGCAGATATGGATCAGATTGTCGAGGCTATTACCAAAATCCACGGTGCATGGAATTAATTTCCTATGAACCCTTCATCTCCAAGCCGTAAGTGTTGGGCAGCCCTCGCCGAAAATTTTTGATGCAGCCCCAAAGCAGCAAACCGCTCCTTGTATATGATAACGATTGCGATTTCTGCCGATACTGGATTACTCAATGGCAACACGTCACGGGTGATCGCGTTGATTATGCCCCGTACCAAGAGGTGGCATCGCAATTTCCGGAGATACCAATCTCAGCGTTTGAGAGTTCGGTGCAGCTGATTCAGGAAAACGGAACGGTGCTGAGCGGAGCAGCGGCTGTTCTGCGCGCCCTGAATAGCCGCGTCCTCCTCTGGTGCTATTACCACCTGCCTGGATTCGCCACGGCCTCTGAAACGGTCTACCGCCTTATCGCCCAGCACCGTCCCTTCTTTTCTACAATGACACGCTGGCTGTGGGGAACCCACACCGAAAGAACATCTCTCGGTCTTTCGCGCTGGTTATTTCTGCGTGCCCTCGGTTGTATCTACCTCATTGCCTTCCTCTCCCTCTGGGTCCAGGTCCATGGGCTTATTGGAAGTAACGGTATTTTACCAGCGGACCAGTTTTTGGCTGCAGTGCGTCAACAGGTCGGAACATCAGGCTATCACCTCGTCCCAACGCTGTTTTGGTTGAATCCGTCAGATCTCTGCCTTCACCTTTTGTGCGCTGGTGGCGTTGTTCTATCTTTGGTCTTAATCGCTGGTTTCTTTCCAACGTGGACTTTAGTCGGTTTATGGGCATTCTATCTGTCGCTGGTGTCAGTCGGGCAAGTTTTTCTGAGCTTCCAGTGGGATGTGCTGCTCTTAGAGACAGGATTTTTGGCAATCTTTTTCACGCCGCTTCAAATCCGCGACACACTTTCACGGGCTTCCCAACCTTCCAGGGCATTTCTATGGCTCTCACGTTGGCTTTTGTTCCGGTTGATGTTTGCCTCTGGGTTCGTCAAGCTTGCCAGTGATGAAGTGTGGCGAAACCTGACTGCCCTTAATTATCACTATGAAACGCAGCCCTTGCCGACATCAATCGCGTGGTATGTGCATCAGTTACCCGAATGGTTTCAGCAAATCTCAGCCATCGGTATGTTCGCTGTTGAGTTGGTTATTCCGTTTCTCATTTTTGCACCGCGACGCTTGCGAACTGCTGGGTGCATCGGATTAGTCGGATTACAAATCTTAATCATCCTGACAGGGAACTACTGTTTTTTCAATCTGTTGACGATTGCACTGTGTCTTCTGCTTATCGACGACGTGACGTGGAAAAGGTTCCTACCGAAAAGGTTGATGCCATCTATCCATTTGCTCGAACAGTCATCGCATAGATATAGACGCATCTGCATAGGGGTCGTGGCAGTACTTCTCTTTCTCCTAAGCGGCCTCCGATTCAGCGGTCAACTTTTCAGAGAGATACAGTTGCCAGATGTTGCTTGGATGACACCGTTTCGGAGTGTGAACACCTACGGACTTTTTGCGGATATGACCGAATCGCGTCCCGAAATTATTGTCGAAGGTAGTAGTGATCGAATAACATGGAAAACTTATGAATTTCGATGGAAACCGGGGGATCTGACAACCGCGCCGAAATGGGTTGCCCCACACCAACCGCGCTTGGATTGGCAGATGTGGTTCGCCGCGCTGCAAGGGGACTATCAGCACACCTATTGGTTTCTCAATTTTATGGGATCGTTGTTGCGCGGAAATCCAGAAGTACTAAAATTATTAGCAGACAATCCATTCCCCGACACACCGCCACGTTATGTTCGGGCGACGCTTTACAATTATCGCTTTACTGACTTCGCCACGAAACGTTCAGACGGTATGTGGTGGGACCGCGAATGGAGCCGAATTTATTGTCCGGCAATTTCACTTCGCTAAACCAGACAGGAGAATTTATGCCCAGTCAATTTTTAACCGTTGCGCTCGAAGCAGCGAAAAACGCTGAAGAGATAATCACCGCCTACTACACTGATGATATAAAAGTCGAACTCAAAGACGACGAAACACCGGTTACAGTTGCCGATAGGGGCGCGGAAAAAGTTATCCGTGAAACCATCAAACAGGCATTTCCTGACCACGGTTTCCTCGGTGAAGAGTACGGAGTACAGGAAGGCACATCGCCATATCTTTGGATCATCGATCCGATTGATGCGACTAAGAATTACATCCGAAAAATCCCGATCTTCGGCACACAAATCGCGCTGATGAAAGGCGAGGAACTTATTCTTGGTGTCTCCAACGCTCCGCTTTTGAACGAACTCCTTTATGCGGAGGCAGGCGGTGGTGCGTTTCTAAACGGCAAACCGATCCAAGTGTCCAATGTAACGCAGCCCGAAGACGCAATGATCTGTCACGGCGGATTGAGATGGTTTATAGAGAAAGGGACCTTCCCGGGTGCTTACAACCTTATCAACGACGTAGCACGTTCGAGAGGGTTCGGCGACTTCTACATGTATCACCTTGTGGCTTCTGCGAGAGCGGATGTTGTTATTGAAGCAGCGATTAGCATCTGGGACATCGCTGCCATCACTGTTATCGTCCGGGAAGCCGGTGGGCAGGTAACAGACATACAGGGGCAGCCTGTTACGAAAGATACGGCATCACTCGTAGCGACCAATGGGGTCTTACATAGTGCGGTTTTGAACTATTTTCGCGGCACTTGATTTCAGGTTCATTTATGGCGGTAGTCAATGAACACCCACTCAGATTCTGCCTAAGCGTCGCCCTCAGCATTAACAGCCTGGTGTTTTTGAAGGGCTGCGTCCTTATACGCAGCAACCAACTCATTTTCAAAGTCAATCCAGACTTGATGTTTTCGCCAGCGCGAGACGGTCGAATCTGTGACCTTGAAGTGTGCCGCAATTTCAGAGTTGCTTCTACCGTTGAAAGACATTTCGCACGCCGCGAGAATCGTGCCTTTTGAGTTACTACGCATCGTATCCCTCCTTGTGAGTAGATTTTGAAAATTGGATGTCAGGACT
>JAJECD010000254.1 GCA_022822215.1 Candidatus Poribacteria bacterium | reverse complement strand
CTTATGTTTCCTTGGGTTAGGTGAACTTATAGGATAACATAAGGATGAATACACTCAGAGAAAAAAAGTAACTCCTCTCAAATCACGCAAAAACAATTAGCACAAGGCGTGAACTTAACACGAAATCGCGCGGATGATTTTCAAGCTGTCTGGTCCCCCACAGGTGAACAGATTCTTTTCGTCTCCGATCGCGATGGGGGCACACACGATTTGTATCTGATGAATCCCGATGGATCCGATATCCGACGCGTCTTCAAGAAAAAAAGGAGAATTAACAGAAGCAATCCGTCATGGTCACCCGATGGCAAACAGATCGCTTATAGCGTTAGGGACTGGAACTGTTCCAGGTTGACTATCTATATTGCGACTTTAGGGAAAGAAAAAGAAATGGAGCTCCTCATGAATGCTACTGATCCGGCGTGGTCTCCAGATGGTAGCGGAATCGCTTGCAGTATAGAGGAGCGGCTTACATTTGTCAATCTCCGCACACGGGCGCGAAAACAATTCCTACCTAAACAAGCGATGCAATGGCAACGCCATCCGTCTTGGTCGGCGACAGGTCATCAGCTCGTCTTTTCTGGAAACAACCATGCAGTTGCTTTGGATAGACAGCAACGCAACGAATGGATAAACAAAAATACAATCTTCATTATCAACCGAAACGGCACCGGTCTCCGACAACTTGTTGATGAAGCAGGCCCTTATGCATGGTCCCCTGAGTTATCACCAGATGGACGGGAAGTCCTTTATACACAAGGAATTAATGGTGCACACCAGATTTTAAAAATCAACGTCCACAGCGGCAGACGGACCCGGTTGACGGACAATGTATGGAATTTTGGTGGCGATTGGTTCGATCCGGAGTATGCGCTGCCAGTTGCACCCCAACCACACTTGCTAACCACAACATGGAGTGTAGTGAAAAAATGACACAGCAATTGACGTTTATCTCAAGTTTCACTCAGAGACTTTCAAAAAGTAGATGGAGGTAGATCATGAAAATGCGTTGGACGTTAGGAACATTGATTCTGTGTGCCTTGTTAACTATCAACGTTGCCAAACTCGCCGCCGCAGACAATTGGACGCGAAAAGCAGATATGCCCACAGTTCGATCTGATTTTGCTACGTGTATTGTGAATGGGAAGATATACGCCATTGGCGGCGGAATCAACCGATTCGGGGACGCGTCTATCGCAACGGTAGAGATGTACGACCCGAAAACCGATACATGGGAACGAAAGGCAGACATGCCGACAGCCCGAACGGGTGTATCCACCTCGGTTGTGGATGGAAAAATCTACGCCATTGGGGGCGCAGAGAAAAAGAAAATTAAGGGACATATCGGACATAGTTGGCAGATCAAAGAATTACCAACTGTAGAGATGTATGACCCTGTAACGGATACATGGACACAGAAAACAGATATGCCGACCGTAAGGAGTACCAGAACCTGCGTTGTTGATGGCAAAATCTATGCGATCGGCGGATCAGCACCCAATAACTTCTGGCAGAATAAACCGTGGCGGTTAGATACCGTGGAGGTTTATGATCCCGCGACTGACACATGGGCAAAGGCGAAGAAAATGAACCACGCCCGTTCTGGACCAGCAATCAGTGTTGTGGACGGAAAAATTTACGTCATGGGTGGAACAGGGTGGCCCCAGATTCCATTTCATCCAGGTCCCTTTCTTTCCAATATTGAGGTGTACAACCCAAAAACAAATCAATGGCGCGAAATAGGAGAGATGCCTGAGGCGAAATCGAGTCATACCGCAAGTGCGATCAACGGAAAAATCTATGTGATCGGCGGGTTCTTTCGGGGTGACGGTCGAGACTTTAGGTACTTGTCAACGATTGACGTCTATCATCCTGAAACCGGTCGTTGGACCCAGGAACCAGACATGCCGGTTGGCAAATCCGGACATACAGCTGAAGTCATAAAGGGAAAAATTTACGTCTTCGGTGGACGCGTCGAGGGGGCGGAGGAGACATTGCTAACCGTCGAAGTCTACGATACAGGAGAATTTCCTCAGAGCGTTGATCCAACGGATAAACTTGTCAATACGTGGGGAAACATAAAAAAAAATCGGCATAGCGAGGTAGTAGTACCTCGCTTTACCCGATAGGAATGATGCAGTCGTCTACTGCGATTTAAGGCTTTTCGCGAAGATTTCAATCAACGCCGCTAACGTTGGGAACTGGTCGCGCGCCTCTGGCGGTAAATCTGCCAGATGCGTGTCCCCTACAAAACGATACATATCCGCCGCACCTGTTAAGATGTTCGGTGTCAATCCGACATGCGCAAAAGTCGCCGAAATCTCTTCCATCTCACCGATCCAACGTCTCGCCTTCGGCGGCATCCCCGGCAACCCCTTCTCCATCCGTTCAAAGAGTGCCGATTGACTCAACTGAAACTCGGCGGTGAGTGCTTCTGAAACACCCAGAACCCGTGCGGCTGTGAGCAATTCCGTGCAGAGTGCGGTTAAGCCTTTTGTTAAGGATGCATAACACATTTTAATTGCAGATGCATGACCAATCTTGTCGCTGAGTGGGCGGACATCCAAGCCGTGATTGCTGAGTTCTGAGAATAGATTCAGGTCGGGTCCCGATGCGTAGAATCGGGTTGCCCCTGGATTACGCGGGGGCGGACCGATGATGGAGGCATCAACGAAAGTTCCTCCGGCTGCGGCAATGACTTCTCCCAATTTACGCACTGTCTGTGGGGCAATGGCGTTGCAGTCGGCATAGGTGAGCGGCGTGTCCACCTGTTGGAGTGCTTCTGCGACTGCGGTGGCGGCAGACATCGCCTGTGCAGGTACCATGATTGAGAGGATCAGGTCTGCTTCGGTTACCAACTGTGGATACGTCGGGACATCTTGAATACCTGCTTTTTCTGCAAGTTGCTGCGTGCGTTGGCTCCTGCCTTGTAAACAGGTGATGACGCGTAAACCGTTTTGACGGAGAACATCCCCAACGGTGTGTCCCATATCACCGGGACTTAAAATTCCGACAGTATTAGGCATAGGTTGCCTCCCTTTCTCAAATATGAATACCAACAGAGTAGATTGCCTTGAATACTAATACCGCACCCAGCAGGATGACGACAGCGGCACTGACAATCGGTAGGCGTTGTAACCAGACACCCTCGCCTGTGAAACGCGCCATCAAGGGTTTTGCCATTACCATCAGGATACCGATAGCAACCAACACGGCAGCAAGCCCCAATGAGAAAGCAGAGAGGATAATCAGCCCCCAGACAAGTTTACCGAGACTAATCGCAAATAGAAGTCCAATGAGTGCATCAACACACGGCACGATACCACCGGAGATACCGAGCGATAGCAGCCCCCAAAAACTCGTGCGTTCCGGCGGGACATGGCTATGCGTCCGCCCGCCATGACTGTGTGTATGCCCATGGTCATGGTCGTGAGAATGTCCGTGGTCATGGTCGTCATCATGCGAATGATTATCGTCGTGACCGTGGTCATGATCGTGGTCGTGTGCGTGCGAATGCCCATCGTCGTGCGAATGATCGTGATCGTGTGAGTGTCCGTGATCATGCCCGTGCGGGTGCTGATGCCCGTGACTTTGGCTGTGCACACCGCTGGTATAATACTGCTTCATGTTTTTTGCAAGGAGCCACGCCCCAATACCAACAATCAAGATCCCAGAAAACAGACTCAACCACGGGACGATATCCTCAGGCGCAAACTCTTGTGCCACCAGCATGACAACACCAAGCGCGATGACACTGAAGGTGTGCGTAAAAGTGACAACCAGCCCAAGGAACACCGCATCAATTACCCTACCTTTAGAACCAACGAGGTACGCAGCAACGATGGCTTTTCCGTGTCCGGGTGTCAATGCGTGCAAACCGCCAAGCACGAATGAAATGACAAGGGCAGCAATCGCGAGTTGCAGGGTAAGGGGGCGGTTTATCAACTCCTTTATCCGATCACCTGAATGTTCATGCCCCTCATCCGCCAATCCCAATGTACAGGCAACAACACCGATAAAAACAATACTGAGAATAAAAAGGTAACGTTTCTTCAACACTGACTAAACCCTCGCGAATTTTTGGAAGCGTCTGTCAGCGACAACCTCACTGACATAGATGTTCCCATTTGAATCGATCCAGATGCCGTGCGGGGAATCGCTGAATTGACCAGGATTACTTCCCTTCTCTCCCCATCGCCCGATGACTTCGCCATCAAGGGTCATAATGCTGATGCGTTGCCCACCCTCTGCGATGTGGATGATATTATCACTATCAATAAAGAGATCGTTCGGCGAGCGGAGGTCTGTCCACTCGGTCAAGTATTCACCTGCGTTGTTGAAAATCTGGCAGCGGAGGTTCCCGCGGTCGAGAATATAGACGCGATCGTTGTGATCGACGGTGACATCGTGCGGCAGATTAAATTCGCCAGGTCCAGTACCCGGGGCACCCCACGAAACGATAACTTCGCCGTCTGCAGTCATTCGGTGGACCCGCGATTGTCCGTAGCCGTCAGAGACGTACATCTCACCCGATGCCGAAAGTACCGCGCGTGTCGGCTCATTAAAGGGACCGCCTGGTGCGCCGGGTTGATTGACAGTGCCGAAAGTCTGCAACAGTTCGCCGTCAAGCGAAAATTTCCGTACGGTGTGATCAACAGTGTCAGTGGTATAAATTTCGTCATCGGGGCTAATCCAGATACCGTGAGGTTTCTGAAAGATATCTTTGCCCCATTCAGTGACAAATGTGCCGTCAGCCTCGAAAACGAGCATAGCGGGTTGTGGACTCCGATTGTAGACGTAGACGCGATCGTTCGAGTCACACGCCACCCCGGAAACGAGTCCGAGTTGCGGAATCATACCCCAACCTTCTACGACTTCATATTGATAATCACCTGTTCCAAAAGTTGCCATAGTAACGCCTCCTATTAGGTGCCACTGTCTATGTGCTTCACAACAATAGATTTGAGGATCTGTACGATACGTTCCGCTTCAAGCACTCCATTGTAGACAGGACCGAATTCAATGTTGAGAGTTGGCTTTTCGCTCTCAATGTCGCCGACCACACCGCGGAGGAACGCCCAATTGTCAACAACGGTATAGCATCCAAAAATCTCTTGTTCAAGGGCGGTTGTATTTTTACAATTGAGCCATGCGGCAGCGAGCATCTCACCATAGAGTTGATATTGTGGATCTGGAGCATTCACACCCCGCTTCGCTTCATGTACAATGAGATAAGGTGTTTGAATCTTACCTCCAACAGAAGGGGCGAGGGCACCATCGGCTTCGCCTTCAAGTTCAAACTTAGGGTAGGTCGCTTTCAGGGGGACACCTGCCCATGCCTGAATCCGTCCATGTTCTGCGAGTCGTAAAAGTGGATAAATTGCCCGGGACCAAAGGGTGGCTTCGTTCATTGGCACCAGATTACGTCGATATAGGCTTGCTGTGAAGTAATCAAGCAGCATCTGCTCTTCGGAAGTCAAAGCTGCCTGCGTTTCCTCCCAGGTCTCCAAGGCACTTTCCTCTTCGTGTAGGGTCACAAGCGTGTTGAGTGTTTCTTCGGTGAGCTGTGATAATGG
>JAJECD010000148.1 GCA_022822215.1 Candidatus Poribacteria bacterium | reverse complement strand
CAACCTCAAGCCGCGACTCCATCACTGGATCCGCGCTGACAAACGCCACAGGCGGACGCACGGTTTTTCCCATCTGTCCGGCAACGAGGACCAAGTCGAGGATATTGACAATACCATCCCCGGTGACATCTGGATTCGGTATCTGATCTGCTGCGACTGCCTTGCCAAAGTGTGAGGCGATAAACGTGACATCCAAAATGTCTATCGTTCCATCGGCATTAACATCAGCGGCTCTCAAGGTATCAAGATTCGTCTCTTGGGCGTGACCTGTTGTCAGGCAGAGCAGGGTTAAGCCGAGTATGAGGAACGGGCAAATTATTTTTTTCATTTTTAAAACTCCAAGAAAATTCTGGTTTATTCGGTTTCTTCCATCTCTAAAATGCCGAGAATGCGTTGTACCAATTCAGCCTTGGGCATTGCGCCGGCAAAGCGTCCTATAAGCTCTCCACTCTCAAATACAATATAAGTCGGCGTTCCCCGAATTTGATATTCCCTTGTTTTTTCCGGTTGCGTATTTACATCCAATTTGACGAAACTGAAGGTATCACGGTATTCCAATGCGACTTCTGCGACCACCGGTCGCATCAATATGCAAAACGGTCAGGTATCGTCTTTAAATTCTACCACAATAGGCAGTTCAGAACCCAAAACGATCTCGTCAAAAGTTGCGTCCGTGACTTCAAAAGGGAGACCCGATTTTTTACCGAAATGGCTTGCGACTAATGTTAAGTCGAGAATATCGACAGTTCCATCTTTATTAGCATCCGCGGCAGCAGGTTGATTTCCGACAAGCGTCTCACCGAAGTAGGTAGCGATGAGGGTTAGATCAAGGATGTTTACAGTGCCGTCGGCGTTGACATCAGAAGCATTCAAAGGGTCGAAGTCGACATCTTGCGCGTGGCTCAAGGTCACACCAATCAACATGAAACTTGCTGCCAGCAGAAAACAGACGAATTGTCTCATCATTTCTCCGTATGTATGACTTATGCGTGTGGGCGGTGCCATTCCTGGACTGCCTCTGGGATTGCTTGAAGGTTTTCGATAGTCGTTTGTAACGGAATCGCGCACTCTGGTCCAATGAGTGGAACGCCTGCTTCAAGATTTTTTACGACCTCTGCCTTAACGTCTTCTGGTTCTTTGGCAAACAACGTTTCAGGGTTGTTGATATTGCCAACGAGGGCGATACGCTCTTGCACAATCTCCATCGATTCCTGTGGCTCATTTTTAGAGTCATAGTGGAACGCTGCCATCCCGGTCTGTGCGATGTACTCCATTCGATCAACTGTACGTCCACAGATATGCAAGATTAAGGGAATCGGGATTCGCTCAACGAATTCAATGTGGAGGTCTCGGAGGTAGCGATGGTAGTACTCTCCACTGACGAGATCACCAGTAGCGTGGTCCGGAAGGGTGAGTGCGTCGGCACCTGCTTCGATTTGTGCGATCCCGAATTGGACAGTCGCTTCCTTCATCCGATCAAGCGCAAGTTTCGTCTTACCGGGATCGTCAAGAGACAACAGGAGAAACGGCTCAACACCGAAGCAGTGGTAACCGAGCGACCAAGGTCCCATCGTCTTTCCGATGACAGCGACTTCGTCTCCATATTCTTTTTTTAGGATTTTAATCGCTTCAAGGACACACTGTGTATCTGGATGTGTCAAGAAATCGTTAGGAATTGTGATTTCATCAACATCTTCCCAGATGGGTTCGCGCATCTTAACAGTGGGCCAGTTGTCCTTCTGCTCCCACTGGATTTGGCACCCCAACGCGCTCGATTCTTGGATGATTGAGAAGACTGGCATGATAGAGTCGAATCCGAGTTCGGTGTATCCTGTCGCAGCAAGGCGCGCCATGCGTTCGGGTTCCCGATTCGCGTGTGGGAAAGGGGCATCGACGAGATCCATGAGTTCAACGGTCGCGACAGATGTAGGATTGCAAACCGGTGTGCGATCGGTGGGTTCATTGCTTAGGGCGGCGAGGACACGTTCACGACCTGTCATGGATTTAGTAGTTTGATTTTGCACTTTTTGCCTCTGTTTTTTATGGTTAATTATCGAAGAAAGACACCCATCACCTTTTTACCGTTGGCGAGATTTCCTCATCTATTATACTTTAAAAATGGTTTTTGTGCAAGGTTTCCGGTGCGTTATTTGTTTTCTTAAAGATGGGATGTTTCTACGTAGGAGTGCTGCGATTGCACACCCTAAAGCATCTGCGGCATGGCTGGGTGTGACAGGCTTCTTCATACCCAAGAGTTTTTGAGTCATTCGCATGACCTGTGTTTTCGAGGCATTAGAGATACCGGTAACAGCAGATTTGACGGATTGCGGAGAGAGCATCAGGACTTCAACATCGTTCTGGACAGCAGCGAGTTGCAAAACCCCAATCACCTCTGCAGTCGGTAAACAACTGGTTTGGTTTCGGTTCCAATAAACAGATTCTATGCTAATTTTGGAGGGGTTCCATTCGGCTATCAATTCCGTGGCGTGTTCATAGATTTTCAAAAGTCTATCCGGTCGCGGGGCATCTGACTTGGTTCGGATGTTGCCGTGTGCTAAGCAGACGAACCCACTACCGCCGCGGGCGACAACACCGTATCCGCAATTCGCTAATCCTGAATCAAAACCGATTGCGATTTTCATTTTGCCAGATTGCGCTTTCATGAGTGTAACCCTATTTTTTTGTGAGTTTGATTTAGAGGTTGAAGTCGCTTGAACGGTTATCCATACTGGACACAAACTAAATGAGGTTTCAGAATTTAATTCGGTAATATTTATTTTCCCAGACCCGGTAGGTGCGGTTTCCTAACCGCACCGGATACCATTATGGAATTACCGAAATATTTATTGAAACTTCATACAGTTTGTGCTACAAAAGAGGGCATTTTTTGGGGCAGCGAGGTCTCAGACTTAGTTGTATCCTTAGAACGAGTTCATGCTTAACTTATAACTTACAAATTATAACTATTTCACATCTGTTGACTTGGGGCAGAGAGGACCCCGCGCGAGGCACTCATCTCCTCTTCTCGCATAGCGATTCTGACGTTTGGGGCACGGGTGAGTAGGAGTCCAACGAGTGCGTCGTGGGCATGTCCGCAATCGAAATCGACAGTATCCTTGTTATCGGCTCCGGTGTCTTTCATCTCTCCTAATTTCGCCAACCCACCTGCGATCGCAGCGATGCGTCGTGCTGCGCCTCTACCGTCGCCATCTGCCGTGACAGAATATATCCCGTCTCCAACGGAATTGACCGTGATAGTGAGTTGTGATTTCTTGTCAAGCGTCCATAGCGGACGCAGTTCAATGCGGGTTCCTGGTGTGAGTTTGCAGGCTTCTAAAAAGACGCGACGACAGGCGGCTTGATGTGCCCTTCCACACGGGAAATGGAGGAGCCCTTCCGCTGTTTTCAGCATGCCGCCGAGCGTTTGCATCGCTTGCCGAACCTCTTCAATCCTGTCGGCAGCACCGGCAACACGGCTGTAGGTATGGACGAGAAAGAGAGGGGTCTCTTTTCCTGTGGTCGTATCAATCGATTGCTGTTGATAGAGTCCGATAGTGATGTCGTGGAAATGCGGATCGATTGGTACGAGTTCGATACGTCTACCGATGTCAACGATACGTTGCATAGAGATACCCAAATGGCAACAATTAACGGCGTGCTAAGTTGCCACCCTAATGCTTTTCATAGATGTACTTATAAGCCTGTTCAGAGAGTCGTCGCAAGATATTGGCGCGCCGATTTTTCCATGTGGTAAAGGATTGCCACCGATTTCTCCGACTCGTTTTCGTCCTATCCTCAACCATTCCGATAAAGACGTAAGGTCTCGATTTGCCGTCTGAATCACGCAGCACCAATACCCCACCATCTCCGACCAATCCATAGACGGTTCCGGTTTTATTGTAAACCTCAACAGATGAAGGGATGTAGGTATTTTTAAAGATATAATCCCCATTTTTAAGTTTCATGTAGTACTTCATCTTATCGGAATATGGGAGTCGTCCTTTCCAGAGTTGTAAACAAAACAGACTTAGGTCGCGCGCCGAGGTCATATTCCTATAAGTCCGTCCGCTTCGGGGGATATACTCAACGATCCGAGTCTGCTTAAAATAGGGATAGTTGGCTTGGAGTATCCGATTCACGCGTGCGGGTCCCCCCAAGAGTCGGATAAAATAGTTTGTTGATGGGTTTGAACTCCGCTGAATCATTGCGCGTAGGTTTCCCTTATTTACGGCGGTGTGTGTTTGCCGTCCGTATCTGACCTCATGGAAATAAGCGAGCATAACGAAGTTCTTAATGAGCGATGCTGCCATCGTTTGCCGATTCTCGTTAATCGACACCAATTTTCGATTCTTTGTAATATCATAGACAACAAAACTTGTTCGATCCGTTGTAGCCAAGATTTTACGACTTCGCTGGCGTTTGATGTACCGTTCAAAGTGGGCTTCAAGCGGTGAATCAATTGTCTTCTGAAGACTCCTGGGAATGTTCTTATACGTCGCCGCGGAGAGCGTAAATATCGGGAGTAAGACTCCGATGCTACAACAAAGAAATAATATATTTAACTTACGTATGCGTCCGAACATGGTGTTGTCCTTTTCCGTTCCCACTTTCCATCCTCACCGGATACAAGAATAAACTGAAGCCGAAGTGCTGATGTAGTGAGCCTCGCTTCATTCTGGATGGGTCTCTCTAATTGCCAATTCATAGCACACTGCTTCTCGGCCATTCCTTACAAGTAGGTAGGAACCGGCGAGTGCAGGTGTATTCCATGTTTTACCTTCGAGTGCGGTGAAACGTGCAAGCTCTCTATGATTTTCAGGGTCAGGTTCTACAAGAACGACTTCGCCGGATTCGGTGAGGACGAGTAGAACATCTGAAATTAAAAGCGTTTGTCCGTGACCATATCTACCCCGTTTCCATTGACGCCTACCGTCAACCGGATTTATGCAGGCAAAGATGCCGTCGTCCAGTCCATAGAGGTAATTTTCATAAAAAATAATATTCGTAAATTTGGCTTTGAGGTATATGGACTCCCATATAGTAGCAACGTTGAATTCGCTGGCATTGTTACGGGAAATTTGAAATAGTTTAGCACCGGCACCGTAGCCTGTCGACACAAGGAGTTGGTTATCTGAAAGCGGCACAGGCTGCGCGACACATTCTGCATAGGTTTTCACCCACGGCTGCTGCCACAAAAGTTCACCCGTTAGCGGTTCATGCGCTGTGATTAACCCTTGGTTGAAGATAACGACTTGTTCAGTACCAGCTAAAGTTGTCAGCATCGGTGAGCTATAGCCGCTCTGTGTCCGGTGTCCCGTCCAAGCGATTGCCCCGGTTTCTTTGTGGTAAGCCACTGCACCACCAGCACTGACGATAACAAGGTCATCAAGGACGAGTGGAGAGATACTGATGCCCCAAGGCGGGGGTTCTGCACTGTTTTCTTCAAAGGTATTTGCTGTCCAGAATCGTTCACCTGTTTCAAAATCCAAACAGTTAAGAATGCCGGTTGAACCGACAGTATAGACCCTGTTGCCCGAAATCGTTGGTGTTGCGCGCGGTCCGAGTCCTGCTGGTGCGGCGTAGTAACGTGCTTGATCTTGATGACTCCAGAGAACCTCACCGGTGTGTAAGTCGTAGGCGACAACTTTTTCCCAGTCGCCTTCTTGTTCCTGCGTAATGGCGGTATTCCCAACGACTGCGAAACCTGACCACCCCGCTCCCACGGGCCTCCGCCATACTAACTTCGGCGGATGTGTCTCCCAATTGAGATTTAACTTGATACTGGTAACGACACCGTTCCGATGCGGTCCAAGGAATTGCGGATAGTCTGTTGTTTGCCTTTGGGGCGCAGATATGCCATTGGAGTCGGCTTGGAAGATTGAGGGGTTCTCTTGCCACCGCCATTCAAATATTGGAACGAGATCGCCGCTGAACCCTTTGAACTGAAATAGATTTACGAAGAGAAAAACGCCCAAAGCACTTATGGCGCAGGTGATTAACTTGGTCCGCCATCGCAGCCGAGAAAAGCACAACAACCATAAAAGTCCCAAAAGGGCGGCGAGTATGATAATCGCGAATGTCAGGGCGATCTTGTCTTGACGATGGCCAGCGTCCAGAATCCATGTCACCACAATGCCCAAAACGGCAAGAGAGAAAACAATGAAAAGGGGCCACCAACGGATAGATTTTTGGGTTCGTTCCAATATAAGAATCCCTTCCTTCTTTATGAAACGTGAAGTTACACTTGATTTTGATGGATGACGCTATATTATATATTATAATAATTTTTTTATCACTATTTGTCAACTAAAATTTTATAGGCGTATGGTGGAGTTTGCTCTTACAGAGGTTGTAGGTTATAAGTTAAGTGAGTTAAGGGATGTGAAGTCCCATTCCGCAAGTTATATTATCAATCAAATGAAACCTTGCAAAATGAGAAGTCGTTATGATAAAATAGACTCACGCAAATGAGCAGAAAATTAAAGAAAAATAGATAGAGGCAACTTTAAAATGCGTTTTGAAAATCGGGTAGCATTTGTGACAGGTGGTGGCGGTCCATTGGGGATCGGAAGGGCTGCATGTTTAGCGTTTGCGCGTGAAGGCGCAGCTGTGGTCGTCGCTGGTGGTAGAAGTGCTGAGGCTGTTGCAGCGGAAGTGCGCGCCGGAGGCGGAAAGGCTATCGCCGTGCCTCTGGACGTTACCGTGCCTGAGCAGGTTCAATACGCTGTAGATACAGCGGTAGAGACCTTTAAACGCATCGATATCTTGTTCAATAACGCAGGAATCCTCAGTAGACAACCGCTGTTTGAGGTAACGCCAGCGCAATTTGATAAGGTGATGGCGGTTAACGTAAAAGGGTGCTTGTTATGTGCACAGGCGGTCGCTCAAGTGATGATAGCAGATGGGACACGCGGTCGTATTATTAACAACTCGTCTATCTATGCCGAGGAGTCACATGTTGGCGTTCTCAGTTATTGTGTAAGTAAAGCCGCCCTGAATCGACTCACTCGGAGTTTAGCGTTAGAACTTCGTCCACACGGTATCACTGTAAATGCAATCGCCCCCGGTGGTGGTGCCCCAACAGGTATGAATGCTTCACAAAACCTGCCGGGCGATGACACCCTACCGGATTTACCGGAGGCTTCCGCAGACATGCCGCCACTGGAACGGGGCGCAACAGTATGGGATTATATTGGGGCGGTGTTATTCCTCGCTTCCGACGAAGCCGCCTATATTAGTGGCGATATTATGACAATTGACGGTGGTGCGGTTTCACGCCGATGAATTGTGATTAGGAGAAGACTTCCTTGTTGATTACTGATACGTTAGAAAATTACAGTCTGATTCTCTTTGAGTGGTTGAAAGCGCATGTCGTGGCACTCGGCGTTGCCTCAGGCGTGAGTTTTATCGTGAGCATCCTTTTTTGCACGCTTTCCATTGCTTACCTACCATCTGACTATTTCCTACTGAAGAGACAGGTCAACCCCGTCAAGTACCCCGTTTTACATTTGGCTCTTAAGGTCTTAAAAAACCTGCTTGCTGTAGTGCTGATTGTTGTAGGTTTCATCCAGATCCCCTTACCCGGTCAAGGGGTTTTAACGATGCTAATAGGTATCGTGATCAGTGATATTCCCGGCAAGCGGCGGTTAGAGCGTCGTATCATTCGTTTGCCATCAGTTTTATCAACAGCGAACGGTATTCGCTCTCGTTTTAGACGGCCCTTGCTTGTGTTGGATGAATCATTAGAATAAGGATCGTGCCGAAGGGTATGATCTGTTTTCGGTAGGATTGATAAAGCGTAAATTTTACGTGTTGTTGTTTGGACAGTAGCCGCTATCGAGGCACGACTTGCTTGTGAATTTTTAATAATCGCTGGAGTTCTTCAATCGGCCTCTCGGCATCGTCCACGCGCAGATCGATGTACCGATCGTTGAAGCCTCCATAGCCGCTGTGATCTTGAACGACGAGCAAGGCGGCTGATTGTTGTCCACGCGTATCGCCGCCTGCCTCTTGTCCTGCGAAAAGGGCTGCCATCAATTTGTCAGCCAGTTCACCTTCCGTTTCTTCAAAGGCTTTGCCCATCACTTTAACGACCTCTTCACCGGCGAGGATGTTACCTTGTGCCGTATAGTGTTTACCTGAGACGGCACCTGCCCACTCGTTGCATTCATCGCCCGTGTAGTTAGCGACATTCCCTTTCGCATCGACAATACCGACCTGTCGCGTTGCATGTCCTGGGTCATTAGCAATGAGACGTTCCAAGGTCTGTTCCGCTGAAAGCCCACTTTTGAGGTGTTTTAAGCCGTTAGGTCCGTACGTCGTATTTGCCCAAGATTGCGTGGCAATCGCGCCGACACCTGCTTCCGCCCACGGGACAACCGAGCCGACGGCGAAAAACTTGGATTGCACAGCGATCCCAAGTGCCCCGGTTTCTGGGTCGCATCCGACGATAGAGAACGTCGCGACAGGCGGTTGTGTAGGCTTCTCATTGGATATATTGGGTTCGGAGAGGTGGAACAGTAGACTGAGTGGAATGAAAAGCATTTTCTATATTCCCAACTGCCGTAGGTGCAAATTTAGTCTTCTTCAAAACGGATTTTCATGGCGGCGGCATGTCCTTCGAGCCCTTCAACCTCAGCCAATTTAACAACTGCCGGGGTGACTTCCGCTAAAGCCGCCTTGGTGTATGAGATGAGACTCGTCTTCTTTAGGAAATCATCAACGCTGAGTGGAGAAGCATAGCGTGCGGCATTTCCTGTTGGCAAGACATGATTCGGTCCTGCGATGTAGTCGCCAACGGCTTCTGGGGAATAAGGACCAACGAAGATAGCCCCAGCGTTCACGACATCTCCGATCCAGTTCATCGGATTTTCAATGTGGAGTTCGAGGTGTTCCGAGGCAATTTCATTTGCCAAAGCGATTGCTTCACTTATGTCAGCGGTGATGAAGGCAACACCGTAATTCTCAAATGCTTCCGTGAGGAGATTGTGGCGAGGTAAAGATTCACCTTGAACCGCAATAGCAGTTTTAACCTGTTCTGCAAAACCGAGAGATGGTGTGATAAGGATCGCAGCACATTCGGGTCCGTGCTCCGCTTGCGAGATAAGGTCGGCGGCGACGTAATCTGGGTCAGATGTGCTGTCAGCAATGACCAGGATTTCGCTTGGACCCGCTAATTTGTCTATATCAACGTGTCCGTAGACCTCTTTCTTAGCAAATTGGACGTAGAGATTTCCGGGTCCGACGATCTTATCGACGGGTGGAATAGTATCGGTGCCGTACGCCATCGCTGCAACGGCTTGCGCGCCGCCGCATTTATAGATTTCTCGGATACCACATTCCGAGGCAGCAACCAGCATGTAAGGGTTAATCTCACGATTACGCATCGGCGGGATGCAGACGGCGATCTCTTCAACACCGGCAACGGTAGCAGGAATAACGCTCATTAACAATGAGGAGACAAGAAGTTGGCTGATCGCTGGCACATGAACACCGACACGCCTGAGCGGACGAATTAAATGCCCAAGCATCACGCCATTGGGTTCTGTTGACAGCCATGAAGTCCGTAGCTGCTTCTGATGGAATTTTTCGATGTTTGTTCTGGCGTGTGTCATTGCGTCTATGAATTCAGATGGCACCTCTGCGTATGCCGTCGCGACTTCCTCTTGTGATACCTTCAGTTCTTTAACTGAGATACGCGGGGCATCCAGTTTACGAGTATATCGAATAACGGCTTTATCGCCTTCATCTTGCACATCGCTCAGGGTACGCCGGACTGTTTTTAAGATGCTTTCATCTGATAACTGACCCCGTGCGTTCAACTTCGAGAGGAAAGCGTCAGCCTCTGCGGTATGGGTAACAACAATTCGCAACATTTCTGAATAACTATTCCTTTTTATGGTTTTTGGGTGTCGGAAATCGGATGTCAGTTAAAGCGGTTTCTGTAACGATACACCACTTTCTGAGGTATTCCAAGTTGGCGGAGATTATTACCAGACGACTCTTGACCGATAGCCAACCACTGACAGCCATTATCCATTTTAGTCGTTGACTCTTGTGATGTTCGCCCCGATGTCGTTTAGTTTCTGCTCAATAGATTCGTATCCGCGATCGATATGATACACACGAGATACGACGGTTTCACCAGCGGCTGCCATGCCAGCTGCGACGAGGACTGCACCGGCGCGCAGATCGGAAGCCATCACCGGCGCACCACTGAGGTTGCGGACACCATTAATCACGGCTTTACTGCCATCAAGCATGATATCAGCCCCCATTCGGTTTAGTTCCGCGGCGTGGATGAACCGGTCTGTATGAACATTTTCAGAGATAACGCTGGTTCCAGCTGCGAGGCAGAGCAGTCCCATAATTTGCGCCTGCATATCTGTCGGAAAGCCGGGGAAAGGTGCCGTTGTGATATCAATGCCTCTTATCTCGCGCGGGGTTGTGACGCGGACACCATTGGCATCCCAATCCAGCTCAACGCCTGCCTCAACGAGCTTTTCAGAAACCGCGGGAAGTTGTTGTTCGGTGATGCCTTGAACGTAGACATCGCCTTTCGTAATAGCACCAGCGACCATGAAAGTGCCTGCTTCGATATCGTCCGAGATAACGGTGTGTTCAGTCCCGTGGAGATGCTTGACACCATGAATCGTCAAGACAGAGGTGCCGATCCCTTCTATATCCGCACCCATTGCGTTCAGAAAATGGGCGAGATCAGAGACATGGGGTTCACGCGCTGCACCACGGATAACGGTTGTCCCTTCTGCTAAAGTAGCCGCCATCATGATGTTTGCCGTTGCGCCGACACTCGGTCCGTATTGCCCCATGAGATACATCTCTGTGCCGGTTAAACGTTCCGCTTGGGCGTAGATGTATCCACGTTGCACTGTTACTTCGGCACCCAAGTGTTCCAAGCCACGAATGTGCAAGTCAATAGGTCGCGGTCCGATAGCGCAACCGCCTGGAAAAGATACTTTCGCTTTACCCAATTTCGCTACAAGCGGCCCCAAGACGTAAATGGAGGCGCGCATTTTCCGCACGAGGTCGTAAGGTGCCTCGTACTCCAAGTGGTTTATGGGTTCAATATAGAGCGTTGAATTTTTTAGTTTTGTTGTTGCCCCAAGTCCTTCCAATACAGCACGGAGGGTATTGACATCTGTTAGGTCTGGTACATTGTGGAGTACGCTGACCCCGTCACCGAGAATGGCAGCGGCAACCGCAATCGGAAGGACAGCGTTTTTAGAACCGCTGATCGGAATCGTACCTTCGAGTCGGGTTCCACCTTTGACAATTAATTTTTCCATCACCTTCTCCTTACTCCTTACACAAATCTGCGTCGTGGAATGTAGGGATTTTATTTTTCTCTATAGCATAAACGATGCCAATTGGCTATTTGTTACAAACTGTAGTAAATACAAGGGTTGTCTATCAAAGGCGTTGTGTTAAAAAAGACACATGTTTTTTTGGTTGTTGGTTGTCAGTTATCGGTTGTCAGTAGACATGCTCTATCTGAAAACCAAATACCTCTAAAGGATTTGCTATATTCACTTGCGTTGATACACAACTTTTGCTAAAATATGACCTCGTAATCTATTTATTAAGGATAAGGTAGAAGAGATGGCAGATAAAACATATCGTATTGGAATTATTGGATGCGGTGGTATGGGACGTTCCCATGCGAATAATTGGACGAGCACGGGGCGTGCAGAAGTTGTCACGGCTTCGGACATCAGCGCGGATTCAGCGGCGAAATTTGCTGAGGAATTTGCACTCCCGACCCATTATACCGATTTCAGAGAGATGTGCGACAAAGAGGATTTAGACATCGTTAGCATCACAACTTGGCAGAGCGTCCGTGCCGAACCGACAATCGCTGCCGCTGAGAGCGGTGTCCTTGGGGTCATTACCGAAAAGCCGATGGCGGCTTCTGTCGGCGATGCACAAGACATGATGGATGCCTGTGTCAAACACGATGTAAAGTTGGTCGTTGGACACCAACGCCGTTTCAGTCCTCAGAACTGTGAAGCGCGTCGGCTTATCCAAGAAGGCGCGATCGGACAACCGCAAGCGATGCTCCGTCGCGATGGACACGGACTCCTGAATCGCGGCACGCACGAAGTTGACGAAATGCGCTATATCCTCGGTGATCCAGATCCGTTATGGCTCATTGGACAGGTCGCACGGCGCACTGATCGCTGGGAACGCCGAGTCCGGACAGAGGACTTGTGTATGGCGGAAATCTGCTTTGAAGGCGGCATCCGTGGGGTCTACGAAAGTGATTTACCGGAACCCGTGCTTCGAGGCGATGTCGTCTATGGAGACGATGGACAACTCCGTCGCGGTGACAACGGAACGATTGAATTGCTTAATAGCAAAGCCGCAGGTTGGCAGGTTATTGAACCTCGCCAAGGGGAACCGAATCAATTTGATGAGATGTTGGCTTGGATTGAAGGTGATGTTGAAGAACATCGGAACGCTGGCAGACACGGACTTTGCACGATAGAAATCTTGATGGCGATTTATGAATCGTTGCGCATTCAGAACGTCGTAACCTTCCCCTTAACAACGCGCCCTAACCCGCTTGACCTGTTGGTTGAAGGTGGAAAGTTACCGGTATTTGAAGAGGGACGTTACGACATCCGTGCCCCGTTCCCTGAACAAATTTCTTAACTATTGAATCTGGGCTGCCCTTCCGTTGTCAGGGCAGATGTCTAATTGTTAAAAAACCTTTTCAGTCTGTAAAGTAGGTTTTTTAACAATTTTGTATCCGTGTGGACTTCGGACACACGGACCAGATTTAATAATTAAAAATTAGCAATCTACATCTTTCCCTTCACTGCCGTAGACAGCCATACGATCTTGGGTCGTGATTTCGCCAGCACTTGCCGGTTTATAGTGGAACTGTAGCGCACGCCGTCCTTGATCGGATTGATTGACCGGACTTCCGTGATGCGTCAATCCGTGCCAGAAGAGGCAGCCGCCTGGTTTAAGCGGGACCATCGTATCTCGTGCTACTGGTACATCTGTATCACAGATCTGCCAATCCCGTCGTTTGAAATGGATCATCGGTCCTTCAATATGCGATCCGGGTATAACGTGTAAGCACCCATTTTCGGGTGTGGCTTCATCTAAAGCGACCCATACACCGACGACCGTCGTCCCTTCCGGCAGATTGAAATAGGCACAATCCTGATGCCACGGTTTTTCCGATCCATAGCGCGCGGGTTTGAGGAGTGCCATATCTTGGAACAATTCGGGCGTGTCATCCACAATTTGTTCAAGAACGCCGAGGAGTCCGGAATGGGTTGCCATTGCGTTTAGACGCGGTTCGTGGTCTACGAAGTTGAAAATTTTTCGGATAGCGTTACGGCGTTCCTGACCTTCGAGTGCGTCCTTCTGCTTGACGAGTTTCGGTTCAAATTGGATCGCCCGAAAATCAGGACACTTCCCGTCCATGAGATGCGTCATGCCCGCCAACGCTGCCTCAACTTCAGTAGGGCTAAAGGCATCGTTGATAACAAGATAACCGTGCCGATGGAAGTATTCGATGTCCGCCTCGGTTACGGCTGGAAATCCCCCTGAAATTCCCTTAGCAGCCGTATCAAAGCGATAGAGGTCGGGTGAATACGGGATTTGAATAACGTTTGTTCCTTCGCTTGCCGTTGCGGTGTTCATGATAAGGCTCCTTCTTAGTAAGCGGTGCTTTAAATTTCTCCCTTGCTTTCGCGAGTCAATAGTGTGAGAAAATCGTCGACCCGATCGATTGCGACTTGGGCGCGATCGCGTGCGGATGCGCCATTCTCTTCTTCAGCCAGCCATTGTCGTCTTTGTGGAAGCCATTCGTTTTGTAGGTAGTCAAGTTGATTCAGGAAGTGCGGATCTTCGGTTACACCGACGAAGTACTCAATCACACCCAACAATCCGTATTTACGGTTTATCTCCATATCGTCTAATTCATCTACCATTTGCAAGAAAAGGTGTTGATTCCTATCCTGTCGCGCTTGGGCGACTTCGCGGGAAGATTCGGTCAAGAGTTTGTCAACGAATTCTTGCTTAGAATTAATCCAGCGCGGTAGGTTCCGCACGTAGTCTTCCAAATCAAAGCTGCCACGTTGGAGTGCGAAATACGAATGTATATGAATATTTCGGAAGAAAGCGGTGTAACCGACATTCGGATCCATGGTATCAGCATCGTAAAGGACCTGATTCTCGATCCGGTTGTAGAGCAGTTTAAAGTCCTCCGCTGTGAGATTCATCGGCTTTAGGTGTGCGAGGACGACAGCCGTTGCGGCTTGTACGAAATCGGGTTCAAAATCGTACATCCCCAATATGTTCTCTGTAATGACTGCCCCAGATTCATGATGGACTGTGCCGTGGAGATCGTGCTTATCGTAGAGTTCTGTAACGATGTTCTGACCGGCAGGCGTGAGAGTTTCGTTTAACCAGAACCCGTTATGGTCGAGGATACGCTGCCCGTTGTCATCTGTCAAGATAACACCGTCGTAGCGTTTGGTGATGTCATGTAGCGTGCCGGCAACTTCAAGCAGTTTCACATCACCGCCTTCACGCGCACCGAGTTCCATACTCAGCGCACGTACACGCATGGTGTGGTTCCATGTGTAATGTCGCCACTGAAAACCGACGCGATTGTGTTCCCAAAGTGCGAAGGTTTCGTTGACCAAAGTTTCCAATTCATTTAAGACTTGGGCGTAGTTCATGGAGAACTCCTTTTGAATGGTTGTCGGTTGTCAGTTAGAATCAACGGTATGAATGCCTTAATGGCATTCAC
>JAJECD010000016.1 GCA_022822215.1 Candidatus Poribacteria bacterium | reverse complement strand
TAACCTCCGTTTGATTGTCAAAGTGCCGATTGGCATACCAGAGGGAGTTACTGAGACGATGCAATTCACTGACGCACTCGTTAAGACGTACGAAAAGTACGCGCATGAAAGGGCATCTCACTCGCCTGACAAGTTCAAGGTACAAGAACGGTCAGAATTTCTCAGATTTTTAAAGGATGAGAAACGAGAGACACTCCTTGAAATTGGGTGTGGTCACGGTCAAGATGCACAGTTTTTTCAAAGTCAAGGACTCCAAGTTTTCGCAGTAGACAATACACCGACAATGGTGGAACTCACTACGGAAAAGGGTATCCGTGCGCGAGTCTTGGATTGCTACGATCTCGACGAAATTGACGAGACTTTTGATGCAGTCTATACCATGAATTGTCTCCTGCACATACCGAAACGGGATTTTGATCGGGTTTTGCGTCTAATCACTGGTCGACTCAACGAAGACGGTTTAATGTATCTCGGTCTATGGGGAGACCAAGATTTTGAGGGTATCTGGGAAAAAGACAGATATGAACCGAAACGGTTTTTCTCTTTCTGGAAGACGGAGGCACTCCTTGAAGTCCTACAACAATCATTTAGATTGGAGTACTACCGACGATTAGAACCGCATGAAGATAGGATCTTCAACTCTCTAATTGTTCGTAAACGATAAAAGAAATTACTATGACACAATCGTCTCTTCCAGTAGGAAATGTCGTCGAGCCTGTTACGCATATTGATTTACCTCATAGGACAGACTATGAAGGTAAATTCATTAGGCTATCACCAGTCAACCCGCAAACCGACGTTGCAGAACTCTATGAACACTCACACGGTTCACAGACACAGGAGCAGATATGGACCTACATGAGTTATGGTCCTTTTGACAGCAAGCGCAGCATGCAAACATGGCTTGAGGAAGGCGCTGAATCTGAGGATCCGCTCTTCTTTACCGTCCATCATCTTGAATCGAAACAACGAATTGGTATGGTCAGTTTTCTCAACATCATTTCGGATATGCGTCGCTTGGAACTCGGACATATTTGGTATTCGCCAGATTTCCAGAGGTCAAACGTAAATACGGAAGCCATGTATCTCATGCTCTGTGAGGCGTTCGATAGGTTAAAATATCGCCGAGTCGAATGGAAATGTGATTCCCTGAATGAACGTTCCCGGGCAGCCGCACTACGGCTCGGTTTTAAATTTGAAGGTATCTTCAGGCAACATATAATCGTAAAAGGTCGAAACAGAGACACCGCTTGGTATTCGATGTTGGATAGCGAGTGGGCTGCTATTAAGGAAAACATGAAGGTGTGGTTGTATCAGAACTCTGACCGAAAGTTGTCTTTAACAGCACTCAATAAGAGGACAGTCTAAATGAGCGACTTAAAACAGTATGTCGAGAAACGTAAAGCCAGAGATGCTGAATTTGCTAAGGATTACGAAACTGGTTACTTTGAATTCAAAATCGGTGTTCTTCTTCGGCAAGCTCGTGAAGAGGCTGGTTTAACCCAAGAAGAGGTGGCGCAAAAGTTGAATACCCAAAAATCTGCTATTTCAAAAATGGAAAACCATGCGGAGGACGTTAGGTTATCAACTTTGGGTAAGTATGCAGAGGTGCTTGGAAAGAAATTATATTTATCAGTTGGTTAAATAAGGAGGGACATTCATGAGCAAATTCAAACTTGCCTGTCATCTCATCCAGTTTAGAGGCGAACAGCGAGACAATCCAGAAAAAGTATTGCGTGAAGTTGCTGATGCCGGCTGGGACGGGGTCGAAGGTTTAGGCATTGAGAGTTCTGAACAACTCGTTGAGATGGCGACGCTTGCGCGGAGTTTCGGACTCCACATCGTCAATGCCGGGGGTGCCGGACTGGATAGAGTCCGCTTCAACATCGCTTTGGGCAACGACGCAGCAGAAGTGCCTTCATTAAGGCGTTCAGAATGGGGCGGCCCCGACCCGAGCAATGCCGATTTTGAGAATGCCGCCCGGACGTTAGATGAGATGCTCGCTTTCTGTGATGCACATAACATCAAAGGCTTCCATCACGCACATCTCGGCACTTTGTTGGAAACCGTTGAGGATGCCGAACGCCTCTTGGCAGCGGCACCGAGTCTCTGGTTGCTGTTTGATACAGGGCACATGCTCGCTGCTGGTAGCGACCCGATGCAAGTTTTTGAGAGTGAGAGTTTGCGGAATCGGATTGGACATGTCCATCTCAAGGATTGCCATGCCGACGATCCTGAAACTTGGGATTATCGGACGCAACGCTTTGGTGAGCAGGCGCGTTTTGCTGAACTCGGTGCGGGAAACCTCGGCCTTGATGTCAAAGCTGCGCTGGAAGCACTCGAAACCGTCGGTTATGAAGGATGGGTCTCCGTAGAACTCGACCGTCCGTATCCACCGCGGCCGCCAGCCGAAGCCGCAAAGGTAAACCGAGAATACCTACGGAGCCTTGGGTATTGAATGGAGGCATCCTATGCTGAAGCGAATCAAAATTCAAGGGTATAAATCACTCACGGATCTTGAACTAAACCTTGGGCATCTTGCTGTGCTTGTAGGTCCCAACGCTTCAGGCAAGAGCAATCTCCTTGACGCCTTGCAACTTTTGTCTCGGATAACGACCTGCCAAACCTTGGAAGACGTATTTGAACCTCCATACCGAGGACATCCCTTGGAATCATTCACTTTCGGAGATGAAGGTATCAAGAGCCTCCTTGAAAAGGAGATTGTCTCGTTTAGTATAGAGGTGGACGTTCAACTTTCCACTGCTGTTATTGAAGGTGTCAATCAGCGTATTCAGGAAATAAGGGAGACAGCAGCAAAAAATACAGAAACTGCAAATAAACCTGCTTCAGACCGGCTGCCGCCCGTGCGTGAGAAAGACTTGCGGTATCGGATTGAGATTGAAATGCTCCCGAAGCAAGGAATTTTGCGCGTCGCAGACGAATATCTCGCAGCATTAACCGACGAGGGGCAACCAAAACAGAGCAGAAAGCCTTTCTTAGAACGAATGGAAAATCGGTTGCATTTACGGATGGAGGGACAGGCACATCCGCTCTACTATGAACGCTACCTTGACTACAGTATCCTTTCAAGATCGCACTACCCGCCCCATTATCCCCATTTGATTGCAATGCAGCGAGAATTGGCGAATTGGCTTACTTTCTACCTTGAGCCAAGAGAACAAATGCGGCTCCCAAATCCCGTCAAAGCAGTTCACAATATTGGATCAATGGGGGAGGATCTCGCAGCCTTTCTCAATACCTTGAAGACTCTTAATAAGCGACAATTTGAATCCGTCGAGAAATCCCTCCATGCCATGATTCCATCAATAACAGGGATTGAGGTCAGCGTTAACGAATTAGGTGAGGTCGAATTGAATCTGCGCGAAGGCGAAAAGCGGATTTCCGCCCGCCTCTTATCGGAGGGGACCCTCCGAATTTTAGGACTCTTGGCACTCATCGGTGCCGAAAAGCCTCCGACGTTGATAGGATTTGAGGAGCCAGAAAATGGCGTTCATCCTCGTAGGATTCAACGCATTGCTCGGTTCTTAGAAACGCGTATGCTTCTTGAGGATGTTCAATTCATTGTAACAACACATTCATCGCTGCTGCCCGATCTTGTTCCTCAGGAATCGTTATATGTGTGTCGCAAGGTTCATGGGAACACAGAAATGGAACCGTTTAAAATGATGCACGTCGGCCCCCTATGGAAAAAATCCGAGATTGAGGTAGCGTTGGACGACGAGGACGCGTTATCCCCTTCCGAGCGTATCTTGCGCGGGGATTTTGATGGGTAGTCTCAGTCTATTTCCAGACGCATTTTATTCTAATCCAGCAGCATGCCTCCCGGCAGCCGGGTCCCCGGCAGCATAAAACGTCCCATTATCTTTATTGATATAGAGCATGGAAGGTGCAGCAATAGCACCGCCGTGTGCCCTGACTTGATGCCCGCGATTGGCGAGTTCTTGCCGCACACTTTCGCTCACGCTGTCATTAATGGTCAACGAACCCGCTTGCCCGAATGTCTCTATACGGTTCGGGTTCGGGTCAAACGAATCCTCGTGATGCGAAGTCGCAAAACGCGGTGCTGTGACAGCAGCTTCCGGTAGCATATCGAACGCAACGAAATCAAGCAATAGATTCATCGTCGCTTGGTCTTGCAGGTCTCCACCGGCAACGCTAATCGCCAAAATCGGAGCACCGTCTTTAAGCACCAACGTAGGTGTCAACGTAATTCTCGGACGCTTTCCGGGTTGAATGCAGTTCGGATGCCCTGGCGTTGTGTTGAGACTCCGCAGACGGTTGCCATAACTGACACCCGTCGGACCGACTGTGCCGCCTGCATGATAGACGTTAGCACTCGGTGTCGCAGAGACGACGTTTCCCCAACGGTCAGCAACAACGCACGTCGTTGTGCCACCTACACCGGGTCTGAAAGCACCGTCCGATTTTAAGGGTTGCATGTTCTCTACATCGCCAGGTCGTGCTTCGAGTGAGGCTTTTTGCATATCAATTAGCGGTCGTCGGATTTCGGTGTAGGCATCGGAAAGTAGTGTCGATAATGGAACATCCACAAATTCCGGGTCGCCGTAGTACGCGTCCCGATCTGCCATCGCCAGTTTGAGTGCTTCCGTGACGACGTGTACATAGTCTGCTGAGAAGTGTCCCATCGCTTTGAGGTCGAAGCCTTCTAATAACCGGAGTGCCTGGCAGAGATAAGGACCTTGCGTCCACGGACCACACTTGTACACCGTATACCCTTGATATTCTACCGATACGGGGTCTTCAACGAGCGTAACGTGTGCGGCGAGGTCGCTCTTACGAAGGAAGCCGCCTTTGTCGATGTAAAAACCTTCCAAGGCGTCGGCAATATCGGTATCAGTGCCGTTCCGTCCATAGAAACGATCGCTGGCTGCTTGGACTTTTTCCTCACGACTCCCAGACGTTCTCCGCTCTTCTTCGACCATCCGACGCAATGTGGCCGCCAAATCAGCATGCCAGACTGCCTCACCAGCATCCAGCAGTGCCAGTGTGGGATCCACGATGTCCTCAAATGTTTTTGTGCCATACAGTTTGAGTGTTGTCGTGCAGAGATCGACAACCGACGGCACGGGTGCCATTTTGATGTCCCCGTTCGGGATACCGTTTTCCATGTACCAATCGACAGCGTCTTGTGAAAGCGGGGCGCGTCCTTGTCCAGAGAGCGATTTCACTTCCCCTTTTCCGGCATCATAGATAAGGAGCGGTACCTCACCGCCAATAGAACAGGCACCGTGATCTGTAACGTTAAGTGCGAGTATTGTTCCCGCCGCTGCATCTGCTGCATTACCACCTGCTTCCAGAATCTCGATCCCCGCCGCGACAGCCCCTGCACCACCAGCTGCAACGGCTCCTGTTTTACTGGCTGCGTTCCAACCAATTTCTTGCGTATTTGACATCAGTTTTACCTCTATTCTATCATTGGAAGTTATTCTGATTTTCTAATGCCGTTCTCTGCGTAGAGCATAGCATGAAATTTCATCTTGTGCAATGCCTAAATTAAAAAATGGGTTGAACAATCGGACGGAGTTGGTTAAAATATTATTCAAACAGTGAGCAGTTGAGACTTGGGCAGAGATCCATAGCGAAACTCTGGTACATCGCAAGCACAATATTAACACTAACAAGGGAAAAACATGACTGAGTACAAAATTGCGGTAATTCGAGGCGATGGCATTGGGGTTGAAGTGATGGAAGAGAGCCTCAAAGTCCTCAACGCTATCGCCGACAGATATGACATCAAATGGGACTTTGTGGAGTTGCCTTGGGGTTCAGATTACTATTTCAAGCATGGACACATGATGCCACCGGATGCACTTGATACCCTGGCGGAATTCGACCAGATTTATCTTGGCGCAGTCGGACACCCTGACATCCAAGACCACGTTACACTCAATGGACTTCTGCTGCCGATCCGACGTAGATTCGATCAGTACGTCTGCGAGCGACCAAGTGTCCTCTATCCGGGCATTAGCACACCGCTCAAGGACAAAAAGGCTTGGGAGATTGATTTCGTGGTAATACGGGAGAACACAGAAGGTGAGTATGCCAACGTCGGTGGTTTTCAGTATCAAGGATTTCCCGAAGAAGTCGGTGTGCAGGTTGGGATATTTACTCGTCACGGTTGTGAACGAATTATCACTTATGCGTTTGAACAAGCGCGGGCACGAAATAAGAAGCGGAAAGTCACTTCGATTACCAAGTCGAACGCGCAAGGCTACGGCATGATTGTATGGGATAC
>JAJECD010000235.1 GCA_022822215.1 Candidatus Poribacteria bacterium | reverse complement strand
TGAAAATTGCGGGGATGCCACAAGCCGTAACTTCAGCAACCGTCATCCCACCCGCCCTGCATACCATAACGTCTGCGATACTATAGATCTCCTCAATAGTATTAAAAAAGGGTTGGACACAATATCGCAATTCGGGATGCGATTCAAGTTTGTCGTGATACACAGCCTGAACAGCCGCTGCCTCCGCTGCACCTGTCTGATGCACTATTTGGAGCTGATCGGCAAATTTCAGCAAATACGGCAGTGCCGCCACAATCGCGTCATTGATAGCATGTGCGCCCTGACTTCCACCCATCACAAAGATTGTTTTCCGCTCTGGAAACAACCCGAATTTCCAATACGTCGCCTCAGACTTCTCGAACGTGGCGATCGCAGGACGAATCGGGTTTCCCGTAACCTCGACACTTGGGGTGTGTCGGAACGAGTTGCTGTTGTGAACAGACGCCATAGCGAGATACGCCATTTTTGCCCAGCGCGCCAAAACCCCGTTTGTTAAACCGACTGAAGCGTTCTGTTCTTGAATAGCTACCGGAATTCGACACAAGAGACCGGCTAAAAGCACCGGTCCTGAGACGTATCCGCCAGTTCCTATAACGATGTCAGGCTTCAGTTGTTTCATGTAGTGCAACGACTGGAGGAGGCCGCGAAAGGCTTTCCAGAGAACTGACACCCACCGTAACGTCAAGCGTCTCGGAAAACCAGCGACAGAAATAGGCATGAAACGGAAGCCGTGCTGTGGAATTAACTTTGACTCCAAGCGATCTCTACCACCGATGAACACAATATCCACCGTAGCATCCAAGCGTTGTAGTGCCTGGGCAATCCCGATGGCAGGATAGATATGCCCCCCTGTTCCACCACCAGCAATAACGACTTTTTTGTCTGTTGCCCATTTTTCGACAGTCGTTTGATAGAGACTATTTGCGTCTGATAAATTTGTATCGTAAAATTTAGAATCTGTCATGGTTAAGCTTATCAGCATCTACCGAATCGCGTGGCATAAAACCTACGAAACCGCCAGACGACGTTACTCCTTAGGCGAATTGGTGGTACGCGAGACATTTAAAAGTATACCGACACTTACCAAACTGAGGACGATTGACGAACCGCCGTAACTAATAAAAGGTAACGTAATACCTTTTGTTGGTAACAGTCCTATCACAACACCGATGTTGATGAATGCCTGTAAACCGATGAGGACTGTAAGCCCGGTAGCGAGTAGAGATGCGAAGAGATCGTTTGCCCGTCGGGCAATATACAGTCCACGCCATATAAACAACATAAAAAGGATTGTTACCGTCACAGCACCAATGAATCCGAATTCTTCGCCGAGCACTGCGAAGATAAAATCTGTATGCGGATAAGGGAGTCGCGATATTTTCTGCAGGCTACTGTCGATGCCTGCGCCGAGGAACCCGCCGCCCTCAAGGGCATCCAAGGATCGGGTTAACTGATAATTTGTTGCCTCCGGTGACTTCAACATAGCAAAATAGTCCAAGAACCGCTTGAGTCTATAAGGATCTCGAATGATGAGGAAGCTGAGGAGTCCACCGCCAACCCCAACGAGTGCGAATGTATGTAGGATCCGGATGCCCCCTATGAACAGAACGATACAAACCGTCACCGCTAATAAGAAAGCAGAACCAAAATCAGGTTGAGTTGCGACCAATCCGAAGGCAGCACCAACAATCAAGATATTGGGCAAGACACCGTTAAAGAGACTCTTGACGCGCTCTGGATCTCTGCTTATGAAATGCGCCACATGGATGACCAATGCTATTTTTGCGAATTCAACGGGTTGAAAATTGATAGGTAAGTTTCCTATACGAATCCAACGGTTAAACCGTCCCCCCTCTGCCCCTTGTACACTCGCGCCTAAGCTTGGCGCGAAGACCAAGAGTAAGCCTACAAAGGCAAGTATTAAAAAAAGATTGGCATGTTTCGCATAAAATCTATAGGGTAAATAGGAAGCGACAAACATCCCTGTTAAGCCAATTACACAGGCAACAATATGTATCTGCAAATACCGGTAACTGTAGCCGTCATAGTGCCTTGAAGAGAGCAGATGGCTCGAACTGTAGACCATCAAAATACCGATGGCAAGGAGACAGAAAGTCAGTGCGATTATACCTCGATCCATACGCCCCGGTCTTGGGACAGCAGTTTCCTCGGTCACGCGTCTTTGGTTTTCTTCGACGACACTATAGGGGCGCGTATTTGTCCAATAACTGCGTCCGGCCTTTACATTCGCCGAGGTGTTCTGCTTATTGCGGTCTCGTCTTTGTAAATTGCGTGCCATTGTAGCGTTTTTATCCTCTAATTAAGGCCTTGAAGGGCTTGAACGGCCTTCTTGAAGGCTGTTCCACGTGCTTTATAGTCAGTGTACATATCAAAACTGGCATTTGCGGGTGATAAGAGCACAACATCATCAGGTGTGGCATGCCTATAGGCGAGCTGCACCGCTTCCTCCATTGTCTTTGCCTTCACAATCTGTGTTGTATTGGCGAGGGTTTTCTCAATCTGTTGCGTGTATTCTCCGAGCATAACAGCGGCTTTAACACGATCTTGAACGATTTCAGCGAGCGGTGTATAGTCGTTTCCCTTATCATAGCCGCCCATTATCAGGATAACTTGACACCCTTGTATTGATTCAAGTGCCGCTTTGACAGCGGCTACGTTTGTCGCCTTTGAATCATTCACGAACTCAATATCATTTAGCGTTCTTACCGGTTCAAAAGCGTGTGCTAAAGCCGGATGCGATCTATCGAAATTCTGGAGTGCGGCTTGAATTTGGGTTCCTGTAACCCCGAAGATTCGTGCTACCGCCGCTGCTGCGAGTATATTCTGTAAGTTGTGCGCCCCAGGCAGTGGCATATCCACTATATCGCAAATTCTCTCTTGCACCCCATCGCACTGTGCAAAAAGTCCTGAACCGTCCTTAAACACGCCCGAAAACGCCGTTTTTTCACGCACGGCTTCATCTGTAAAATAGACCACACTTGCCGCTGTAGATGCGGCAAAGTCCTTGACGGACGCATCCGAACCGTTGAGGACCATCCAGTCGTCTGATGTCTGGTTCGCGGTAATTTTTTGTTTCGCCTCACGATATGCAGACATCGTTCCATGTCTATCCAAGTGATCGCGTGAAAAATTGAGCACAACACTCACCACTGGATGGAAAGTGACAGTAGTTTCCAACTGAAAACTACTCGCCTCAACGACAACAATGTCTTGATCTGTGAGGTTCTGAACCTCTGCTGCAAGCGGGACCCCAATGTTTCCTGCGACACAGACTGTGGTAAACCGATCACTTTCCTTTAACATCGCCGCCGTGAGCAGTGTCGTGGTGGATTTGCCCTTCGTTCCCGTAATAGCGACAATCGGTGCTGGACAGATCCTTGCAGCAACTTCTAATTCGGCGAGAATTGGAATCTTTTGCGCCCGCGCCTCACATAGAATCGGAATATCCAGCGGCACGCCTGGTGAAACAACAATGAAATCCGCCTCAGCGATGCATTCTGTAGGATGCCCTCCCAGATATTTTTGGATATCGCCGGGTTCAGAAAACACAGTGAGCGCAGCAATTTCGGCTGACAACGCTTCGGATGTTCGCGTATCTGTAAGAGTGACAACCGCGCCCTGTGTATGCAACAACTTCGCAGCGGCAAGACCACTCCGATTTAAGCCAAAAACCGTAACATGTTTCCCTTGTAAGCTCATTTTTTGTTCCAAGACCCAGCGAGAGTATTTCTTTTGAGAAAAAGCCTGATATATATGCGCTATGCGTATAAAACGGTTTATTTTATCTCAGCTTCAAGGTACTTAAAGCGATCAAGACCAATATAAACCCGACAATCCAGAATCGGATAACGACTTTGGATTCTTTCCATCCGGAAAGTAGGAAGTGGTAGTGAATCGGTGACATCTTAAACACACGCTTGCCAAATGTACGGAACGACCAAACCTGAATAATAACCGACAGTGTCTCTGCGACGAAAATAGCGCCGACTATCAGGAGCAGAAATTCCTGCTTGATAAGCACAGCAACGGTTCCAAGGGTAGCACCGAGCGCGAGTGATCCGGTATCTCCCATAAAGACTTGCGCCGGATGGCCGTTATACCATAAAAACCCCAAGCCTGCTCCGACTAACGCCGTACAGAAAATTGCGGTAACCTCTCCGCTGACGGGGAGATGGAAGATGTTTAGATACGCCGCAATCTCGCTGTGGCTGGTCATATATCCGACGATGCCGAGCGTTCCGGCAACAAAGAGTGTGCACCCGATCGCCAACCCATCCATCCCATCTGTCAGGTTGACAGCATTCGATGCCCCGACGATCACCAATGTCGCGAACGGGATAAAGAATATCCGTAAATCGGGATGTAGTTCTTTGAAAAATGGCAGACTCAGCGAAGAACGTGTCACAACATCTCCGCCGTGAGCAGCCCCCCACTGGTAAAGATACACTGCGATCGCCAAGGCACCTACGGTCTGAAGTCCAATTTTATGCCATCCACGAAGCCCTAAGGACTGCTGTTTCACAAGTTTGCTATAATCATCAAGGAATCCAAGTCCGCCAAACCAAAGCGTTGTCAAGATCATCAAATAGATATAGGGTTGGTCTAACCGCGACCAGCAGACGACCGATATCAAAACAGAGACAATGATGAGCACGCCTCCCATCGTTGGGACCCCGGCTTTGTTTTGATTTTCAGTGCTTTTTTGAGCGTTTGCGACCTCCTCCTGAATGTGTTCTCCGATGCGTAGCTGCTTCAGCCGCTGTATCATAAAAGGTCCCAAGACGAGAGCGATGATAAGCGAAGTCGCTGTTGCGTAAATGGCTCGGAAACTGATATAACGAAAAATGTTGAATGGTGAAAAGATCTCAACGAGGTTTTCATATAGGAGATGGTAAAACATATTTCCCTACAAAAAACGATAACGCTTCCAGCAGCACATTACGTCGTTCCTCCAAGTTTCACTCCGTTTTTCAACTTAGCGAGACTCGCACCGGTTTGGCTTAGGAGGTTCGTCGTATAAGTATAGGTTAGCGCATTCTTCTGGGCATGTGCCTTAAATGCCAGATCAATAAGTTCGGATACCAATTCTGGAAATTCAATATCCTGATGGTTCCACAGATAGTAACTATAGGAGCCAGGAATCGTGTTGATTTCATTCACATAGACGTTATGCGCTGCATCCACGAGAAAATCGACACGCGCGACCCCTGCGCAATCCAAGACCCGAAAAGTGTGGGCAGCAAGACCTTGTATGTGTGACGTGAGTTCTTCAGAAATGGGTGCAGGAATTTTACGCGCCGCACCTGCCATTCCTGCATTTTCGCCCTCCTGATGGATATATTTATCATCGAAACTCAGAAAATCGGTTTGTGAGACAGGCTGCTCGCAAACCGATGGCATAGGTTCATGAAGTCCCATGACAGCACAATTGATTTCAAGAGGTCTCTCAACAGCTTTTTCGACGAGGATCCTACGTGCGTACTGTCCCGCGACTTCGGCAGCGGCACAGAGTTCGGCTTGATTTTCAACATGGCTGACCCCGATGCTTGACCCGCTCATTGCAGGCTTGACAAAGAGTGGATAGGATAGCACCGCCTCCACCTCTTTGAGAACCGCCTCGCGTCGGGTATCCCAGTCGTGACGCGTCCAATACAGATATGGAAGCACTGGCAGCGCGTTTTCATTCAGAATCGCTTTCATTATAATCTTATCCATACCGACAGCGGAACCGACAACGCCTGCCCCGACGTAAGGTAGGTTCATCAGTTCGAGTAAGCCTTGGAGCGTTCCATCCTCACCATGCATGCCGTGTATCGCTGGAAAGACAATATCTATAGGAAGGCGCGTCCTTTTCTGAACGTTCTTGCCGATCCAATGTCTGCTGGTAATAACAAATTTTGGCTCAGGGTGAAATTCGATAGTAATTTTGTCAAAATCGGAAGGATCGGGCAGCGTTCCGTCAGTAAAAGCGGATAAATCGCGGAGGGCATCGCCTGTTAACCAGTCTCCGTTCTTTGTGACGTAAATTGGGATGACATGATGGTTTTCTTGTAAAGCGAGGTAAACCTGATGTGCGGTTACGATTGAGACTTCGTGTTCAGGTGTACACCCACCAAATATAAGGGCTACATTGTATTTTGACATATTTTTAACGATTAAATCTGGTCACCGTTCCACTACGTTTCACGGTGGTTTCTGGTTAATTCCAACCGGTTCTGAATTACAAAAGGATATTTACTAATTTTAGAGAACCAACGCTGAATGTTCATGTGGCATTCAGCGGAAGTTGAAATACCAATATTAGGAGGACGCTCTTTCTTCATTATAGTTGTCTGGCAGGTCGTTCTCAAAAAGAACAACATCCCCGGGGTGTACGCGTGTTGCCAAATGTTTTTTGACCTCTTCCAAGTTGAGTGCAACAATGATCTGTTGATTCGGATACGCGGCGGCTTTCAAGCCATCTAAAATTGGAAGCGTCCGCAGAGGTCCGACTAAAATGACGAGATCACAGACATCGGCAGCACGTTCGCCAAGTTTCTTATTTTCCTCGTACTCCTTCTCACCGAGTTCTACCATACCGGGTGTCACCAAGACCTTTTTCCCGTCTCCGATCTCAGAGAGTACTTCAAGTGCTGCCTTGGCACCGACAGGGTTGGAATTGAAACTATCGTCAATGATCATGACCCCCCCGGCACCAGATGCCAACTGTAAACGATGTGGTACAGGTTCAACCTTCGCAACTGCTGCGCGAATTTCCTCAAGCGTCATTCCACACGCTATTGCAACTGCCATTGCGGCAAGGATATTGGATACGTTATGTCTACCTAAAAGTTGGGTACGAATCTCTACTTCGGTAGCCTCCTGCGTATCAACAAGCGGATGCACTGTGAAGGTGAGTCCATCGTTGGTGTGTCGAATGTTGGTGGCAGTTAGCTGGAGATGTTTAGAAGCCTCAACTCTGGAAGAGGGTTCTGTGGCATAGCGGAACACCGGATTGCCGCCCTGTTCCCGCTTATTAGCAAGTTCAGCACAGATATCGTTGTCGCAATTGAAAACTGCGAGTCCACCGGATGGCAGCGACTCAATCAGTTCATATTTTGTCTTGGCGATATTCTCTATGCTTTTAAACCGCTCCAAGTGTTGGGGACCGACAGCTGTGAGAATGCCAATTTGGGGTGAGGCTAAATTGCACAACTCGCGGATGTCGCCACGTTTATAGGCACCCATTTCGACGACAAATACCTCGTGTTCAGCGACAAGTTGCCCTCGAATGACCTTGCAGATACCCATTGGCGTGTTGTAACTATCGGGGGTCATTAAAGTGTTAAATTTTTCGGACAAAATTCGATGCAAAATATACTTCGTACTCGTCTTGCCATAACTCCCCGTAATTCCGATGACCTTGGGATTGAGTGCTTTAATCCGTTTCCTTGCCGAAAAGAGATACGCCTCATTTATCGTTCGTTCCAAAGGATAGATAAGCAGATTCGCGAATGTTAAATTGACCACGCTTACCTCACTAAACAGAAAGGCTGCGACGCGCCAAGGACTCCCCTTCATTGTGAAGACAGTCGCGGCTGCCAAACCCACAAGTAGAACGATTGATAGTCCGAATACGCGTTTCGCGCGTGCTGTGTAAACGAGCGGCTTTTTCGCCTCAACGTGCTTTCGGCGTGTGAGCATATAAATTTGGAATCCACTCCAAGCGATACACACGGCTGGGAAAAACCAAGCACTGTGATACTGCGGATACAGTGGAGATATAACGCCGGCAAGAATCAGTAAGCCACCGACGATGAGGATCTCTCTGATCTCAAAGCAGTTTTTTAGATGCTGTCCTATCCACTTCAGGTATCGACCTGTTTTATAACCGTCGAGTTGAAGTATATGAAGCCCACGTGCCGTTCTGACGACCGCTCTCGCGACACAGGTTAATGTTGCGAAGTAGAAAAGCGTAGTGTTTACTGTTTCCATTTTTCTAACTCTTAAATTGGGTTTTCGATTTTCAAGAAACTTGCTACAATTCGGCAAAATTGCGGAAATTTATCAAGATATGAAAAGTGTCCTGCCTCTTTTAGGACAACCAACCCAGCGTCAGGTATCTCTTTCTCCATAATCCGTCCGAAGGACACAGGTGTATCTTTATCGTTCTCACCCCAGATTAACAGCGTGGATGCGACTATTCGGGGTAAGAGCGGACGTAGGTCTTGGTTGACAACCTTCACGAGCGTAGCACGCATATCGCCAGCCTCTCGATAGTCCTTGGACCCCGTCCGCTGAGACACAGCATTTGCGAGGCGATTTCCATACTTTCCAGACCGGCGCAATAACCTACCGATTTTTGCTATACCGACGCGAAAATAGTATTTCGCAGTTCGGGGCGGCTTAATCCCAGCACTATCAACAAGAATAAGTTTATCCACTTTTTCAGGATACTCGGCTGAGAGGATGATTGAAATTCTACCGCCGAAAGAGTGTCCGATGAGGTGTGCTTTTGGAATACAAAATTTATCTAAAAAAGCTGCGACACATCGCGCATAGTCGGACGTGTTCCATGGCGTTGGAGGTATCTGACTTTCGCCGAAGCCGGGCAAATCCAGTGCGTAGACTTTGTGGGATTGTGCCAACCATTCAAAAACCGGCTGAAAACTTGCCGCTGCGCCACCCCAACCGTGTAAGAGGAGAACGACCTTGCCATCCCCCGCAACCTGATATGAGATTTTTAAATTATTAAGTATGAGCTGCTGCGTCCGTTGTCCTTGCAGATTCTGGATCATTAAGAAACCTTTCACAGCCCCAAGCAGGTTCTGTAATAAATTTTAGATGAATGCCGACAACGAAGGTATTACTCAGACGTCATCCTCAAAAAGTCTGCAGCCACAACCCTATCATCAAACGGGAATCTTTCACCGTGAATTTCCTGATAATCTTCATGCCCCTTACCTGCAATCACAATGACATCCCCCGATTTTGCTGCCGCGATGGCGTGCTGAATCGCTTCACGCCTCTCCGAAATACACACATATTTTGCGTCATGTGGCAAATTTGACACAATTTGTGCGATGATTTCATCAGGGTCTTCAGTGCGCGGATTGTCGGAAGTAATCACGCTATAATCAGCGATTCGGGCTGAGATATTTCCCATTTTCGGGCGTTTCCCGTTATCGCGATCCCCTCCACATCCGAAGACAGAAATCAGTTGACGTTCCGTGATATGCTTCGCTGCAGTCAGAATATTTTCCAACCCGTCGGGGGTATGTGCATAATCAACGATAACCGCAAAGTCTTGTCCGCTGTCTACGAGTTCAAATCGTCCCGGTACAACAGTAGCAGCGAGCCCTTCCTGAATCGCCGCAATAGAACAATTATAACGGACACCAACAGCAATCGCAGCGAGCGCATTGTAAATATTATACTCACCGAGCAATCGCAGTGCCACTGGGAACTTGCCAGGCGGCGTAAATGCTGTAAACGCCAATCGGCTACGAGAGAGTTCAACATCTCCGGGACGTAAATCTGCATGCAGATTAAACCCATACATCAAACGTTTTAAATCCGCGCAAACGTGCCAGAAACGCTTTGTTACAGGCAGATCAACGTTCAAAACAGCGACCCCGTCATCCCCGAGCTGCTCAAACAGCATTAGCTTCGCTTTGAGGTATTCCTCCATTGTTTGATGATAATCAAGATGGTCCTGTGTAAAATTGGTAAAGACGGCTGTATCGAAACTCAGTCCTGCGAGTCGCTGCAGTGCCAATCCTTGCGAGGAGGTTTCCATCGTGACGTATTCGACCCCTTCTTCAGCGAATTGCTTAAAGAGGGCATGGAGGGCAAAGGCGTCAGGGGTTGTGAGAAAAGCCGGTAGTTTCTTCTCAATGCCGCGGGCGTTCGTGTATCGGTGCCCAACAGTCCCAATGAGTGCCACCTTTCGTCCGCTCGCTTTGAGTATCGCATATATGAGATGTGCTGTTGATGTCTTACCGTTTGTGCCTGTAATGCCAATGAGTTTGAGTTGTTTTGCGGGATTTTCGTGCCAATTGGCAGCCAGCAAGGATATTGCGCGTCGCCCGTTAGGGACTTGGACGTATGTAAATTGCTGCGTCGGTACCGTTAGTTCAGCAATCGGTTTTTCACCGATAACAACAACTGCTCCCTTTTGAATCGCATCGGAAATGAAGGTGTGGCTGTCAACACTGATACCTCGATAGCAGACAAAAGCGTTACCAAGTTTGACCTCTCGATTATCACTAACGATCCCGGTAATATCCATATCAAGCGGTCCGGTAGTAGCAACAATATTCAATCCATGGAGCAGCGTGCGAAGCTTCACAACCCGCCTCCTTCCACAGTGAGGTTCTGTTTTGGTGTTTTTTCTGTTAGAACGGGTGCGTATTGGGAAGTTTTTTGAATCTCAGGGCTGAAAAATTCAGTTTGCTTTAAGTATTGTATCGTTTGCGTGGCCACCTTTTGAAAGAGAGGTCCTGCGATCTGCCCACTGAAGCGTGCGCCTGTAGGTTCATCAAGCATGACGATTATTGAAATCACAGGATTCTCCGCAGGCAGGAACCCCATAAAAGACATAATTTCTTTGCCGAGGTACCCCTTGCCATTTGGTTCAGCTTTTTGCGCGGTTCCAGTCTTTCCTGCGACCTTATAGTCTTCAACACGTGCGCGTCGCCCACTCCCGCCTTCAACGACTCCGACGAGTATGTCTGCCATTTGCCTTGCGACTTCCGGGCGCAGTACTTGTCGAACTTCAATGGGATACATCTTTTTAATAACTTTCCCGCTATTGTCTCGAATTTCTCGTGTAATGTGTGGACGGAGGAGTTTACCATCATTTGCGATGACGTTCAATGCGCTTAGCATCTGAAGCGGCGTCACCATAATCCCCTGTCCGAAAGGCACAGCACCGAGGGAATGGGTATCCCAACGCTTGACTGCAAAAAGGCTTCCGCTGTGTTCATAGGGGAGATCGACGCCTGTTGTTTTTCCAAAGCCGTAATTCTCAATGTAAGTCGCAAAGTCCTCATGCCCCAACCGCTTCACAATTTTAATCATCCCGATATTACTGGATTTGTGTATTACCTCTTCTAAGGTTAGCCATCCTTTCCCTGAAACATCTCGAATAATTCTACCGTTCGAGAGTCGATAGCGTCCATGCTCACAAAAAACTGTCGACGCAGATGTCATGATCCGTTCATTGAGGACAGCAGAGGACGCGATAATTTTAAAAATCGATCCGGGTTCATACGCGAACCAGACCCCAATATTGCGTTTCGCCTCTTCGTTGGCATGTACGTAGGTATTTAGATCGTAAGATGGGTAACTGGCAAGTGCTAAGATTTCTGCTGTTTTTGATGCCAAGACGATGACTGTCCCGCGTGGTGCGTTCCACTGCTGACAAGCTGCGGCTAACTCCTTTTCAGCGATATATTGAATGTACTCGTCAAGCGTTAAAACAACACTGTATCCGTAATCACTGGTGGAGTTGCCATCCGTCAGTAAGTTTATCGGTTCATTGCGAGCCAAAGCTGCACGATGGGCGGCTTGCCGCGCCTGGGCGTTCAGTAGATAATTGTTATACTGATATTCAATGCCTTCACCCATATTCTGGTCGTTAATGTGACCAATGACTTGAGCGGCGAGTTTACCTTTCGGATAAGAACGCTTCTGTTCAACTTCATATTTTATACCGCGGATATCTTTCTCAATTGCCCGAATTTCATCCAGCCGTCCGTAATCAAGACCCTTCTTTAGCCAGACAAATCGCTTATCCTTTCGACGGAGTTGGGAAAGCAGCTCTGCCTCGGAACTCCCTAAAATGGGTGCCAATTTTTGTGCAGCTGTGAGTGGATCCATCTTCATATATTTTGGATCCGCATAAACAGATAAACTATGGCGACTGAGTGCCAAAACGTTTCCGTGTCTATCAAAAATTTTTCCACGTTTTATTTCTGCTGTACGGGGAGAAAGCCAGTCGCGCGTATTCGCTTCGGGATGTAAATCACCCCCAGAGACCTGAATCTGGAATAGTTTCCCCACTAACAACAGAAACCCGACCTGCATCAGAATAAATGTAAAAACAAGACGACGTATAGATAAATATGAGTCCTTTTTTCTGTTTATCATATATTAAATCAAGATAGTTTCGGATCCTTTCAGGAAAGAAAAGAGAGAAATCGAAATTACTTGTCCCAAATAATCTGTGAGGTCTCGGTAGGTTCAACCATTCCGAGTTCAGTAGCGATTTTCCTAATTCTCTGAACAGAGGTTAACGTCGATTCTTCCAATTCAAGTTGATAAATTTCATCCTGAATTCGATGTTTCTGTCTTTCATAGACAGGTTG
>JAJECD010000331.1 GCA_022822215.1 Candidatus Poribacteria bacterium | reverse complement strand
GAAATATCGCAGACTCCACGGGATTGCTGGCGACGCAAATATGTCTGAGTACGCAACCGCACTCAAAGTCGGGACAACCGCGCTCGTCATTACACTCATTGAACAGGACAAGATTCCTGAGAGTCTCATACTCGCAAATCCGATTGATACAATCAAAACTGTATCCCACGATCAGACGTATCGCTGGATCGTGATAACGGCAGACGGGAAAACAATGTCCGCTATTGACCATCAGCGCCAGTACCTTGCCCTCGCACAGAAGCATCTCAGTAGGGGCGAGGTTACCTCGTCCCTACCTGAAACTGACTGGGTGCTCACTGAATGGGAAGATACCCTCAACGCACTTGAAAGGGATCCCATGACACTCGTTGATCGGCTCGATTGGGTGGCGAAGAAATGGCTACTGCAAACTTTCGCGGCGGAAGAAGACATTCCTTGGAACGACGCATGGCTCCAGAGCTTGGATTTAGAATACCATAACGTCAATCCAGACGAAGGGCTATACTATGGGGTCCCGATGCGACGCGTCGTCACTGACGAACAGATTGAGGCAGCTCTTCATAATCCGCCGTCTGGCACACGGGCGTATTTTCGAGGGCGTGCTGTGGATCGGTTCAGTGCCGCTATAAAAGCCATACAGTGGGATAGCATTACCTTTACCATCAACGGACGCACGCATGAGGTCAATCTCAACGCACTCGCTGATGCAGAGATCGCACGTCGGTATAACCAGACACTCGATGAATCGCCTGATGTTGGAACACTTATTAAAAAATTGCGTTTATGTTAAGGGTTGTCAGTCGTCAGTTATCAGTCGTCAGTTAAAGAATTGGACTGTGGCAGGGGCGCAATTTGTACCTACCACAAACGGATTCTTAACTGAAAACTGAAAGCGCAGCGTACTGATAACCGATAACCACTAAAAAGGAGGCATAAAATGGCGACCAAACTTATTGCGCAGCTTGAACGCAAGCAGCGAGACACAAAGCCGATCGGACCCGGTGATGGTGATGATAATAGCGACGGACCGAAACGCCAGAAGGTCAGCAAACCCGATACCCAAGAACTCCTCAAACGGATGCGTAGGGTTGACAAAGATCAGTCCCGTCGTTACCGGCAGCGAACCGGTGAATAGGATCGGCTATCGACAAAGAAGCCATCAGGTCGCTGCGCTTTCAACCTAACAATCCAGAACCAAAAGCGCAGCGTACTAACAACTCAGAACCGATAACCTTAAAATACGAAATGTCAATTAAAAATACAATAAACCACAAAGGAGACTTTCTCAGTCTCTTGCAACATGCGAACTATCCCCTACAGGTAGGTTTACCATCTGAAACGCAGCATCACGCAGATATCGAGATCGCACACAGCACCACTGTTGTTGCTGTCCGCTATCGAGATGGGGTTATGATTGCTGGTGACCGGCGTGCGACTGCCGGCACTGCTGTCATCTATGACCGTGCTGAGAAAGTCTTACGGATTGATAGGCATTCTGTGCTTGCCATTTCTGGGTCACCGGCGATCGCTTATGAGATCGCGCGGATACTTGAGCATTCGTTTCAATACTTTCGTCGTAGTCAACTCCAAGAATTGAGCCTTGAAGGCAAGCTCCGAATGCTGTCACGACTCATTCGCGACAACTTGGCAATGGCGCTCCAAGGCATTGGCGGTGTTATTCCGATTTTTGCCCTCTATGATTTGGAGGCACCTGAGGCGAAGAACGGCGGTAAGATCTTTTTCTATGATGCGCTCGGCGCGCACTTTGAGAATGTCAATTTCGCCACAACCGGTTCTGGCTCCATCTGGATTCGCGGTGTGCTACGCTATCTCTCTCGTTTTGGTGAGACACCCTTGCAGGAGATGGATGAACGGCAGGCAACCATCACGATCTTGCGACTCTTAGATACCGCAAGCGAGTATGATGCCGCAACCAGCGGCTACAACGCACGAGCACAAATCTTTCCAACCATCAAGACTGTAACGCGCACCGGGGTCGAAAGCCTCTCCGATGAGAACTTAACCGAAGCTTACGCTGAAGCACAGCCAGATGCAGACGCAGTCTGAAACATATAACTGTAATCAATACTGAGAGGAGTCATCAGTTTTCAATTGTTAGTCACTCATTGGTGGCACGGAAAGCGTCTGCAACCGTTACACGCTTAACTGACAACCGATAACTGATAACCATTGCCAATGCGAGATGAACCCTATCGGTGGATAGAAGCAATTCAGGACAGGCGAGATTACATTGAAGATCAACTCCGAGTCGGTAGTCCTGTTGTAGGTCTTACCTACAACGAAGGAATGGTACTACTCACCATCGGCAGAGGACAACGCAAAATTTTTGAGGTGCATGACCGGATCGCGCTCTCCGCAATCGGACATCCCGCCGATATTGAACGGCTCCGGATGCTTGTCACCGATACCGCCAGCGTCCAAGGTTTTCAAAACGCCACCGAAGATGTCAATTTACACCGGCTAACCAACTTTGTTTTAGCACATACCTTCAAGCAGGCTTTTGAATCCATTGTCGGTGAAGCCTACATCATTAAAATGTTGCTCGCCGAACTCGGCGGGACTTCAGAACAGAACCGGTTTACCGGTATCAACTACGATGGAAATGTCCGAACGGATGCAGCCTTCTCTGTTATTGGCGGAACCGAAGCAATCGAAACCCGGATGCAAAACTATCTCGCCGCCGCATCTGAAGATGCAGATAGAACTCTCGCCGCTGCACTTCAGTTGGGGTTGGAAGCGTGGGCAATCGGCAAAGAATTAAGTTCGAGAGAGGCGGAGGACATGGAATCCGAGGATACCGAGATAGATACCGAACAGATGCACGAAATCATTAACCTCGCAAAAGAAGATGGTGAGATTGAGGCGGGGGTCTTGGAAACCACGCAATCTGGAACCAGTAAATTCCGATTGCTGGAGACACAGGAAATTGAAACCGCGCTTCCATAAGTCTCAAACTTGAGAAGATAGACTTTATCTAATACAGAGGGAACCATTATGCCAAAAAACATAAAAGCCGCTCCCACAGTCGTCTATCCCGAATCCGATGGTAAACCTATGGCAGAAACCGACAAACATCGTAGACTCATCATGAATTTTATTCTCATGCTCGAAGACCATTTCAAGGACAGCAACGATGTGTATGTCTCCGGTGATTTGCTGATATATTATGAAGAGGGGAACATTTACAAATCCGTGGCACCTGATGTGTTTGTCGTCTTTGGAGTCAGTAAGAAAGACCGTCGGACCTATCGAACTTGGGAGGAAGGACGCACACCAGATTTTGTATTAGAAGCGGCGAGTCCAAGTACATATCGTAAAGACATAACCGACAAAAAAGAACTCTATGCCTCTGTTCTTGGGGTTCGCGAATACTATATCTATGACCCCTACGCCGAGGTACAACCCCATTTTCAAGGGTATCGTCTCGTAGAAGGTGTGTATGAACCCATAGAGTTTGTAGACGAGCGTTTGCCATCTGTTGTGTTAGGTCTGGAGTTAGGCGAACACAACGGGGTTCTAAGTCTGTACGATAACAGGCGTTCGATATGGCTTGCGCCCCCTAAAGAACGGGCTGCCGAAGCCGAATCACGCGCGGAAGCTGCCGAATCACGCGCTATCCGAGAAGCACAGGAACGCCAAAATCTTGAAACGCAACTTGCCGATGCCTTAGCACTTCTTGAGCAGCTTGAAAAAGAAAAGAATGGCGCGTAAAATTTCTGTTGATGGTAAATTCTAAAAATAAGTTGACACTTCAATAGACAGCCTGTCTTGATCCGCCACTGCTGGCGAGGTTTCCTAACCTCGCCAATGTAAATGTAATTCTAAACTTTATCATAGTCGTAGAGTCGTCCGCTTGATGCTAATGTTAACCTCCTTAGTAATGGACAAAAATTGTGAACAAAAGAATTTTTGGAATCGAAACTGAATTTGGGTGCATGACGCGTGCTGAGCAGATACGCGGCACCTCTGAAGGGGTCGCTGCACGAGTCCGCGACTACGTCTTTGATGCATTGGAACTGGGTCTCCGAGACATCCACTACCGCGACTGGGGCGAACCCCCTGGGAACGGTGGATTCCTCTTTAATGGCGGCCGCCTCTATATTGATATGGGGCATCTGGAATACGCAACACCTGAGTGTGCAAGCCTGTTTGATCTTGTTGCCTATGATAAAGCCATCGAGCGCGTCATCAATAACATTCTTGCTGACACAGGGTTGCCGACTGCTTTCTTCAAAAACAATATCGATCATTTTACGGGCGCAACCTTCGGTTGTCATGAAAACTTTCAAGTCGGTCGAGAAGTCCCATTTTATCGCGTCGTCATTCCAACATTGATGCCTTTTTTCGTTACCCGGCAGATTTATGCTGGTGCCGGTAGAGTCGGGGCTTACGATGAGATGATTGAGTTCGCAGACTTTCAGGACGAGTTCGGCGAGCAGCAGTATTATCAAATCTCACAACGCGCAGACCATATTGTTACTGAAATTTATGAGTGGATCCAGTTCAGCCGAGCCATCATCAATACCAGAGACGAACCGCTCAGTGATTACACGAAATATCGACGGCTTCATTTACTCGTCGGTGATTCTAATATGTCTGAGTACGCAACTGCGCTCAAGGTAGGCACCACAGCCCTCCTCCTCTCTGCGATTGAAACGTTTTATGAAAGGCACGGCGAGAAATTACCGCTCCCTGCTTTTGAACTCGCCGATCCAGTGTACGCAATCCGGCATATCTCACGCGATAATACTTTCGCATGGCGAATCGAGTTAAAATCTGGGAAAACGATTTCCGCCGTTGATTTACAGCGAGAGTACCTCTATTTCGTTCAGTCCTTTGTCACCGAGCGGGACGAAGAAACGGAATGGGTGCTTTCGGCATGGGAATCCATCCTTGACGATCTTGAGGGTGATTGGCAGAACGTCATCCCTCGCGTTGATTGGGCCGCAAAAAAATGGCTCCTTGAAACCTTCATTGAGGAGGAAAAACTGGATTGGGATGACCCTTGGATTAAAAGTCAAGACCTTGAATACCATAACATTGATGTCGAAAGTGGACTCTACTACGCACTTCAAGAACATGGACAGGTAGAGCGTGTTATCACCGATCAACACATTGAACACGCTATCGACAACGCGCCACAAAATACACGGGCAAAAGTCCGAGCGTTCCTGATGCGCACCCTCACGCAAAACCGAATGCCTTGTATCGTTGACTGGCATCAAATCTACGCCGGACATACGGAATATTTTGAGATGAAAGAACCTTTTGACACCAACGTCGCGAAAGCACAGAGATGGATCAAAAGAGTTCAAAGACGACCCACACGAAATTAAGGAGAAAAACCGTGGCAGAAAACAGATGCATACACACCGATTGCGAAGGATTTTACCGGCGCGACTTTCTCAAAGCGGGAGCACTCGGCCTGTTCGGGTTAAGTCTCACAGACCTCTTCCGCCTTAAAGCACACGCCGCAGCACCCCGTCGAGTGAAAGAAGCCGCTACATCTGTTATCCTTGTGTGGTTAGGTGGCGGTCCCAGCCATCTGGATATGTGGGACCTCAAACCCGAAGCACCTGAAGAGATCCGGGGGCTTTTCAAGCCAATACCCACAAATGTCAGCGGCATACAGATTAGCGAACATCTCCCGAAACTCGCACAACAGACTGATAAGCTCTGTATCATCCGATCGATGACCTCTCCAGAGGCTGCGCATGAACGCGGCACGCACTACATGATGACGGGCTATCAACCGCTACCCGGATTTGCTGTGCCCGGATACGGTGCCGTTGTCTCTAAACTCAAGGAACAACGCAGTGCCTTACCACCCTATATTGCTGTTCCCGCACCCGTTGCTTACGGCGGTGGTGGGTTCTTGGGCGCGTCACTCGCACCTTTCTCACCCGGCGGAAATCCAGCGAGCAAGAACTTTAAAGTCCGTGATCTACAACCACCCAAAGAGGTCTCTTTTGAACGCGTCGAAAGACGGCGTTCTTTGAGGCAAGCCGTTGATGCTGCTTTCAAAAAATATGAGGCTGGCAATCCGGCTGCCGAAGCGGTCGATGAATTTTACACCTCCGCTTATAACCTCATGAGTTCCACTGATGCACGCGCCGCTTTTGATCTTAGCAACGAGACCAACAAGACACGGGACGCTTATCAACGCAACACCTTCGGGCAGAGCTGCCTCCTCGCAAGGAGACTCGTTGAAGCAGGTGTTAACTTCGTTACCGTCAGTAACGGTGGGTGGGACAATCACAACAACATCTTCTCATCGCTGCCCGGAAAACTTAACGGGTTTGATCAGACCATGGCTACCTTAATCGCTGACCTCAGTGCGCGCGGACTCTTGGAAACAACACTTGTCCTCGCTATGGGTGAATTCGGCAGGACCCCTGTCATCAATCGAAATGGTGGACGCGACCACCACTCCCGCGTCTTTTCGATTATGTTAGCCGGAGGCGGTGTCCAAGGTGGACAGGTCATCGGTGCTTCGGATCCACTCGCCATGGAACCCGCTGAAACCCCTGTCCGTCCGGAAGACTTGTCGGCGACGCTCTATCAGGCACTCGGTATCGATTACAATGAACACCTTGAGTCACCCGATGGCGTTCGCATCGTCCTCTCTCGCGGCGGGAAGCCAATTCGAGGACTCCTCGCGTAGTCAGGTTCGTAGTAGTGCGATTCATCGCACGTCAAGAACGGGCAATAAATTGCCCTACTACAAACGAAGGCAGACAACCGACAGCCATTAACGAGGATTCGCCATGCGTAAAAGACTTCCCTACGTGGGACTGTTGTTAGCAGCGTCCTACATTATTTTCGCAACGCCTCTCATCTTGGTTTCCGCTGCGCCGCTATCCCCGATTTGGTCCATTGAATTCAGTCCCGACGGCAAGACAATCGCTGTCGGGAAATATCAGTGGGTTGAACTCTGGGACTTGGAGACACAAAGCCTCATTCATACTTATGAACCACACGCTGGTGAAGTCCGAGGTCTCAAGTTCTCATCACAAAATGCCGCCGATACCGAAAACCAGCAAGCAACACCCCTCAGGCTCTATGCAAGTGGCGGGATTTCTGCGCAAAGCGGCGAAATACGAGTTTGGGATGTCGATTCTGAGGAACTCATAAACAGTTTCGAGATTCACGGGGATACCATTGAATCTATAGCCCTCAGTCCAAGTAGTACAACACTCTTGACTGCAAGTATGGATGAATTCAGTGCTGTTATTGATTTAACACGCCTCACGGATACCACGACTCCCATAGACGAAGGCGCGAAATGGCTCACCCAACACGTTGGCAGGGTCCTCTGCACGCTCTATCATCCTCAAGGTGCTTATTTTATCACCGGTAGTGAGGATAAAACCATAAAGGTCTGGCATCCTGACACCTTCAACGTCTTAGTGAACTTCGATGCTAATGATGATGCTGTCTATAGCCTCGCGTATTCCGCCAATGAGGGTGTAATAGTTTCTGGCTCCGCTGATAACACCGTCCGGACTTGGCGGGTCGTTCCCAGTGGGGATAGCGAGCGTAGAGGCGAGGTAACCTCGCCCCTACAGATGACTGGTGCACTTGTGCGAGAATATAATGGACATCAAGGCACTGTCTATAGTGTCGATTGTGGAATGGTCTCCAGGCGGGCAAATAATCGGATGGCTGTGATCGCATCCGGGAGCGCAGACACTTCCGTGATTATATGGAATCTCCGTTCCGGCAACCGCTATAGAACGTTCGACGAATCGACCGACGCCGTTTATGCCGTGCAGCTGAGTCCAAACGGTGAATTCGTTGCCGCAGGCGGACGCGACGGCAAACTACGACTCTGGCATCTCCGAAGACGCACCTTAACCCATGAATTCTAAATCGCTAATACCTATTTTTGAGGACTTTCATCATGCGTTTCAATACCATGTCTCCTCTCACACAACAGTATCGGCTCATAGACCGTCTCCAAATCGCGCTACGAAAACAAAATTCGTCCCTTTGTTGCCTATTGGTTTCCGCACTCCTTCTCATTTCAATAAACACACCCACATTCGCGCAAGGCGCCCCGCGGCTCAATTCACTGTTTCCAGCCGGTGGACAACTCGGAACGACCGTTGAAATCGCCATCCAAGGTTCCGATTTAGAGGATGCACATACCCTCATCATTGAAGGCGATCCCGGAATTACCGCCCAGCTTCGCGCAGGCGGTGGCGAAGTCGATGACACCCATAAACCCGTCTTTGAGGCGAATTGTGGACAGTGCCACGAACTCCGATCCCCGAATAACCGCTCAATGACTCCGACGCAGTGGCAAGCGACTGTTCAGCGGATGGTTACGGAAAAAGGCGCAGAGATTAGTCCTGAAGCGCAGACACAAATTGTCGCTTACCTCACATCCGCAGCAAGAGCCAATGCCGGGTTAACCGCCGAGTTAACGATTGCCCCCGATGCCCCCATTGGACCTCGCGAGGTTCGGATCGTCGGCAAGCACGGCACTTCTACCGCCTGGCCCTTTGAAGTGAGCCAGATCCCTGATGTCGTTGAGACTGAATCAAATAATACGCCTGAAGCCGCTACCACCATAGAACTACCGAGTCTCGTTAACGGGGTCGTTAATCCCAGTGGGGATGAAGATTATTACATCTTTGACGGAACACAAGGACAGCGATGTATATTTAGTGTCAAAGCGTATCGCCTCAACAATATCAGCCAACAGTTCTTCAATCCGACAATCACTATTTTCGATGCAAAAGGTATCGAAATAGCGCGCAGCAACGGGTTCTACAGTCTCGATCCACTGCTTGACGTGACGCTGCCCGCCGACGGTCCGTATCTGCTCCGCATTCGAGACCTGTTATATCGTGGCAATCCGGATTCCGTTTATCGTCTAACAGGTGGCGTTCTCTCTTATAATACCTACCTTTTCCCGGCGGGTGGCACGGTCCCTGGTGCTGAACGCCGACCCGAAGAAAGTACTGTAGCGTTTCATGGACCGCCTACGCCTCCCGAACCCAACGTTATTCAGTGTGTCATTGGTGGTGAAAATCTCTCTGAAACCGACTGGCAAGTCAAATTGACCGCAGATGAGCAACCCGGACTCAAGCAGGTTCGCACTCCCTACGGCGTTTTTCCATTCATCGTCAACACGCACTCCGAAACTATTGAAGAATACATCCAGGCCGAGGCGACGGTTGATAAGTCCGCCATACAAGCAGGTACGACACAATCCATAGAATCCGAAATTCTTTTTCAGGCGAAATGTAGCGCGTGCCATGAACTCCGTTCACCGAGTAACCGCGCACTCTCTACCGAGGAGTGGGAACGGACAATTACACGCATGACGAATAAGGAAAATGCCGATATTACACCCACAGAACGCGACCGAATCATCGCTTTCGTCGCCCAAGAAGCACAACGGTTAGGGGAACTCATCGCCCGTCAGCTCGAACACGCACAGTCTATCACAACGCCTGGAGCCGTGAGTGGACGGATCTCAGAGCCAGGTGAGATAGATTACTATCGCTTCACTATTTCGGAAGGCACCAGCCTCGGGCCTTGGTGGGTAATTTTTCCGTTTGATAACATCAACGAGACCGGATTTGATACCGTTTATCCACCTGAAACCGAAATTGATTTCGATAAAGAATACATCGGCAAAGACGGACGAAAAATCGGGTGGTATCAAACCAATAGAAGAGGTGAAAACGTCTTCTCGAATGTCCCTGAGGACGATGTCACCGGCTACGCGCTAACCTACCTCGAATCTGACCGGGACCAGAACTATCTCTTATCCCTCGGTTCTGACGATACGATCAAGATATGGGTCAACGACGAACTTGTTTTTAGCAAATACGTCCACCGTCCACTCCGCCGTGCCGATGATGTGATCCAACTGCCAGTCTCCAAGGGCAGAAATAAGATTCTCGTAAAAGTTACCAACGGATACGGACCGTGGGGGTTCTTTGCAGATATAGGAGGGTATTCACTGACTGCGTCCGCGGAACTGCTGAATTCACCCCTCAGTCCGTCCCTCACACTCCTTGATGCGGAAGGGCAAGTCTTAGCAAATAACGCAGGTATCGGCGGCAGACGCAACGCCATCATTGACTACAGCTTCAACCAGCCCGGTGTATACGCTGTCCGTGTTGAGGACATCGCTGGCAATGGCGGTGCAGGATACCTCTATCATTTAGATGTCCGTCCAACAACACCGGATTTCGCGATCTCTGTGACACCCGACAACCCGAATGTCGGACGTGGCGGAACTGTTCTATTGGAAGTTACGCTCCAGCGGCGCGTCGGATTTACGGAGCCAATACGACTCTCTGTTGAAAACTTGCCCCCGGGTATCATGGCAAGTGAGGGAGCGATTCTCTCCAGCACAGGGGTCACGGAAGGATACATAACGCTCACTGCCGCACCCGATGCCGAGTTGACACACCGCGTCGTCCAAGTCGTCGGTTCCGTTACAACAACTGCCGGTAACGAATACCAACGTGCCGCAATGCCGGTTGAAGTCTATCGTATTCAGAACAACGATCAGACTGTTCAGCGGAAGAACGTCGTCGTCAGTATTACGGAAACAGCACCGATTATCCTCTCTACAACGTTGGATAAAGATGGAAATTCCGAGGTCTTTACAGAACCGTTAGAAGTCGTCGTTACACCCGATGGATCGGTTGACATCACCGTCAAAGTTACCCGACGGCGCGGAAATCGGCAGAACCTGAACCTCACTGCTGTCGGTCTACCCCTTGGTGTGCGACTCCAGCGACGGACAACCGTTCTTCGAAGGAATCAAACCGAGGCGACCTTGACGCTTGTCCCGAATATTATCACCGCTGGCACCGGGGGCAATCAGTTGCGTCGCAATCCTTTCGCCGGTACACAGCAAACACTTCCCTATACCGTTGTCATCAACGCAGCAGTTGGGCAACGGCGCGTCGCCAGTAGTCCAGGTATTAAACTCTGGCTCGGAAACGCCAACCGGCCGAATCAGGATCCACCATTGGGAGGAAATTAAACAAACCCCTATAAAACAGGTAGGCGAGGTTTTTAACCTCGCCTGTTCCGCGTCCACAAATTTAAAAAACTACCGTAATTATTGACCCGCCAAAAATAAATTTGACATTGCTGGCATCTTTGTGGTATACTTAAAACCTATCGTGTGAATGGCAATTCAGCAAAATCGACCTTTTGGAAAATTTCTGAAAAATAAATTTGACATTCACAGATTTTTAGAGTATACTTAATATGCTCTTGCGGATCAACAACCCAAAAATAGGGGGATCGGTCAGATAAAAACCGAAGGCGAGGTGCAAATCCTCGGTTGATCAATTTTTTGAAAATAAATTTGACATTGCTGTTCTGATTGTGGTATACTTAAAAGCATGCCACGTGGGGGTGTAGCTCAGCTGGGAGAGCAACTGCTTTGCACGCAGTAGGTCAGCGGTTCAACTCCGCTCATCTCCATCGCCTAATAAAAATAGGCTTGTTCTTTGACAATTGCATATCGAGGGTAAATCGGTAGAATAATATCACCTTATCAAGCTACTAAGAGCTTACGGTGGATGCCTTGGTGCCAGGAGACGATGAAGGGCGTGACAGGCTGCGATAAGCTTCGGGGAGCCGCTTAATAGGCTTTGATCCGGAGATTCCCGAATCGGGCAACCGAGCAGGTTAATCCCTGCTACTCGTGTTTACACGAGAGATAACCAGGAGAAGTGAAACATCTCAGTACCCTGAGGAAAAGAAAGAAAACCTCGATTCCCCCAGTAGCGGCGAGCGAAAAGGGAACAGCCCAAACCCGGTATATGTTCAAGCCTGAACGCGTTGTATGCCGGGTGTTGCGGGGTTCGTTGGGTGTGGGTTCAGACACGCCGGAAGTGACCGTGCCGCTAGCTTAATGCCTCTGGAAAGAGCAACCGGAGCGGGTAAAAGTCCCGTGAGCGAAAGCGGTGGCGAACTTCTTAACGGGTACCCCAAGTACTACGGGATAGGCAAACCTGTAGGAATCCAGGAGGACCACCTCCTAAGGCTAAATACTCCCTGGCGACCGATAGTGAACGAAGTACTGTGAAGGAAGTGGTGAAAAGTTCCCCCATTAGGGAAGTGAAAAGTCCTTGAAACCGTATAGCTTACAAGCTGTGGTAGTGCTAAGTCACGTAAGTGACACGCATGACCGCGTGCCTTTTGCATAATGAGCCGGTGACTTACTCTGTGTAGCAAGATTAAATATCTCTGATGTGGAGTCGTAGCGAAAGCGAGTCTGAATAGGGCGCATAGTTGCATGGAGTAGACCCGAAACCAGGTGATCTATCCATAGGCAAGGTGAAGCACACGTAAAAGTGTGTGGAGGCCTGAACCCACCAATGCTGAAAAATTGGGGGATGACCCGTGGATCGGAGTGAAAGGCTAATCAAACCTGGTGATAGCTGGTTCTCCCCGAAATAGCTTTAGGGCTAGCCTTATGTGTTCGACAGTGGCGGTAGAGCTCTAATTGGACTCGCGGCCCCACCAGGTTAGCAACTCCAGTTAAACTGCAAATGCCATTGTCTTAAGCATGGGAGTCAGTCAGTAGGGGATAAGCTCTATTGACGAAAGGGAAACAGCCCAGACCATCAGCTAAGGTCCCTAAATGCGCGCTAAGTGGTAAAGGATGTTTTGTTGCTGAGACAGCCAGGATGTTGGCGTAGAAGTGGCAACCATTTAAAGAGTGTGTAATAACTCACTGGTTGAGCGACTTTGCACCGAAAATTTCCGGGGCTAAGCGTGCTACCGAAGCTATGGATGTCCCGTCAGGGGCGTGGTAGGGGAGCGTTCTATAGTAGGACTGAAGGAGAATCGTGAGACGCTCTGGACGAATTAGAAGTGATTATGCCGGCATGAGTAGCGATAAAACAAGTTAGAAGCTTGTTCGCCGAAAGCCTAAGGATTCCTGAGCAAGGCAAATCCTCTCAGGGTTAGTCGGATCCTAAGCCGAGGCCGAAAGGCGTAGGCGATGGGAAGCAGGCCTAATATTCCTGCACCACCATGACACGTATGAAACTAGGGGCGACGCAGACATTAAGGACTACCAGCTGATGGATGCTGGGTTAAGCCCGTCGGAGTGCACCAGGCAAATCCGGTGCAACACACTCCCCAGGGTGAACAGGATTCCGTAAGGATGCAAACTGTCCCCGCTGTCTGCCAAGAAAAGAACCTCGAGTGGACAACTCGTGGTGACCGTACCGCAAACCGACACAGGTAGGCGAGGAGAGAATCCTAAGGCGCTCGAGAGAACTCTCGCTAAGGAACTCGGCAAAATTACCCCGTAACTTCGGGAGAAGGGGTGCTTTGAGTAGGGTTTCTGAAAAAAGCCGCAGTGAAATGGCCCATGCGACTGTTTACTAAAAACACAGGTCTCTGCTAAATCGCAAGATGATGTATAGGGACTGACGCCTGCCCGGTGCCAAAAAGTTAAGGTGAGGAGTTAAGGGTAACCTGAAGCTCCGAACTGAAGCTCTGGTAAACGGCGGCCGTAACTATAACGGTCCTAAGGTAGCGAAATTCCTTGTCGGGTAAGTTCCGACCTGCACGAATGGCGTAACGACATGGGCACTGTCTCGGCGAGAGACTCGGCGAAATTGTAATACCGGTGAAGATGCCGGTTACCCATACCAAGACGGAAAGACCCCGTGAACCTTTACTATAGCCTGATATTGGGTTTTAATGCTGCATGTGTAGGATAGGTGGGAGACTATGAAACTGGGGCGCTAGCTTCAGTGGAGTCGTCCTTGAAATACCACTCTTGTTGCATTGGAATTCTAACTCTGGCGCGTGAATCCGCGTCGAGGACAGTGTCAGGTGGGTAGTTTGACTGGGACGGTCGCCTCCTAAAATGTAACGGAGGCACCCTAAGGTTCCCTCAGCGCGATTGGAAACCGCGCGTAGAGTGCAAAGGCAGAAGGGAGCTTAACTGCGAGACGGACACGTCGAGCAGATGCGAAAGCTGGGCTTAGTGATCTTACGGTGCTGTGTGGAAAGGCCGTGACTCAATGGATAAAAGGTACTCCGGGGATAACAGGCTAGTCGCATCCGAGCGCTCACAGCGACGATGCGGTTCGGCACCTCGATGTCGGCTCGTCACATCCTGGGGCTGCAGCAGGTCCCAAGGGTTCGGCTGTCCGCCGATTAAAGTGGCACGCGAGCTGGGTTTAGAACGTCGTAAGACAGTTCGGTCCCTATCTGGTATGGGCGTAGGATATTTGAGAGACGCTGCCCCTAGTATGAGA
>JAJECD010000049.1 GCA_022822215.1 Candidatus Poribacteria bacterium | reverse complement strand
CCACGGCAACGAGTGCTAATATGAGGTAGTGGGCAAAACTTTTCCGATTCCGCATGGTGTTTCCTATGCCTCTTCTCCCTTGACGCTGTTCAGGTATTTTACGTAAATATTGCTCAGTGCAACGATAATAATGAGTAAGATATATGCCATCGCGCACGCTTTGCCCGTGTTATAGTTCCGAAAGGCGAGTTTATAGAGATTCATTGATACCGTCTCCGTAGCAGTGCCGGGTCCGCCTTCACGCGTCAGAACATAAACGATGTCGAACATCTTAAAGGCATCCATGGTTCTAAAGAGGAGCGCAATCAGCAGCAGTGGGGAGACCAAAGGCAGCGTGATCCATCGAAACTTGAACCATGCGGAGGCTCTATCGACATCGGCGGCTTCATAGAGGTATTTCGGAACGGCACTCAATCCGGCTAAAGCGATCAGCATCATAAATGGCGACCACATCCATGTATCCACAATAACAACGGCTAACATTGCTACCTTTGGATGGGTCGTCCAACCGATAGGTGAGTTTAGGAAAGGACTCAGAAAAAAGTTCAACAGGCCGGCGTTATCCGAAGAGAGGATGAACCGCCAAAAGAGTCCGACCACCACAGGGGAGAGCATCATTGGCAGTAGCAGGAGTGTTGTAACGAAACCTTTATACCGGAAATCTCGGTTCAGTAGCAGTGCCAATCCGAATCCAATAAAGAATTGTGCCGCGACTGCGAGAATCACGAAGTAGGCGGTGGTCTGAAAGTAGCCCCAGATTTCTGGATCGGCAAGGAGGCGTGAATAGTTACGGACACCGATGAATCTCGGTGCTGCGGGCATGGAGGCTTTGTAGCGGTGGAAACTCAAATACAACGACCACAGAAGCGGAAAGATGTTCATCAAGATGAGCAGAATCATCGTAGGCATGATAAATGCCATCTTCAATTGGTAATCGCTCATCCCACGGGACGTTGTGTGTGGAAGGTTGGCTTGCATGCGTTTATAACAGAACTTCTGGAAACGGTGTAAAAGTGCTTTAGAATGGAATGGTGGAAGCACGGAAGAATGGAACAACCGCCAATCTTCCAATCTTCCAACCTTCCAATCCTAATCTTTACTCGTCGTAATACCCGGCATCCTCAAAGATTTCCTCATGCTTCCTTGCGATAGTATCCAGTGCCTCTTTCGCAGACTTGATCTTGGAAATGGCTTCGCTCCAGTTGGTCTGGCAGACCTCCAAAAGTTCTGCGTATTCCGGCACAGCCCAGAAATCACGAAGGTAGGGGAAACTCGCAGCGAAAGCCTCGTTAAAGGGGGTCGCTGTTTTAAAGGTATCGGACTGCAACACCTCTTTGTGCGGTGTGAAACCGCCGAGGGCTGCCCATTTCTCTTGGACAGGTTTCTGCATGAACCATTTCATGTACTGTTTGGCAAGGTCCTTGTTTTTGGAATAGGAAGAGATGGACATCCCTTGTCCACCGATACTGATATAGTGTCCCTTCGGACCTGCGGGTGCTACAAAGAAGCCGCTCTTGTCGTGGGAAATCGGATTCGTTTCAGGGTTCACGACACCTGGGAAGAAAGCGAAATAATTCATCGCCATAGCGACTTTACCTGCGGTGTAGGCATTCAGTGTCTCTGCCCAATAGTAGTTCGGTGCATCAGGCGGTGCGAACTGGAGCAGGTCGGTGTAGAAGTCAAGTGCTTTCGCAGCATCTTCCGTGTTGATATGTCCGTCAACCTTGAAGTTTTCAGCATCGCCATAAGTACCACCAAAACTCCACATGACCTGTTGGAAGCCCATCGTGATACCGTCGTATTCTTTGCTATACCACGTTGCAATGCCGTAGAGGTCTTGCGCCGGGCGCGTGAAGAATTCGGCAATATCGCGAAGTTGGTCATAAGTAGTTGGGGGTGCGAGTGCGTAACCGTACTTCTCTTGGAACGCCGCCATTTCTTTTGGATCTTCAAACAGGTCTTTTCGATAGACGTAGCCAGCAGCATCAACTTCGGCGGGCAGTGCCCAATAGGTTCCGCTGCCTTTCGGATATTCGGCAAACGCTGTCATCGCGGGTCCGTAGATAGAATCTACATCAATATTTTCATTAATCCAATCGGTGAGATTGATATAGTTCTGACCTTGAGAGTTCCTACCCAGCCATTGACTATCGCCGATGACGATGTCGTACAGATCGCTTTTTCCGACGAAAGCCGTGAAGACCTTATCTTGGAAATTGGGCCATGGAATCTGGATGACATCGACAGCAATGCCGGTTTCGGCGGTAAAGTCTTTTGAGAGCTCCTGGAGATAATTCGCGGGATCCCATTCTGCCCAGACAATGGTTAAGGATTGGGATTGATGGTTATCCGCTTTGAGGGCAGTGACGAACGCAAGTGCGAGTATTAGCACTAAGACAAAACTTATGCGAACACTTTTCATGTTTTTTCTCCTCCGTATAGAAATCGTGCGAGTTGGTATCAGCACCCATTAAAATCTGATATGTGATTCGGTGCTTTATGTTGGTATTATAAATAGAGTTAAAAATTTTTGCAATACAATTTATTTGCAGTTGGGAATGTCTGTCAAAGCGCGCCGATGCAGAACACGGTATTCTTTGCTGCTAAACTCCGAATTTCGGAATAGTGGTAGACTTGGGTAACTTCCACGCCATTTTCGATGATGGCAGTGGGGCGTTCAATAACGAAGTCAGCGAAGTGCGGTGCGTTGAAAGCGACATAGGCGAGGCTGAACATCTCAATTTGCCGATCGTATCGCTTTGACAGATCTGGAAACAGCACAATGCCTGTATCAACTTGGTAGATGCCTGCGTTTTCATCGACGTTCATCGTTTTAACCGGACACTCGATAATTGCCCGTTGCTGTGTATGGGTATCCCATATTTCTGTGTGCGTTACGAGGGGTAGACATTTTTGTGTCGCCTCAAAAATGGCTGCGTTGCTATCAAGGACTTGGACCGGCGATGCCTCTTGAACATCAAACAGGGGGCCTCCCCAATAATCCCGCGCCGGTCTATACTCGACGTAGTTATCGTTGCAGTAAGCATGCCTTCTGAATACTGCTATATGTTCTGCGCCAAAAACAGGGAGGAAGTCATAGTTTGGATGTATGAAGAGATTTTTCTCCGCAAAGGTGTGTTCACTCTTACACGAACCACATTGATAATAATCGCTGAAACTTCCATCT
>JAJECD010000153.1 GCA_022822215.1 Candidatus Poribacteria bacterium | reverse complement strand
AACCGCACCTACCGGGGGAGAAAAGTGTTCATTTATTTTTCGGATCCACTAAAATGAAAAATCTTTTTTTCTGAAATTATGCACCCTTTCCGCTCTAAAATTGTGTCTTTAATAATGTAGCATAGACTTGTTCGCCTGTGCATTTCTGCCGTAGTATAGCCCGTGACATAGATTGTCAGTCTCTGCCTTCTGGAGGGTCCCCAGATGAAACACATTACACCAAAAACTTTTTTCATTATCGTCTCGGTCGTGTTGTGCCAGTCCGTGTGTCCAACTTTCGTAGATGCCGCGACGATTAGAGAAATTGTCTTCACATCAACCCGCGATGGAAATAAAGAAATTTACATCATGAATGCCGATGGCCGCAAGCAGGTCAATTTGACGCGACATCGTGCTGATGATTTTGATCCGACTTGGTCGCCGGATAGAACACAGATCCTGTTTGTCTCAGACCGCAAGGCGAAGGTGCGCGATCTTTATCTCATGGACGCAGATGGCACAAACGTTCGACGTGTCTTTCGGCAAATAGCACACAGAGAGCAGCCCACATGGTCTCCCGATGGAAAACGGATTGCTTATGTAACCCCTGAAGAGAATAGTATAAAAATTGCCACGGTAACCGGACATGCTGAGAGGCGTTTGACATTGACAAGTTGGGGAAGTGTTAACCCCGACTGGTCTCCTGACGGTTCAGAGATAACCTACGATTGGAAAGGGAGTGGAAACATGCGGATCATTAATGTGAACACCAAAAACTCCCGCGTGCTGCTCCCAGAACTGAAGAAGTTTGTGATGTGGCAGCCTGCTTGGTCGCCTACCGGAGACCGGCTCGCTTTTGCCGCCTTCAAGTGGCCCGAAAATCACGCGGGGCCCCTGAGAGTAGACGATAAACTCTCGCTTTACATTGCCGACCAAGACGGCACCTGGGTAAAGCACCTTGTTAAAGAACCGATTGTCAACCACCCCACTTGGTCTACAGACGGTAACGAGATTCTCTATGAAAAACGCTTTGACGATGCCAGAAGAGAGCGACAACTCTTTAAGATTAGCGTGGAAAGCGGTAAACCTCAACAACTCACGCGTAAAGGCAGCAATTACCAGGCAGATTGGATGCCTGATATTTTCCCATTGCCGGTTGAACCGACAACCTCCTCACTAACAACTGTATGGGGAGAAATGAAGCGAGAGTAGTAGTTGCACCTACCGAATATGGCGATAGAGGTTGGCGAGTTTCTCTGGCGAAACCCGGAAAAAATAGAGCAAAGTAATCAGCCAATTGTTGAGTGTTGTTCGGACAATCCCCCTTGCTTCCCAACGCCGTGGGGATATATGGATATGAGGCGTAAGCAGCGTCGTCTTACCGAGGCGCTGTAGGTCCCTTGAAAACTCCATCTCTTCCATAATCGGAACATCTGGAAAACCGCCAATTTTCTCAAAATCCGTGCGTGTCAGGAAAATACCGCTATCGCCATAAAATACTTTTAGATACTTACCCCGAATGTCTCCGGCTATCTCAATCAGACGATATAGGAAACACTTGCCATCGATCTTCTGGCGAAACCCACCCCCGACATAACCTGAAGAGAGTGCCGCCACCACCGCCGTCAATGCGCCCGATTCAAGCCATATATCGGCGTGCAGGAAGATGAGGATGTCGCCTGTCGCTGCCGTCGCACCCGCATTTAGCTGCTTTGCCCTGCCACGTTCAGATGTAATCACTCTCCCGTATTTTTTTGCGATACCAACCGAGGCATCCGTACTCCCACCATCTACAACAATAAGTTCGTGAGATTTTAGTTCAGGTTGTAACTGAGAGAGGGTTTTTTCTAAAATCTTCGCCTCGTTCAGAATCGGCATAATAACCGAGATTTTTCGGAATGTCTGCATTATGGGATCTCAGTTATGGGCAATTCGGGGTTACAAACCCCGCCTACAAAGGTGTTCGCAAAAACTGGTTCAGCGCAAGCAGCGGAAAGACAGAGGCATAAATCGGATCGGCATAGCCACCGATAATCTCCCAATAGATGCCGACAGACTGCTCGGGCCATGAACCATCTTCTCGCTGATGTTTGAGCAAAAAGGCTATACCGTCTTGCACTGCGCGCTTTTCTGGGGCAGCGAGTAGAAGGGCATAAGTGCTCCACGCCGTCTGCTCTACGGTGCTTTCGGTCGGGTTCCCGAACATATCTTCACCCCAACCGCCATCTGCGTTTTGACTGCGTTCCAACCATTCAACACCACGCGGGACTTCAGGTACCTCTTTCAGTCCGACCTTGACAAGTGCGATGAGGGCACACGCAGTGCCGTAAGTATCTTTCGCCAACCAGAGATCCCGCCAGTAGCCCTCACGGTCAATTTGCTTGCGAAGCCAGTCGATGCCTCGATCCATCTGGCGATGCATATCGGGTTTATCTACAAGATCACTTCGATCCAATTCAAAGAGTGCCTCAATCGCATGTGCCGTGATACTGACGCACCCAACATCCCCCTGTCCGGGTTGATAGGTACTCCAACCCCCGTCGCGCGTTTGCTGCCTCTTTAGCCATCCGACACCGCGGCGAACCGAATCATCTAAAGCGTCACGATCAACAGGCGGGCTTACACGAAGTGAACGGAGGAGTGCTAAGGTGCCGAGTGCGGTATCGTCGGCATCGCTTGGCAGTGTGCTATCGTCTAATCCCGAAAACGCCCAACCCCCATCAGCGTTCTGGTGTTTGACAAGCCACTGTGCTGCGCGACCTACTTCATCGGTTACTTCAAGATTCAGCGGGACGGCACTGTCGCTTTCAGAACACAATTCTGTTAGCGTCATGATACTTAACGCAGTATCCCAAACGTTCAGGTTCAACGCCTCTCTGCATCCGCCATCAGGGTTTCTGGTAGTCCGAAGCCAGTCAATACCACGCGCAATAAACGGGGCAACATCTTCATCTGGTTCCCACTTCTTTTTTAATTCAATAAGTGCCAAGACGGAGAGTGCTGTGATATAGTTCACGCGAAACCAACTCCCATCGCTGAGGACACGCGCTTTCAACCAAGCCACGAGCGACGCAATCATCTCAGGACGGCGGGCGGTATTCAGTTCAATTAAAATGAAAACGGGGACAAGTGTATGCTGCTCAGCGATGAAGAAGGTATCAAACATTGGGGTATTGAACAATGCCACAGGTGGTAAGCGGTGCCGCGGGGGTTTTAATCGACTGCCAAGCAACGGAATCTTTGTCAATTGTCTGGCAAGTTTCATGAGGGGTAGGGCATTTTCTGAGAGCGTGAGCGCATTCCAATCGAACTGATCGAAAGCGGCATAAGCCAATTTGACGAGCGCGAGATGGGGTGGTATTTCTGGGACGGAGGCAAGCAGATTCTGGAGGGACGTGTCTGGCGAATGTAGGTGAATTTGTTCCAGAATTAAACGGGCAAACCGGGTTGCTTCAGCGTTGGATATGTTTGCAGTATCTAACCCCCAATGACCATCTTCGTTCTGATGTGTAACGAACCATTGGGTAAGTTCAGGATCTGGCGTTTCACCTTGCGCCAGTTGAATCCAAGCATACGCGCAAGTCGGGAAGGTACTGGAGGAGAGTTGCCCCTCAAAAACACCTTCTTCGCGTTGTTGTGTGAGCAAAGCGGTAACGCCTTGCGTCAAGGCAAATTTGGCTTGTTCTTTCATCGAGGTCTACGAGGTCAATGGCGAGAATTTCCAGTAAGCCTCGGGCGTTTTCCTTATTTTAGAATAACCCCCGCGCACTCCTGTCAGGGAAGTGTTCAATCAGGGTATTAATAAACTGGCGAACTTCCTGGTCCTGGGTCGTCATGGCGATGTCTTTCCTTCGTTTAGGGATATTATACCATATAGAGTTTAACAGGTCAAATCAAATGAAGTGTGTGGCATATAATATCGCGAGCACAGCTCGCTCCTACAGCAAAGAGTGCTTAGAGAGGAGATCAAAATTACTGGAGAATTGAATGGCTCTGCCCGTCCAACTGCTAAAACATTGACTGCAACCGTTAGCATGTGTTACAATTGCTGTATAAAAAGTACTGAGAGGCAAGAGGATGTTCAACACTCGTTTTCGGCGTACAACGCACTTGATTTCTTGCGTCCTATTTTTTGGAGGCGTAAGTCTGCTCACAGCTTTCGCTGAAGAGGAGACTGAACCCGTACGCATGGAAAAAATCGTTGTAACACCCGGTCGCTTTACAATCTATGACGGTACTTCCGCAAGAATCGCTTTGTCTAAACAAGAGATTGAACGTTTTCCACTCATTGATAATGACGTAATGCGGGCGGGACACGTCTTCCCGGGTGTGGTCTCAAGCGATTACAGTGCGCGATTCAGCGTACGCGGTGGTGAAAAAGATGATATTTCGGTCAGATTAGACGGAATGGAACTCTACAATCCGTATCATCTTCAGGACTTCGGTGGTGCGGTCTCACTCATCGGTATCGACCTCATTCAGCGCACCGAACTTCTCATTGGCGGTTTCCCAGCGGAATACGGAGAGAAGATGTCCGGGGTCTTTGACATCACAACACGAACATCAAACACCAAAGAATTTTCCGCTAATTTTGGAGTAGACTTAATTAACGCCACGGCTACCCTGGAAGGACCCCTCACCGATAAGGGTGGTTGGCTCCTGTCAGCCCGACGCGGGTATATTGATCTGATCCTCGTCCTGATGGACATCGACGAAAATTATAAACCGCAGTATGCTGATGTCTATAGCAAACTCACCTATCAGCTTACACCGTCAGATACGCTCACCCTCAATGGACTTTACGGTTGGGATAAAAATCGGATTCGCGTAGACGATGAAGATAATAACTTGGATTCTCGATACGACAATACGACCGCTTGGGCGAAGTGGCGGCACACCTTTGGCACTTCACACTGGACGGATGTCTTTGTTTTTACTGGCACATCACGTCAGGATAGAATGACAGGCGAAGCAGATTTTGATGATCGCGATTTCCGATTTTTCGGAACAAAAGCGGAACTCACAGCAAACCTTTTTGAAAAACATACGTTACGTAGTGGTGTAACGTGGCGATGGTTAGCAGGACAATATCAATACAATGTTCAAGAACGACAGGCGGGTATAAACGTCTACAAGTCGATTCTCGCTGATGTTGATGATCACGGGAGTGAATTCAACGCCTTTTTGCAAGACGAATGGCAGCTGCATCCGAAACTCGCCCTCAATATCGGCGGACGTTATCTCTACCAGCAGTATCGAGAAGAAGGTATACAGCGTTATGAAATTGGACCGCGGGTCGCTTTGGCGGTGAAACCTACAGAAAACCTCACCTTGCGGGGGGCATGGGGAATTTATCACCAACCCGTCCATCTGATGGGAATTCCAGTGGAAGATGGGATTGAGACAGCCGGACGTGCAGAGCAAGCGGTACATTATATCATCGGGACTGCGTATACGCCGACCGATAATTTTTTCGTGAGTATTGAAGGCTATTATAACACGTTTGATAACCTTGTCGGGCGACTCCGCGAGTTCGGGCGCCAGAATCAAATTTTCGTCCCGCCTGAATCTGGAACGGCAAGAGGGATTGACGTATTTATGACGCATACGGTTTCCACCCGTATGGCATGGACCCTCGGTTATGCGTTTGGCATTGCAGAAGAGATCGCAGGGGAAACAACCATTTTTCGTCAGTATGATCGGCGGCACGCTTTCGCTATTAGTAGCAACTACCAGTTTGCCCCGACGTGGCATCTCTACCTGAGTTGGCGTTTCCATACGGGTGAACCGAGAACGCCACTTACGCACAGAGAGGTTTGGTTACCCGATGGTGGTATCGCCTGCGATCGACAGTTCGGTGATACGCATTCCGGACGAATGCCTGCATACCATAGTCTCGATTTTCGCATTACCAAACGGAGCCCTTACCAACGGTGGGAGTTGTCCTGGTATTTCCAGATTTTGAATTTATACAACAATACAAACGTAGACCAGTACGCATTCAGTGAAGTGCGAGATGAAGAGACAGATGCCGTTATCGGTTGTGAAATTGACGCAGAGCCGCTTTTTCCGATCGTTCCGACGTTAGGGGTTACGGTGAATTTCTAACGGAGCGCGGACCGATTACCGCAAACCGAGGTAAGCACGGAAGATCGCGAGCAAAACTCGCTCCTACAAGAAAACAAACATGTTCAAACGTATTAAGAAAGCATTGAGAGAAATACGGTGGTATTTTACTGCAAAGACGCGGGATCGGAAATTACCGAAGGCTGCGCCGAGTGTGGTAGAGGCGATTTTTCCGCTGGACACGGATACGTATACCATCACGCCACAGCAACTGAAAGAAATGATGAGCACTGGTAAATCGTTTGTTCTGTTGGATGTGCGGGAAGCGTGGGAATATCAGATGGTTCACCTTGAAGGTGCTATCTCAATTCCGGTGGGCGAGTTGTTGAAACGATTTCGGGACATCAAACCCGGGCGCGAAGTGGTGGTTTATTGCCATTGGGGCATGCGCAGCCTTGACGCAGCGTTTCTTTTACAACAACTCGGCTTTAAATCGGTCAAGTGTCTACTTGGCGGCATCGATCGGTGGGCACAGGAGATTGACCCTCAAATTCTACGGTATTAATAACGATTACGAAGCGGTTTTGAAATCCTGGCTTTGCAGTCCATATTTCTGCATCCGATGCTGAAGTTTCCGTCTCGAAATACCGAGCAGTTTTGCGGCTTGAATCTGTGTGCCGTTGCTTTTTGCTAACGCGCTGCAGATATATTCCTTGATAATATCATCAAGAGAGACCCCCTCCTCAGGAATATCAAACTCAAGATCAGTGGTTGGGAGTGAGGTGTCCAAAATCTCGGGCGGTAGTTCGTCCATATCAATGACCTCATTTTCTGAGAGTACAAAGATACGACGCAGATAATTTTCTAACTGTCGAATATTGCCGGGCCACTGATACCTTCTGAGTGCGGACATCGCTTGCGGCGTGACCTGTTTTGGGAGTGCCTCAGCATATTCGTTGCTAAACTTTTGGATCAGAAAATTCACGAGCAACGGAATGTCTTCCGGGTGTTCCCGAAGGGGGGGAACATGGATCGGAATTACATTGAGCCGGAAATAGAGGTCGTCTCGAAAAGCACCGTCTCGGACTGCCTGAATGAGATCCTTATTCGTTGCAGCAATCACACAGACATCCACTTTGATACTCTGGGTTCCGCCGATCCGACGTATTTCCCGTTCCTCAAGTACTTGTAAGAGTTTACTCTGCGTCTGAACAGGCAAGTCGCCAATTTCATCAAGAAAAAGCACCCCGTGGGTTGCCACCTCAAAAAGCCCCTTCTTCTGCTGTGCTGCGTCCGTAAACGCCCCCTTTTCGTGCCCAAAGAGTTCACTCTCAATGAGCGTATCCGGGATAGCACCACAGTTAATCGCTATGAAAGGCTTATCTTTTCGGTTTCCGTGTTTATGGAGTGCCCGTGCAATCAGACTTTTCCCAGAACCGGTTTCACCCGTAATAAGTACTTGTGTTACCTCACGATGAAGGATCCGAGCCATATTTTTGAAAAGTTCCTGCATCCGTTCACTTTCACCGATAATTTCATCCATCTGAATGTCAGGCGTTGCAGCGTCGCTCCCGTCTTCAGTGTCTCCCAGTGCGCCGCGGGTCTGTAAGGCGTGTTTGACTTCCCGTTTAAGCACATCCACCTGAATAGGTTTCTCAAGATAGTAGAATGCCCCCTCATGGGCAACGAGGTTCACTGCGTCGTTAAGTTCAGCGAATGCTGTCATAATAAGCACTGGCAAGTCTGGATCAGTCCGTTTTATTTTTCGCAGCAGATCACGTCCCTCAAACCGCGAGGACATCCACATATCGCTGATCACGAGATCAAACATCTGCTTGTCCAAACGCTCAAGCGCGGCTTTACTATCGCCAACGACTTCAACGGTGTACCCCTCGCGTTTTAAGATACGCTGTAGAATTGTCAGTTGTGCCCGGTCATCGTCTACAAGTAGTATAGCTGCCATCGTCCAGCCCTCCTCCTATGCACACCCAATTTTAAGGGGAGTGCTCCCGATCAAGCGTAAAACTGATTTTAAAAGCCGTTCCCATTCCCATCTTGCTTCGGACTTCAATCTTACCTTTATGTGCGGTGATAATCTGATGGGAAATCGCCAGTCCGAGACCGATCCCACCGTTAGCGTCTTTTGTTGTAAAATATGCGTCGTAAATCTGTTCCTGAATCTCTTCAGGAATGCCGATGCCAGTATCCCGAATTTCAAGGACGACCTGCCGAGCCGTTTTATCTATCGTCTCCAACACGGTGGTCACATAAATACTGCCGCCCTTCGGCATCGCTTGGATACTATTTTGCACAAGATTAAAGAGTGTCTGTCGCATTAGCCCCGGATCTAATGGAATATTAGGCAAAGTTTTATCATAATTTTTAATGACCTGAACTTTTGCCTCTTCAGCGATGAATGTGAACTCAGATAACACACGATCCATGAGTGTATTGAGATTTATCGGTTCCACATTTAATTTTCTCGGGCGGTTCAAAGTGAGGAACTGTTCCGAAATCTGTTTGAGTTCGATTATTTTTTCATCCACAATATCCAAAAGTTCTTTTGCCTCGTCAATATCCTCTGGTTTAACTTCGGGTTGAGAAAAAACAGATTTCAGATGTTGCGCTGTCATACCGATTGAGTTTAGCGGATTCCGAATTTCGTGAGCGACCCCTGCGGCGAATTGTCCTAAGGCAGCGATCCGTTTTGAATGTGAGTCGCGCAATTGCCAGAGCATTCTTGCGAGATTATAGGTCGCCTTGCCGATTTCATCTGACGAATAATCCTCTTGCGTTGATAAATCCCCGCGCTCCGCGCTCTGAATAATCCGGGTCATGCGTTCCAGGGGTCGCATAATGAGATGATTCGTTGTCAAATCAATCAGAATGACGAGCAGTGCGCCAACAATAACAATCAGTATTGCGTGCATCAGCAATGAGTATCGAATTGACCTGCCGATATAAGGCACATTAAAGAGTACTTGTATGTAGCCGGTTAATGCTTTCTGGATCCACAAGGTCTCTCCTTGCTTCCATAAATTATAGATATCGCCTTTCTCCTGATCCTTCATTCGCCAGCGTCTACTTTTCTCCTCAGTTATCACAGGATCGTCCGGTACATAGACATCTTCACCAAAGGCTCTCAACCAGACCTCATACGGTAGCGTCCCATCATCGAGTATAGGTTCATAAGCGAAATCGCTCGGTTCCAGTACAATCTGCTTTGGTCCGGTTAAAACGACGCTGTATTTAATAACAATAGCCGTTGCGTTCTGTCCCTCAATCGTGTGTATTGTTGCGCCTTTTGTCTCAATTTGCTCAAGGTCCTCGGCGCCAAGATTTATGTCAACGGCATCTTCACCGGCAAGCAGACTCGACCGTACACGGGTATCACTTAGGGAGACGTGGATATTCAGCACATCTCGCATATCTGGATGTTCCCGCTTCAGTTTATTCAATACTTGATCCAGTCGCTTTGCATCAAAGCCGTTTGCGGTTTCGATTTCCCTCTCAACAGCATTCAAAATCGTGTTCTCAGCGATCTTCCGCAGTTCAGCACCGCGTTCTGCCCCTAAGGCATGAAGCGCGTACATCTCATTTCGGACTCGGGTGCTATCAAAGAAGTAAAACGCCACAAGGATCGCTATTACACAGAGATTAATAACAAGAGAGTATTTCCATTGGAGTCGCATTTTACCCCATCACTCGTTGTACGGCTCTTTTCCACTGTGTGAGTTTTTGACTGCGTTGGTCGGCATCAATTTGGGGTGAAAAGGTCTTTGCGTTAGTAGCACCGGTCTCGCGCTGCGCTTGTCGAGATCGCTGCGTTTCTACTGCCTCAATGTTGTCCCAGATTCCGGTTGTAATTCCAGCAAGGTATGCGGCACCGAGTCCTGTCGATTCTATTTGCGCCGGTCGTTGTACGTCAATCCCGAGAATATCCGCTTGGAACTGCATAAGGAAGTCGTTCGCGGTTGCCCCGCCATCCACGCGTAACCGGTCAATTTCCAGGTCTGTCTCATCGAGCATTGCGGTAACGACATCTGCTGATTGATAAGCAATCGACTCTAAAGTCGCGCGAACAATCTGCTGGCGCGTGGTGCCTCGCGTTAAGCCGAGAATAGCACCCCGCGCTTCTGGATCCCAATACGGCGCGCCAAGCCCAGTAAAGGCAGGCACAACAAAAACACCGCCTGAATCGGGTATACGCCTTGCGATTTCTTCGGTTTCCTGTGCGTTACTGATAATTTCAATACCATCTCGGAGCCATTGGACAGCAGCACCTGCAACAAAAACACTCCCCTCCAAGGCATAAACCGGATTTTCATCTAAACTACAAGCGAGTGTCGTTAACAGTCCTGTCTCCGTTTCAACTTTTTCATTCCCCGTATTCAGCATGAGAAAACACCCCGTGCCATAAGTGTTTTTCGCCATGCCAGGATTTGTGCACAATTGACCGAAAAGTGCTGCTTGTTGGTCGCCAGCGATGCCAGCAATCGGAATACCGTCTAAAGATACATTTTTACCGAAGGTTTCGAGCCAAAAATTGCGATAGAAATTGGCTGTCCCGAAATTGCCCGCAGAAGGACAGACTTCAGGCAACACGGATCGTGGAACGTTGAACATCTCCAAAAGCGTTTCGTCCCATGAAAGTGTGTTGATATTAAAGAGCAGCGTGCGCGACGCGTTTGTATAATCGGTCTTATGGACGGCTTTATCCGTTAGCTGCCACAGCAGCCACGTGTCTACCGTCCCGAATGCGAGTTCGCCACGTTCCGCGCGTTCCCGCGCGCCGCTGACGTGATCCAGAATCCACGCTATTTTTGTTCCAGAAAAGTAGGCATCAAGTAGCAGTCCAGTTTTCGCTTTTATCTCTCCAGCAACGCCCTGCTTCTCAAGAGAAGTACACATATCAGCAGTGCGCCGACACTGCCAGACAATCGCTGGGTGGATCGGTTTTCCTGTTTGTCTGTCCCAGACGAGCGTGGTTTCGCGTTGGTTTGTAATCCCGATAGCGACAATGTTCAATGGACGGTCATCAAAAAGTGCGTCTATTGCTTGGAGTGTCGCGTGCCAAATTTCCTCTGGATCGTGTTCTACCCAACCCGGGTGGGGGTAGTATTGCGTGAATTCTTGATAGCCTCGTGCAATGATGTTGCCATCTATATCAACAAGGAGAGCGGTCGTGCCAGTTGTCCCCTGGTCAATTGCGAGAATGCAAGCGGTATTTGACATGCTATGCGTGCAGCTCCTCAATCGTTTTTTTAGAATAATAACACGTCAAGAAAAAAAGAACAAGGCAAAAGCAAGGACTTGCTTAACACGCCCAAGTTCCTACTCGTAGCACAAACTTTCCAGTTTGTGCCAGCTTCTCAACGTTTCTCACATAAACGCCCCTCAGAAGTATAATATATTAGGGCTTACGCATTCCACCTTAAAGTCCCCCTGATAAGGGGCGGGGAATGCCATCAGGCATTCATACCGTTGATGCTTTAGGGGGTTAAAAGGACTGAAATTACCGGTTTTTCTGTCCAAATGTCCCATATTCACTCAATTTGCGTAAGTCCTAATATATCAGGACTTACGCAAAATCAGCTAATTAGGTCTATCATGACGCAATCAGTGCGGTTAGGAATGCACATCGCATTTGGTCGAGTACGCCGCAAAACCGCACCTACCGGGGAAGTGCGTAAGTCCTATATATATTAAAGTAACTGGAAAACCGGAAAAATAGATGTCCATCGTCATTTTCGACTTTGATGATACCGCTTTTTTAGTGTGCGTTTTTTTGGACGTAAGTGTTATCATTAATGTGCCTTTGGCATTCGCAAGTGTCGCGCCTGTGGGTGTGCAAAAGTTGCGCAATTTTACAGATGTTGCCACCGAATTCCCATAATTTGTGATGGCTGAAAGTGGAGAGAACCCACGGCCCACAAGGGCGCGTTTCTTGAAGGTGACGTTTAACACATTTTGTCAAGTTCAAGTTACAAAAAAACGCAAAAAAAACAGGAAAAAACATAAAATTACGCCTTTTTTTCGGTTTTTTTCGCTTTTTTTTCAATAATTGTGGCTTTTTTTACCAATTTTAAGAAATTTTAAGAAAAACGTGAAGTTGGCGCGTTTTCCGCGCTCCGGATTTCTCATACCAATATTCGGTCCGGAGGGTCGGGACTTCCCAGCCCGATTGACACGAACGGCACTGGCGAGGAAACCTGTCCCCTACGAGGTCGAATGGGTTTCTTACCCGAGAAAGCCATTTTCGGCAAAATATTGACACATCTGGGCAAACGCGGTTTCCAACCGCAACCCTGTCACAGTC
>JAJECD010000277.1 GCA_022822215.1 Candidatus Poribacteria bacterium | reverse complement strand
GATGGTGCACAACTCGCCTTTGAAATGAGTGGCAAACGCACTGCCGGGCATCAAATGTTTCTCTACAACATCGGCTTAGACGACAAAGGGAAAGACATTCTCCCTAACGCACTCAATGAAAATCCGGGGGGGGCAGGACTTACCCCAAATGACGACATTGTCGTCATCCGCGACGAAGTTGAAAAGAAAACCTACTACGAACTCAGGTTCACAGCGGAAGAGTTGCAAGCCAAAGGGAAAAAATTCAGTGACGGGTTCGAGTTCGGTTTGGGTATCTGCGTCAACGACGGCGACAAAGGAGCCGGACAGGACGGACAGAAAGGCTGGAGCGGTTGGTATACGCACTCTATCGTCTTCGGAAAAAACTCGGAGAATACGGGTTTAGTCGTTCTGACCAGTGAGGAGCTCGCTGTTGAAGCGGGTGATAAGTTGGCGACGACTTGGGGTAGCCTGAAGGCAATTCGTAATTAGCAATCAGCAGTCATCAGTCAGTTGTCGGGATTCGGAGATCCCTCCTACCGAAAGATTCTGACTGCTGATAGCCGATAGCCAATCCCTAATGATCGTGATGGTCGGACTTGCGGTAGTGCAACCGTAGTAAATCGACTCCAAAATCATCTGCGATGTGCCGCCACACAGAGTGAATGTGGTTTGCATTGTTCTGGGTGTTATCATATTCCACAAAGAAGAAGGGGCCGTGTAGTCTATAATAGTGCGGTGTCTTCGGCACCTCATCACCCGCCCAAGCAAAATGGATATCGTTGACGCTTCCTTCACGGAGTTTGCGCCGCTCAATCTGCGCAATTTCATCCGGGAGTCGATCAATGTATTCGTGGACGAGGTTCATCAGGAGTTCACGCTGATGTGTCTCCATGGCTTCCGCGGCTAACCCCTCAACAGCCTCAAACTCAACTTTAGGAACATCACGCGTTAAGATATCGGACGGTGCCTCGGTATTGATGATCGTCTGGCTCTTCTGGGTGCTATTCAGGCTTGTAAGGAGCTGACGTGCGATATCTTCCTCGGCAGAAAGGACTCTGAATCCTTTTTTCTCGCCTTGTGGCACTTCGGCGGGATTTGAGCCGAAGAAAGAGGGGTTAGGGGAGATCAGTTCACGATTGACGACGGTGAAGTTGAGAGAGACGTGGTGGCCTTCAGCCCGCCACCCCCATGCGCCGTTGCCCGTCGGATCGCCAAAGACAGTAAAAAAGTACAGAGATGGGTCTCGAACAAGCCGGGCTTCACCGGCAGCCTGTTCAATCTCACCGAGCGTTGTCTCTAAGTTAATAATCGCGCGGGCTTTCTGATACCCTTTCGCACTCAAACCGCTCTCCATAAGGGCGAACGCTGCTCCCTGCTGCTTCGCGCTCAATTCTTTGAGAGATACGCCTTTCCGTTCCCACATCTCAATGGGGATGTAGTGCCAACGGAAGCGTTCGTTTCCATCAAAGGGTAGTGCTGCTTGTTCACGCAAGGTTGGCGTGAGTGTATCTAAAAAGTTTCCTGCTGCTTGTGCCATTCGTGCTGCTGTCTCAGAAGCTGGAATGACCAAAGGCTTTAATTCGGAATAGTTGTGTGTATGTGCCACAAAAAATACCTCCGTTTTAATGGTTCTCGGTTGTCAGTTTTCAATCGTCTGTCCCTTATTCTAAACGAAGGTCCTTGGAAAATCAAGTTTTTTAAGTGGTTATAAGTTATAGGTTAAACAAGTTTGAACATAATATAATCGCTAAGTAGCAACTTGGGTTCTGGTAATAGTGCTGCCAAAAGCCGCTTGACAAATTAATAACTAATTTTGTAAACTTATTTAAACCGTTTCCGTTTAAGAAAGCAACGGAAATAAATAGATGGATTCTGGATATATTTCAGCCCCAGCGGGGCGGCATGTCTGTAGCGGAAAGTATGGATAAATTGATTGACGATGAAATGTTAGTTTCCCAGTTTCAAGCCGGTCGCCAAAACGCATTTGATGAGTTGATGAAACGTTATAAATCGAAAATCTTCTCGTATCTTCTGCGTTCGGTTAGAAATTACGAAGACGCTGAAGATATTACTATCGAGGTCTTCTTTAAGGCGTACCGCGCGCTGGAAAACTGGCAGCCGAAAGCCAAATTTTCAACATGGCTTTACAAAATTGCCGCCAATCTCGCTATTGATTATCACCGGGCAAAGGCACGACATCCGGTCTACGCGTTAGAGGACATGGAAATTCCAGAGGCAAATCTTGTCGCTACTGACCAATACAGTAACCCTGTAAAGGAAGTAGAAGAGCAGGAACTCGGACGCATTATTCGTGAAGCCGTCGATCAACTCTCTCCGAAACAGAAATCCGTATTTATTTTAAATCGATATGAAGGTTTGCAACTCAAAGAAGTTGCGGAAACGCTTGGTATGGCAGAGGGTACGGTGAAAATCCACTTACACCGTGCGATGAAACGGTTGCAAACGCTGCTACAACCGCTCTGGGAAAACAACGAAATTTAAATTTAAGGAGGTAAAGTCTATGCCGAGGTGTAATAAATCAGAAGGACACGCGATTGATTATGCTTCTAAACTGCTATCAACAGCAGAAGCAGAAGCCTTTGAACGCCATCTTAAGAGGTGTTCGGACTGTAATAAAGCGGTTGAATCCTTCACTACCTTACTCAACTTGACCGATATGGCAGAGAAAGAGGTCTTATTGCCTGAAGTGGCACTTCAGGACATTGAAATGAATGTGTACAAACGCCTCGCCGCTACACAAGAGGTGTCCGTACTTTCACGGCTCTGGTCTTATTTAACTAACTTTGCATTCTTGTTTCAATGGCAGAGAATCGCGGCTGCAGGTACTGCTGTGATCGTCCTGATTACTACCGCTGTCTTGGTCAGTGAACTCCGGCAACCGAAAGTGGAATTGCAGCTCAGTGACTCACAGTCGGCTGACGCTCGGATTGAACAATATCTTCAACAAGATATTCAACGGAATTTAGACGATGCTATGATTACACGCCATCTCCGAAATGACGCGTGGGAGACGGACAGTCGATTGCAGCGGGTCAAGGAGCAGGTAGAAGGTACAAATTGGGTAAAATTCGCGAATGCTTTGACGGACACTAATATAACCCAGGCGGCTGCTAAAGGATATTAGCAATGAACGGTTGTCAGTTATCAGTTATCAGTTGTCAGTTAAGAGGTCTTCCCGTAACAGTTCACCACCTCTTGGCGTACACCGAGCGGTGGAAGACTTTTACAAATCGCTCTTGTTCGAAGCCTGACAATAGACGACTGAAAACCTTTATCTCACAGATACTGCTAATAATTTTCTTCAGTCCGCTTGTAGCGTTCGCGCATTTTGAAGAGGTGCACGCCTTAATTGAAGCCGGAGATTACCCCGAAGCGTTTCATAAACTCGAAGCACTCGCGGAGTCTACCCAAGATATTGCGGTGAAAAGCTGGTGTTATTATCAGATTGGTGAAATCTATTATAATTACGCGCACCAGTATACGCACGCAGCTGAGGCTTACGACAAAATTCTGCAGCTTGAGCAAAAGGGTCTCTCTGCGGAGGAGCTCTTTCTTGCTATCATCAAGAAAGGTGATGTCTATAGTCGTATAGGGAACTACCAAGACGCTATTCAGACCTACGACAGGCTGATTAAACTCGCGCCTGCCTCCCATTTTGTGCATAAAACAGGCTTACAGAAGATCCGGGATATTAACACAGCACTTGGTGATCTCAGGGAACAACAGCGCGTAATGATTCAGCATCGCGGCACGCCACTTGCTGCCGTCGCACAGTTTCAGATAGCTGAACTTTACCGGAATCAGTCGCAACTCAATCAACCCGCAAAAGCCATCACGAAGTATGAGGAGCTGTTAGAAACCTATCCGAGTGCGGTCATGGCACCAGAAGCGAGATGGCGTATTGCGCATTTAAGGCATACTGTGCTCAACCAATCTGCCTTAGCGATTGCAACCTACAGAAAGGTTGTGAACGATTACCCTACGAGTAATTTCGCAGCGGAAGCACTCTACCAGATTGCCAATATCCATCGCACCTC
>JAJECD010000211.1 GCA_022822215.1 Candidatus Poribacteria bacterium | reverse complement strand
ATCTGAAGCATAACTCCCACCGCAAGTTGCTTCTCGGAGTTGTATTGTTTCCGCTGTCTGCACCCAAACTCTCGCACCAATACCATCTCGGTTACTTTCGGTGCCAATAAGCTTAATTTTCACCCAATTGTTTTTTTCACTTGTCGTTTGAGAGTCGTTGCGCAGTAGCACCGGGACTCCACCGTTGGATGTAACAAGAATATCCACCGCACCGTCATTATTATAATCCCCCATAGCTGCACCGCGCGCAACAATTGGATGTCTGAAAAACGGTCCCGCTGTTTCGGATAGTTCCCTGAATTGCCCCACGCCGGTGTTTTCAAAGATTTGGCACTTCTGCCTATAGGAAAGCACTGGTGTGATCTCTGATACGTTATCCCACACATGTCCATTTGCGACAAAGAGGTCGAGTGTGCCGTTGTTGTCCGCATCAAGAAACTCGGTCCCGAAACCGAGCTGCGAGAAACTCGGATCAGCAAGTCCAGTTTCAAAGGTCGTCATCGTATAGAAGCCACCGTCATCTTTACGAAAAAGACTGTTAACTTCCAAGGAGAAGTTTGTAATAAAGAGATCGGAGGCACCGTCGTTATCGTAATCATCCGAAGCGATCCCCATGCTCGCTGTCGATCGACCTTCTGAATTGTAAGCGACCCCAACTGTTACTGCGACATCTGTAAAAGTTCCGTCCTGATTATTCCGATAGAGGAAATCTGGAACAGCGTCGTTAGCAACAAAAATATCAGGGTAACCGTCGTTGTTGTAGTCTGTAAAGAGGGTGCCTAATCCTTTACCAGTGTTGCGGAGTCCAGCGCGGGAAGTGACATCTGTAAAAGTGCCATCGCCATTGTTCCGATAGAGTGTATCACGGATCCCAGGATATTCGTGGGGACCACAGTAGATATGTACGCCCTCCAGAAAACAAGCGTGCGCTGTTTCGAGGTGGTAATCCAGATAGTTTACGACGTAGAGGTCTAAATGTCCGTCGAGGTTGAAGTCTCCGAAAGACGCACTCACACTCCAGTTCCGATCTCCGACCCCCGCGTATGATGTGACATCTGTAAAAGTGCCATCGCCATTGTTTCGATAGAGTTGATTTGGACCGAAATTAGTGAGATAGAGGTCTGCGTCACCATCATTGTCGTAATCTGCGGAGATGCAGCCCATACCGTATCCATGATTGTGTTGAAGTCCCGCTGCTACTGTGACATCAATAAACGTGCCATCACCACTGTTTCGATAGAGAACGTTCATTTCGCTGGGTTGTCTCTGGTATTGGATATCGTGGTTGAGGGTGCCGCTGTTGACAAGATAGATGTCGAGATGTCCATCGTTGTCGGAGTCAAAGAAGAGACCACCGGCTCCCATCGTTTCGGGTAGATATTTGTGCTGAGACGCGCCATTGGCGTGTTTGAAGCGGATACCGGTTTGCTGCGTCTGCTCAGTAAAGCGGATGCTATTTTCAGCTGCGGATGGAAGGACAATACAACTGGCAGCGAGTATGAGAATGGGGAGGAGAAAGGGTTTGGTCTTAGCACCAAGCGAGAGATAACAGTAGTGCTTCAATTTTTCCTGTATATCTCGCATGGGTGATGATACAAATAAAGGCATCCAGCGAGTGGATGCCTTTTAATTAAGGTCTGGTCTACTTAGAATCCGCCTTTAAGCGAACCCCAAGTCGTCGTGAGTTTGTCTTGCGCTTCAACAGCAGTCTGTGGATCGGTTTCGTTGGGATCGAATTCCACATCTGTCGTCGCGAAAATCTGGTCGATATACGTGCCATCTTCACGATGTGCGATGTGGAGCGTATGATCTCCAGCATCCAACGTTACAGGCACTGGATCGTCGCCGTGTTGAATAAGCTCGGTGCCTTCAAAGGGACCATCGCGCGTATTCAACCGGAACCAGACCCAATCGGTTGTATAGTTGACTCTGAGTGCTTCCACTTCAAAGAAGTCCCAGATGTTCATAGTAGCATTGTTCGCAGATTCAACATCACCGTCAGCGGCATCGAATACCCAGAAACAGGAGTTATCGCCAACTGAAGGCGCGATGACGCGGCCCCAGAAATGCCAATCGTCCGCGTCGACCGAGAATTCATATTTCACCCAATCGCCGCCGTCATTGGTAGCACCGTTATGTGAACCGATGTAAGCACCACCGGAGGCTTCTGTGACGGTGTAATCGTCTACACCCTCAGCAGCGTTACCTGGGTGGTCGGTTGGGACTGTGAAGACCTCAAATTTCGCGCCGTTTGAATCGTTAAAGTTTTCTGCTTCCCAACTGATGTATTTTTGTGCAAATGCAGGAAGCGCGATAAGACTAAAAACTGTTAATAGAATGAGCGTTCGCATCAACAAACCTCCTTAGAAAATAGATTAAAGTCATTGTAGCATACTAAAAAGAAAAATGCTACTTTTTTTATAACTCAATCTCTGATTTAAACTATTTACGTTGTCACTGTGCTTTTGGATTCACATCAAAGCGTCTTCGACAGGTTCAGGTAGTTCCACTGTGCTCGGATCGACATCGATCGGGTATTCAGTGCCGTAAGCTTCAACGAGTTCATCAAAAGTAACGTTGTCTACACGCGCAAGGTCATCACCCGGATGAACGAGCCATACACCATAGCACCCGTCACAACTGACCAAATCTACATCGTCGTTTTCAATCGGAAACTGGGTTAGCGGGTTATTACAATCGGGACAAGGCAGCATATTCGTTTCTCCTCGTGGTTGTCTCAGTCTAATGTTAGTCAGCCGCCGGGGCGAAGGTTTCCGGATTCTCCGCAGCAGCGTCGTAATCGTCAATCAGTTTAGTAATAACAGGATTATCGCCGCAAAGTGGACAATTCTCATCTCGATTAATTTTCATCTCGCGGTACGTCATCCCCAATGCTTCATAGAGAACGAGCCTGCCGATGAGGGGATCGCCGATACCGAGGATGTATTTAATCGCTTCGGTTGCCATCATGACACCAATTACGCCTGGGAGCACGCCCAGGACTCCAGCCTCACTTCAGCTCGGCACCAGACCGGGCGGCGGTGGTGTCGGGTACATGCATCGGTAGCAAGGCCCCTCGTGTGGTTTAAAGAGCGAGACCTGTCCTTCAAACTGGAAGATACTCCCGTGAACGATCGGTTTGTTCAGCAGCACAGCTGCATCATTAACAAGGTAGCGGGTGGCGAAGTTATCGCAGCCATCCACAATCAGATCGTATTCCGAGAAGATTTCTTCAACGTTGTCGGCGGTCAGACGGAGGTTATACGGTGTAATGTCAATGTCCGGATTCAACGACTTAATCGTTGTTGTCGCTGATTGCACCTTCGGTGTGCCGACTGATTCTGTACGATGAAGTATCTGACGTTGAAGGTTACTGAGTTCTACAACATCGGAATCGATAATACCGAGGTGACCAATACCGGCAGCACCGAGGTACACACCCGCCGGTGAACCCAAGCCACCCGCACCAACCATCAGTACCTTGGCATCAAGGAGTTTTGCTTGTCCTTGTTCTCCAACCTCTGTGAGCATAAAGTGTCGACTGTAGCGATCAAGTTGCTCGTGTGTCATCGGTTTGTCTTGGGCAGTCGGGTAACCCGCCGCCATCCAATCCCGATATCCACCCGCAAGAGAGATAGTATCGGTGTATCCCATTTCGCGAAGCGATTTGGCAGCGAGAAGCGAACGGAGTCCGGCGGCACAATATACAACGACCTTTTGGTCCCGGTCGGGAATATAATTTTCAACGGAAAATTCGAGCATCCCGCGTGTGACATGGACAGCATTCGGGATATAACCGGCACGATATTCGTCTTCATCACGAACATCCAGCAGTACAAAATCGCTGTCTTGCTCCTGTTCGGCTTTTACTTCGTCAACTGTTACTTCTGGTATTTCTGTTTTGGCTTCCTCAACGATTTGCCTGTAGGATTTCATAAAATTTTTCTCCTGCGGAGAAGGAATATGAAGGTCAAGGTTTTCATATTCTCGTTCTATGGATTTTAGTCTTTGGCGTTTGCAGAATTATATCATAAGTGCGTGATTATTGTCAATGTTTAATTTTTTTATTCAAAACCCTCAATCAATAATTAATAATAAAGATTCTGGAAAATAGGGAATTTCCCGGTAATTCTGATTCTGACAATCCACTGCTGAAATATTTACACACCCAGAAATGAGAGCAATTATTGACAAGCAAGTTATGAATATGCTAAAATAGATGTGGACCCCGCAATAGGTCTAACAGATTAAGGCATCATCTCTAAAGGCTGGCGCATATCATCAGAGAAGAAGGAGCAGCAATGTTCAATACAAATCCTTTTCAACAACCGGGGCAGTGGTATCGTGGGAATACACATAGCCACAGCACGGAATCTGATGGACAACTTTCAATCAGAGACCGGTTCACCGCATATCGGGACGCAGGCTACGACTTCCTCGTGCTCACCGACCACCGCAAGGTTAACGATGTGGGGGCTTACACAACATCGGATTTTTTGGCAATATCAGGGAGTGAGGTGCATCCTGATAATCCCTATGGCGGTGATACCTACCACTTCGTCGCTATTAATATACACGAACGCATAAACTGCGCCAAGATGCATCCCAACGCAGTGCTTGATAACATTAAGGCACAGGGTGGAGAAGCGGTTTTGTGTCATCCGTATTGGTCGGGACATACAATTTTAGATTATCTGCCATTGCGGGAATATTTTGCTATTGAAGTCTACAACGACAGTTGCGTGGACATCGGTAAAGAGTTTTCAGAACAGGCGTGGGACGATTTGCTGGATAGAGGGGGCCCCGTCTTTGGAATTGCCGCCGACGATTCACACGGCACAGATCTCGATTGTTTTCACGGATGGATTATGGTCAAGGCAGAAGAACTGACGCTTGATGGCATCATGCAGGCACTCCGCACCGGCGCGTTCTATTCTACACTCGGACCAGAGATTACGGATCTAACGTTAGATGGGAAAGAGTTGACGCTCAAATGTTCGGAGGCGCAATCAATTGTTTTTAAAGCGCAGTGCAGTCGTGGTAAGCGGGTCCTATCGGCTAACGGAGAACTCTTGACGGAGGCGACCTACAGCATTCCGGAAAGTGTGAAATATGTTAGCGTTGAAATAACCGACGCAACCGGCAAGAAGGCCTGGTCGAACCCCTTCTTTTTCTAAGCGACTCTCTTGGTGTATAGGGTTGCCTTTCTACGGGTGTTCGGATTCAATAACTTAGAAAATCATCAGAGAAGAAGGAGTTATCAATGTCATATACAAATCCTTTTCAACAACCTGGGCAGTGGTATCGCGGGAATACACACAGCCACAGCACGGAATCCGATGGACAACTTTCCGTCTCAGATCGGTTCGCAGCGTATCGTGACGCAGGCTACGATTTCCTCGTGCTCACCGACCATCGCAAGGTCAACGATGTGGGGGCTTACACAACATCGGATTTTTTGGCAATATCAGGGAGCGAGGTACATCCTGAAAATCCTTATGGGGGTGGGACGTATCACATTGTTGCCATTAATATACATGAGCGGATAAACTGCGCGAAAATGCACCCGAACGCAGTAATCGATGACATTAAATCACAGGGCGGTGAAGCAGTTTTGTGTCATCCGTATTGGTGTGGACATACGATTTTGGATTATCTGCCGTTGCACGGTTATTTCGCTGTTGAAGTCTATAATGACACCTGTATGGGTATCGGCAAAGGGTTTTCAGAGCAGGCGTGGGACGATTTGCTGGATAGAGGCGGCCCCGTCCTCGGAATCGCTGCCGATGACGCACACGGCACGGAACACGACTGCTTCCACGGATGGATTATGGTCAAGGCAGAAGAACTGACGCTTGATGGCATCATGCAGGCACTCCGCACCGGCGCGTTCTATTCTACACTCGGACCAGAGATTACGGATCTAACGTTAGATGGGAAAGAGTTGACTGTCAAATGTTCGGAGGCGCAATCCATTGTTTTTAAAGCGCAGTGCAGTCGTGGTAAGCGGGTCCTATCGGCTAACGGAGAACTCTTGACGGAGGCGACCTACAGCGTTCCGGAAAGTGTGAAATATGTTCGCGTTGAAATAACCGACGAAACCGGCAAGAAGGCCTGGTCAAACCCTTTCTTTTTCTAAGGCAATATCTTGACGGTTCTCGTCGCCTTTTCGCGGGTGTCTCCGATGCAAAACATTCTGGTCTGCCAAACAGGAGGATGGGTCGGCGATATGGTGATGCTGACGCCCGCTTTGCGCGCCCTGAAACAGGCATATCCTGAATCGAATCTGACACTGCTCTTGCGACCGCGCGTGACAGATTTAATGCAAACGCACCCTTATGTTGACACCTGCCTCGTCGATGACAAAACAGAGGGCCTCTATGGATCCGTTAAGAACCTTGTGCGTCAACTACGGGATAAAGTATTTGACATTGCCGTTGTCCTGCATCCGACCTCATTCCGAAACGCGCTCCTACCGTTCCTCGCACGTATTCCTATACGTGTTGGAACAAATGCCGCTGGACGCGGAATGCTGCTAACAAGGTCTTGTAAAGACGACACAGGGATACATGAAGTCCACCGATACCTGCGCGTTCTGAAACTGCTCAATATTGACGCTCTGCCATCTTTTTTGGAGTTTTGGCATACAGATGCAGATCGACAGTTTGTTGAACGGCTCTTGCGTGCTGAAGGTATATTGCCGGACGACCGGATCATTGCTATCAATTTAGGGACGACATGGGCAACGAAAAGATGGGACGTCGCAAATTTCGCCGGTCTCATCCAGCAAATTATCCTGCTTCTACCGGAAATCAAAATCGTGTTAGTCGGTTCGTCTGAAGAAGAGGAACTCGCAAAAGCGTTACCCGCTTCGCTATCGCTTATTAATCTCGTCGGGAAAACAGAGATTCTCCAACTTGGTGCATTGTTGGAGAGATGTGAAGTGTGTGTAACTTGTGATAGCGGTCCAATGCACATTGCCGCTGCGGTCGGGACGCCAACAGTAGCGTTCTTCGGTCCAACGAGTCCGACACGCCATCAACCTCACGGAACAGGGCATACCGTTATTGAAAAATCTGTCTCATGTCGTCCGTGTTACAAACAGATGTGTCATCGACAGGATGCCCCGCACCTCTGTATGAAGGAAATAGGCACCGTTGAGGTTATGAAGGCATTAGAAAGTAAATTGCGTCAAAAGACTTGTGACGTTTAACCATAAAACACAGAAAGAAGGAGGGCGAATGAAGGACATCCGCGCACTGGTATTTGATTTCGGCGGGACTTTAGATGGAAACGGTGTCCACTGGTTAGAACGGACCTATCTGTTTATCCGCGAACGGTGTCCCGAAATTACACGCGAGGCATTCGACGAGGCAGACAAAGCAACAATAACGGAATTTTTTCTCGGGAATTCTTCTTATGAGTGGTCTTACCAAGATGGCTCTATGCTGCCTATCGGGGCAATTGCGTCTGAGCATGCAGCGCGCTGTAATTTACGCGAAACTGCCGATGCGATTGCCTCTGGAATCTACAGGCGATTAGGGCTGAGCAAGCAAATGAAAGATGAATATGTTGACTGGTTCTGTAGTGATGTTGCCGAAAGGCTTACTGAAAATCGGCGATGGCTTAAAACGCTTCATGGCACTTATCGCCTCGCTGTAATTAGCAATAACTTTGGGAATACACAAGGCTGGTGCGACGACTATGGGCTTTCTCCGCTGTTTGGGGCAATTATAGATTCCACTGTTTTGGGTATAGCGAAGCCAGATGTGCGTATCTTTGAAGCGGCTTTGTCTGAATTGGATGTTGAACCGAGTCAAGCGATTTATGTGGGAGATAGTTACGCAGCAGATATGGTCGGCGGGAAGAACGCAGGGATGTGGACCGCGTGGCTTATCGGTGATGAGAACAAAACGTGTCCAGATCCATCTATGGTTGATGTCACGCTCTCTCATCTACACGAGTTAACCGATTTTTTGAAAGCGTCGTAAAAATTTGGGTGGAAGTGGGCAGACACTTCATCCTGCCCATCAACCAAAGTCGCAGATGGAAAAATGCGGCACTATATTTCTCGATGGAGACCGATAACTTTACCAAGTATTGTGACATCACTAATGTTAAAAATACTCGGTTCAATCGCAGGATTTTCCGGTTGTAACCGGACTTGGTCACCATCAATAAAGAAGCGTTTTACTGTTGCTTCGTCTTCAACCATAGCGACAACGATATCGCCCGGATCTGCATCCGCTTGTCTCTTAACGATAACATAATCGCCTTCTAAGATACCGACGCCGATCATACTTGAACCGATGATGCGGAGGGCGAAGCACTCATAGTTATTTACCATACGCGTCGGAATAGGGAAGGTGCCTTCAATATTTTGTGAAGCGAGGAGCGGCGTTCCTGCCGCGACACGCCCAAAAATCGGGATTTCCATAATATCCCGTGGTGATGTCATCACATTTGAATTCGGATCCTGTTCTTCCAGCAATTTACTGGGGACAATTTTGGGCTGCCCTTCCTTCAAAACAGAAATCGCACGCGGTTTACCGTCTGCGCGTTCAATATACTTCTTCTTTTCAAGCGCGTTGAGATGGTCATGTGCCGCCTTTTCTGAGAAACCGAAATGACTGCCAATCTCGCGAATTGTTGGCGGATAACCCTCTGCAATACATCGCTGGATGTAATTAAATATCTCGCGCTGCCTTTTGGTCAGGTTCTTTGCCATGAGTAAATCTCCTTCAACTCATGATAAGCATTGGTTTATATATGTATATTATACTATATGCAGGTTAAGAAAGCAAGAAAAAAATGAATATTTTTCTTAACATACGGAAATCAGTTGCCACAAAATTGAAACCGAAGGGTGCTGCTAACGTCTTAATTAAAGGAAAATTTAGAAATGCAACGTCCAACGTTTTTTATCTCTTTGTTTACGCATAACTGCCTTACCCTTGAGAAGTCCCTACCGATCTCTATTCTCTTGTATCGCGTATGTGCTGTGCTCGCGCTATTCTTCACGATTATGAATTCCGGGTTCGCACAGGAGAAGGTAGAGAAGGTAAAACTTGATGCTATCGTCAAAGACTTCACGCTCAAAGACGCTGCTGGCATCTCGCACACTTTATACAAATTGAGCGAGGAAAAACCTGCGACTGTCGTCCTCTTTCTCGCGACACAATGTCCAATCGTGACGGATTATGCGGAACGGATTGTCACTCTGGTTAAGACTTATGGAGAAAAAAATGTGCAGTTTATCGGTATCAATTCAAACAGACAGGAGAACGTTAAAGAGATTTCGGAATACAGTGAGAAGCACAAATTTGAATTCACTGTACTCAAAGACCCAGAGAACAATATCGCGGATTATTTTGGAGCCAGAAGAACGCCTGAGGTCTTTCTGCTCGATGCAAAACGCATGCTCCGCTACATGGGAGCAATCGACAATAGCCCCAAAGAACCCACAAAGCACTATCTCCGAAACGCTTTAGATTTAGTGATTACCGGAGAAAATATTTCCAAGGAATCCAAAAAGACAAGGGCAGTGGGTTGTACGATTAAGCGCGTGCGAAAAACCAAGGTGGATAGAACACCGTAAATACGCATCCTTAACCTCGTTCTCTATTAAATATCACAGCGGAGGTAAAAAAACAAAATGCTTCGATTCTTATACCATTGTTTTCAGGCGGTCCTAAGCCTGTTTTGGGGGGTGTGTATTCTTATATCTATAGTTGTCTTCGCTGCGATCGGGTTTGCCGGTGGTATTTTCTTAGCGTGTTGGGAAGATGTGCGTGGCATTGACCTCGATCGACTTGAATATAATGTGGATACCGAAACATGGCGGCAACACTTGGAAGTTTATTCTTCGGTCTGCGAAGTACAAAAAGCGGATAAAATTGCGTTTCTGGTTGATAAATTGAACCGGTTGGAATATAAGCGAGTTGCCGAAATTATTCCGAGATTGAGCGAACCGGGGGAGTATGCTGAGACAGTGAATGCTCAAGGGAACCGCACCGTACGTATCCATCTGCGAGATTTTGAATATCCGTATCTTGACGTAGAAGCCGGACATGTTCAAATTTCGGTGCGGGATGGGAAAATAGCTGATATTCGCAGTGGCGATGGTGCTGTGCGCCAGAATTTTTACCTTGAACCGGAGATGATAGCCGAATTCGCTGATGATCAGGGATCCACACGTCGCTTGATTCCGCTGCTCCAAATGCCTACGAAATTGACAGGTGCGTTCATTGCGATTGAGGATCACCGTTTTGCCAACCACTGGGGGATTGATGTTATACGCCTCGCTGGGGCAGTGAAGAATACCGTTGTGCACGGCAGCCGGTTGGCTGGGACAAGTACGCTAACGCAGCAGTTGGCGCGAAATATCTACCTATTTAATCAGAGATCTAAAAGAAGCCTCGTCCGCAAAACCAGAGAGATCCTCCTCGCTGTGAGGATTGAAAAGGTTTTCTCTAAAGATGAGATTTTAGAGCGTTACCTGAATCATGTCGACTTAGGTAGGTCGAGATATGGTGGCAAAACTTTTCACGGTGTTCAACAAGCGGCACTCGGGTATTTTGGGAAAGAGGTATCAGAACTCAACTACCACGAATGTGCCTTGCTCGCAGCCCTACCCAAAGGACCTTTCGCTTTTTCCCCGTTTTCCAATCCCGATGATGCTAAGTATCGGCGCGATATAGTCCTTGATAGGATGTTGGCGGAAGAATACATTCCAGCATCTGAGTGGCTCGTCAGTCGAAACGCGCCGTTACTCCCACCAAATTTGGATGAGAATCGGACCAGAATTACCGCAAAGGAGGCAGGGCATTTCCTTGAGTATATCCGCGAAGAACTCGTCCGACTCCCTGAACTTAAAGACAAATTGTATAGTGACGGTCTAAAGGTTTACACGACTATAGATATGTCTATGCAAGCCGTCGCTGAACGAGAAGTCGCAAAGCATCTCCGCTATATGGATAAGACCTACGCGCCAAGAAGCCTACCGGATTATGATACGAATAAACGGAATCCACACGGTGTTGATCCAATTAATAGTTATTTGCAAGCCGCCCTGATTGCGTTTGAACCCAAAACAGGTCATGTTAAAGCGATGGTAGGTGGACGCGATTACCACATCACGGAGACGAAGATTAATTACTACAATCGCGCTATTGGAAGCGCACGACGGCAACCTGGATCTGCCTTTAAACCGATTATTTTCGCTGCTTTATTAGAAAATCCATCGATCATAACGCCAGCAACGATTATCCCTGATAAGAGGTGGGGGATTGTTCCATTCCCTGGGCAGAAAACGTGGTATCCTCGAAACTATTCCAAAAGGTTTAGAGGAAACGTCACGATGCGCGATGTACTCACCAAATCGATTAACGTACCGACGGCGAGGGCCGTCTTGGAGACACCGATAGGCGACAACGGTATCTGGGAAGGCATCAATCGTGTCGTTAATTTAACGAAACGTATGGGTATTAAGAGCCCGATGGACCCAAAGCCTGCCCTCTCTTTAGGTGCGTCCGGCATGACGGTCCTCGAATTAACCTCGGCGTATGGAATCTTTGCAAACGGCGGAATCCAGACGAAGCCGGTACATATTCAATATATCCTTGACACAACGGGAACCGTCATCTATCCCTCCGAAGACCATCAGGTCGAACGTTCCCATGTTTTAGATGAAAAGATCGCATATCAGATTACTTCGTCTTTAGAGAACGTAATTCAAAACGGAAGCGGTAGGCGTGCGAAACACATAATGGGCATGACTCGACCGGCAGCGGGTAAGACGGGAACGACCAATGACAACATAGACGCGTGGTTCGTCGGTTATACCACGGATATGGTCGTCGGTGTTTGGGTTGGATTCGATAAGAATCGGTCAAGTCGCCGTAACTATAACCAGGAGGGTGCCAAAGCGGCACTGCCAATCTGGGCGCAATTTGTAATTGACGCGGCACGCGGACCCCATAAAGAATTTCCGGTGCCTGAGGGTATTATTTTCCGAGACATTGATAAAAAGAGCGGGCTTCTCAAAAGGGTAGATTGCCCCGAGGAGAACGTTCACACTGAAGCATTTATTGAAGGGCAACAACCGAATTCGCTTTGTAATTTGCAGCATTAAACAACACATCTCTCTACACATTTTCGGCAAGACATGCTATACTATATAGTATACAGTGTGTACTATATCAATTTCTTGTAGTGCTGAGATAATGCATTCCCCGCAACCCGGATTGCTAAAGACAATCGGACCTGTGAGAAGGAGCAAGAAGCCGAAAATGAGAGAGAATTGGGAATTGCTAACAGCGGTCGATTATCCAGAAGATGGCACCCTCGAACTGGATGACGCAGAATTTAAGTTAGTCTCAGACTTCACACCGCAAGGCGATCAACCCGAAGCGATTGATCAACTTACAAACGGACTCCTGCGTGGTGATGAAGCGCAAACCTTGCTGGGTGTGACGGGTTCTGGCAAGACCTACACGATGGCGCATGTTATTCAAAATGTCCAGCTGCCCACGCTTGTTATTTCGCCTAACAAGACACTCTCCGCGCAACTCTACAACGAATTCCGGACATTTTTTCCTAATAACGCCGTTCATTACTTCGTTAGTGATTACGAGTATTATCAGCCAGAGGCATACATCCCCGCTACTGATACCTTTATTGAAAAGGATGTCCGCATAAACGCAGAAATCACGCGGATGCGCCTTGCTGCAACTGCATCCCTAATATCGCGCCGAGATGTTATCGTTGTTGCGAGTGTTTCCTGCCTTTACGGCCTCGGATCTCCGCGTGAATTTGAGAACCAAAGAGTTCATATAACCGTCGGTGATGAAATCCGTCGCGACAGCCTCCTGCGTGCTTTAGTGGATATTCAATACGTCCGGAACGACGTTGAATTCTGGCAAGGTATCTTCCGGGCACGCGGCGATGTCGTTGAGGTGTTTCCGGCTTATAGTGAACACGCGTATCGCATTGAACTGTTCGGCGACGAAATTGATCGTATTAACGAAATTGACACCACAACCGGTGAAGTCTTGAAACGACATGAGTCCCTCGAAATTTATCCCGCGAAGCACTTCATGACCGATGCCGAAATCTTTGACGAAGCATTGATTAATATTGAACTGGAACTTCAAGAACGAATTCTGACTTTTGAGAAGGAAAATAAATTACTGGAAGCACAGCGCATTGAACAACGCACCCGTTTCGATTTGGAGATGTTGCGGGAGGTTGGCTATTGTTCTGGTATTGAGAACTATTCGCGGCATCTCTCTGGGTTACAACCCGGTGAACCGCCTTATTGCCTCATGCACTACTTCCCCGACAATTTTCTGCTTTTTATTGATGAGTCCCACGTAACCATTCCACAGCTACGAGGGATGTATCGGGGGGACCGGTCGCGAAAGACGACGCTGGTCGAACACGGGTTCCGGCTGCCGTCTGCATTAGACAATCGTCCACTCCGTTTCGATGAAGTTGAGGCACGCGTCAATCAAGTTATTTTCGTCTCGGCAACGCCGGGTCCCTATGAGATGGAAAATAGTAATCAAATCGTTGAGCAGATCATCCGTCCTACAGGACTGGTCGATCCAAAGATTACGATCCATCCGGTGCGCGGACAGGTCGATCACCTCATCGGTAGAATCCAGGATCGGGTCAAACACGAACAACGCGTCCTCGTTACGACCCTTACCAAACGGATGGCGGAGGACCTAACCGAGTACTTAACCGAGGCTGGGATCCGTGCCGATTATATGCACTCTGAGATTGATGTGTTTGATCGGGCGCGTATTCTGCGCCAACTCCGTGAAGGCGTTTTTGATGTCCTTGTGGGGATCAATCTACTTCGCGAGGGACTTGACTTGCCGGAGGTGTCTCTGGTCGCAATCTTGGACGCCGATCGACCGGGATTCCTCCGTTCCGTTAGATCTCTCGTTCAAACCGCTGGGCGCGCTGCACGAAACGTTGATGGTGAGGTCATCCTCTATGGAGATAACGTCACTGACGCGATGGCGGAAGCCATACAGGAGACGCAACGCCGACGCGACATTCAACTCCAGTATAACGTTGATAATGACATCACACCCGCAACAATTGAAAAAGCAATCCAAGAACTGATCGCCGAGTCTGAGGATACGTACAAAACCAAAGCATCTGATAAACCCGTGGTTCCCGCTGAGAGTATTACGCCTGAGGATGTTGAAGTGTTAATCAGTGATTTAACAAAGCAGATGCGAAAGGCTGCCCTTGAACTCGATTATGAGGAAGCCGCCGCATTGCGAGACCGTATTGCCGAATTGAAGGATCAATCCGTGAAATAGTCGGCGAATCACTCTGTCCAAAACTTTGGCTAAATCTTAGCATTTAAACCTTGCATTTCAATCCCAAATCTGCTAATATGCAGTAGTGAGTTGTAACTTTAAACCCCATAATTTCAATCTCCTGAGGATTAATTGTTTTCTAATGACGTGCTAACATAATTAATCTTCTTGAGAAACAGAGAAAGGACGCTAATAATGTTTGTTTGTGTAGCCTGTGGTTATGTGTGGAAGGAAGCAGATAGCCCGCCAGACGAGTGCCCGGCTTGCACGGCACCCAAAGAAAAATACATTCCCTACGATGATCGAGCGGAGCGATGGGTCAAACGCGCAGTCGCAGCACATGTCATGTATCCAGATGCAGAAGGCGCAGATCTTCGCGCAGAAAATTCTGCACTCTCATCACATGTCAGATTTGCCCTCGTCGGATTACTCGGTGATCTTGAGAAAGCCTAAATGGTTATCGGTTGTCAGTCGTCAGTTGTTAGTTAAGAGGCTGTTTGTAAGAGGCAACATCGCCTGTAGGTTTAAGGACGAAAATTCGCTACAGAAAATCTCTTAACCGATAACTGATAACCGATAACTGGCAATCTTTATAGATTTTATACAAAGGAAGCGGCATTGTCCAACAGAGGCGGCTGCCGCAATATGGAGATAAATGAAACATATATGTTATTTGCTGATCCTATTTTTCCTTGCCTTACACGGAATAGTATCAGCACAAGACCTTTCAGATCGGGTGATAGAGCATACTTTTCCCAACGGTCTGAAGTTGTTAATGATTGAGCGCCACACCTCCCCGACTATCGCTCCATATATCCTCTTCAAAGCAGGATCCGTCGATGAATCAGACGATACGCGCGGCATCGCACACATGCTCGAACACATGTTGTTTAAAGGCACTAAAACCGTCGGCACGAAAGATTATGAAAAAGAGAAGGAAGTACTTGCCGAAATCGATCGGATAGGCGATGCGCTCGACATGGAGCGTGCAAAAGGCTCCAGAGCAGATGACGCAAAAATTGCCGAATTAGAAGAGGCTCTTCAAACGCAACAAGAACTCGCAAAAGAGTGGATTGTTACGGGAGAGTATACCGAAATCTATACGCAGCACGGGAGTACCGGATTCAACGCTGGTACCTCTGTTGACTATACCATTTACACAGTCGAATTGCCATCGAACAAGTTAGAGTTGTGGGCGATGCTTGAGTCGGATCGGCTCAAGAATGCTGTCCTCCGTGAATTTTATGTCGAGCGTGAGGCTGTCAAAGAGGAACGCCGGATGCGGGTGGATACCCAACCGGGCGGTAAACTCTATGAGCAGTTTATCGCGACCGCTTTTACTGCCCATCCGTACGGTATGCCGATTATCGGTTGGCCCTCGGATATCGCTATGCTAAATCGGCGTAAAGCCGAGGAATTTTTTCGCATCCACTACGCACCGAACAATTCAATCATGGTTATCGTTGGAAGTATTAATCCCACCGAAACTATCGCGCTGATTGAGAAATACTTCGGCGATATGCCGTCCCAACCGCTCCCTCCTGAAGTCACGACGGATGAACCCCCGCAAGAAGGGGAACGCAGGATTGAAGTCGAATTCGACGCGGAACCCCAACTCATGATTGGGTATCATAAACCGACACTCCCACATTTCGACGATTATGTGTTTGATATGATTAGTGCTATCCTTTCTGATGGGCGTACCTCTCGGTTCTACAAAAACATCGTTGAGGAGGGGATCGCTGTCTCTGCTAATTCGGTAAACGGATATCCCGGCGGACGCTACGACAACCTGTTTGTTGTCAGTGCTACACCGCGCGCACCGCACACCACCGCCGATGTTGAAGAAGCGATCTATGCTGAACTTGAAAGGCTCAAAACTGAACCTGTTGCGGAAAAGGAATTTAAACGTATCCTCAAACAGGTCGAGGCGAGTTTCATCCGAGGACTGAGTTCAAACGCTGGAATGGCACGGCAATTGACCTTCTATGAAGGACTCGCGGGCGACTGGCGTTATATCCTTGATTGGCGGGAAACGATGTATAGGATTACGCCGGAAGACATCATGAAAGTCGCAAATACCTATTTTACGAAAAGCAACCGCACTGTCGCTACACTCGTTAAGAAAGAGGCAGTAGCACCCACGGGTGACGACGCGGAGGGTAAAGAATAATGAAAAAATGGACTTCTACCGGAACTCTCATCGCGACACTGATTGCTTGTCTTGTTGTGTGGGGAGTTCCCTCTACACTCGCAAAACCACACGAAAAGCTTACCTATGAACCGATTGAGTTTAAACCACCCGTTCCAGAGAAACGTACGCTCTCGAACGGAATAAAACTCTATCTCATTGAAGACAATGAGTTACCGCTTTTCAACATCAGCGGTTTAGTCAAAACCGGCGATATCTACGATCCTCCAAATAAAGTGGGCTTGTCATCAATATGTGCCAGCGTCATGCGGACGGGTGGCACACTGTCGCGGGAACCGGACGCACTGAACGAGGAATTGGAGTCTATGGCGGCTTCTGTCGAAATCGGTATGTCCCGTGAATACGGAACAGTTAACCTCTCAACACTCGCTGGGGACATCAAGACCGGATTAGAGATATTTGCGGATGTACTCAGGAATCCGGCGTTCCGTGAAGACAAACTGGAACTCCGTAAGCAACAGTCGATCGAGCGCATCCGTCGGCGTAACGATAATCCTATCCAGCTCGCATGGCGTAACTTCTCTGCTTTGCTCTACGGAACGGACCATCCGTTCGGATGGTATACTGAAATGGAAGGCATAGAGAGTATCACTGTTGACGACCTCAAAGCCTTTCACGCAAAGTATTACCATCCTGATAACATAATGTTGGCGATTACAGGCGATTTTGATACGGAGACCTTGATAGCGCAACTGGAAAAAGTGTTTGAGGGATGGGGAAGTAAGAAGATTGCCTTTCCAGAAATCCCAACGGTGGATGCGACTCCGAAGCCGTCTGTTAATTACATCTTCAAAGATCTCCCCCAAACCACGATGTTAATCGGGCATTTCGGGATCAAACGTACACCAGATTTCCCTGATTTCTTCGCGCTCCGCGTCATGAATGAGATTCTCGGCGAAGGGGGATTCACCTCTCGTCTTATGAGAGAAGTACGCGAGAAACATGGACTCGCGTATATGGTTGGGAGCCTGATGCACACATCGTACTACACAAATCCAGGGGAATGGTTTGCCTATTCGCAGACGCGTACCGAGAAAACTGCCGAGGCGGTTTCACTCATTATTGAGGTCGTCAACGGACTCCGAGATACGCCTGTGCCGGAAGTGGAACTGCAGCGCACCAAAGATTCACTTATTAATTCGTTTGTGTTTGGTTTTGAAAGCAGTTCGCAAATCGCTTTTCAACAGATGATGCTTGACTATCGTGATTACGCACCCGGGTTCCTTGAAACCTATACCGATAATATCGCTCAGGTCACAGCGGAAGATGTACAAGCAGTCGCGCAAAAGTATCTCCATCCCGACGCACTCACAATTGTCACTGTCGGCAATAAAGAGAACTTCGACCGACCGCTTGATGAGTTTGGAGCGGTTAACGAGATTGAAATAGAGCGAGCCGCACCGCCACCACCTGCTGAACCGATGCCCGAAGTGAGTGAGGCAGATATGGCGAAAGCCAAAGAAGTTCTTGCCGCTGCTGTTGAAGCACACGGTGGACTTGAGAAGCTGCAAGCGATAAAAAACATTGTTGCGGAAGGACGTTCTACTGCTAACTCACCGATGGGACAAATGCAGATAGAGGGTAAGTCATACTACGTTTATCCTGACAAATTCAGGCAAGATGTCAAGCTGCCACAAGGTGAAATGGGCTATGTATTCGACGGCACCTCCGGATTTGCGTTGACACCTATGGGGGTTCAACCCCTGCCGCCTGATATGCTTAACTCCTTCAAGGATGGTGTTTTCAGGGAAACGATATGGCTTCTGACGAATCTTTCACAAAATGAGATTTCGGTTCAGTATGCGGGTACGGAGGATGTACAGGGCAAATCCGCACATGTTCTGCTTGTTCCACAGCCATCAGGAGAAATATTGCGGCTTTTTGTGAGTGAAGATACTCACTACATTGTGAAATTTGCCTTTCGCGAGACTGCACAAGGCGTTACAGCAAATAGGGAAACATTCTTTGATGATTATCGCGATGTTGAGGGTATCAAAATTGCCCATCATATTGTGCAAAATGTTGATGGTGAGCTCTTTACCGAAAATTGGATATCGGGTGTCACCTTGAACGCTGAACTCGACGAATCCCTGTTTCAGGAGCCAAATTAGGCTGCTAAAGCCTAATTTGGCTTAGCTTTACATTGTGAAAACCTTAGATTTACGCGTCCGTTACTTTCAGGATAGCACCCCGGCAGACGAGCCGTGCCTTGAAACCGCTTTCATCCGGCGTGAATTTGAGATGCCGTTGCCTGTTGATGAGACGGTTTTGATACTCGTCGATCTCTGGAACGTCCATTTCATTGACAGTTGGATAGAACGCGCCGCACAGATAACCAAGGCGTGCGTTGTGCCAGTATTAGACGCTGCGCGGCAGGCGGGCTTGACAATCGTGCATGCCCCCTCGCCGCCAGTAGCCGAGCAGTATCCGCAACTCCAACGGCACAAACCACCGGAACCCTCTGTGCCTCCAGCGTGGCCCCCCTCCGATTTCCGAAGCCGAGCGGGGGATTATGCCGTTTATCGCGGTCCCCGCAGTCAACCGCCGGGGATCGGTGTGCATTGGGACAAACTTGCAGACCAACTTTCCGTCTCTCCTGCGATTGACGTGAGACCCGAAGAGTTTGTTATCGCCACCGGACAGCAGCTGCATGAGTTGTTAGAAGAACGGCGTATTTTGCATCTGATCTTCGCCGGTTTCGCAACGAATTGGTGTGTATTGGGCAGGGATTACGGTATCCGTTCTATGGCACGGTATGGCTATAACATCGTGCTACTTCGCGATGCCACAACGGGTGTCGAGTTTCCCGATACTTACGATAACCTGTTCACCACAGAGATCGCCATTCGGGAAGTAGAACAGCAATACGGTTTCAGCGCATCAAATGCCGATTTCTTTGCGGCAGTTGAAGGGCTTTCAGTGTAGCGTGACTGCATAGAGTGGATATGCATTGATAATGAAATGAAGCAATTAGATTTTTGTTCAACTTGCAGCGGACGGAATAGTTCTGTCCGTTTTGCTTTGTAAAATCGGTGTTAATTTGATATATTAACCATGAAGTCAATTGC
>JAJECD010000157.1 GCA_022822215.1 Candidatus Poribacteria bacterium | reverse complement strand
GAACGGTGATGCACATGATCTTTCGAGATGTCGCTCGTCTCACCCCGTGTTACTTCGCGTCCATTCGGACCGAGGACGGGAAAGAAGTAAGGTCGGAACTGCGTTTTAGCATAGCGGAACGTTGTAAAAGCTCGGTCATTGAGTGTGATAGCGATAGTTTCGGCTGCTTCTTTGAACTGAACGCCTGATTCGCCCGCGACACTCCCTTCCGAGAGCGTATAAGTGCGAGAGTCACCGGCAGCGAGTCCGTCCAGTATCCAACTTAAGGTAGTAGAACCGTCTTCATTCGGATAACATTGCGCCGAGATGACGCTGCCAGATGTCACATTCGTTAAGATAACGGGACGATCGTGAAGCTGGCTCACACCAGGGTGATCAACGTCAACGCTAACCGGACATCCATCTCGATCATGGAAACCGGCACTAACAGTAAACGTCGGAAGATTCTGATTTGCCATAAATTCCCTTTTTCGTATTTGGGTTTCCTCTCTTGTGTTGGAGCCATTTAGTTTTCGATTCAGGCGAAAGCCGGGCAGAGATTGAACCAAATGGCTCTACCCGATTTATTAGGTTTCATCAGAGGTGAGCGCGAGGATTCCCTCTTCTTCGCTATTGTAAGTCTCGAAAACGCTCATTAATCGACCGAGGATAAGAAGGTTTCGGATGTGTGCGCCTGCATTGACGAGTGCGGTCCGCCCTCCCTTTCGAGAGACAGTCACATTGACAGAAACGAGTGTGCCGAGGCCACTACTATCCATCCGAGTGACGTTCTCAAGGTTAAAGATTACCTTTGGAGAGTCGAAATACTCCTCAAGTTCCTCATTAATTTGCTCTCTAATTTCAGCGTTTGCCGCACCAATCATACGACCGGTGGGCCGAATAACGATAACACCTTCTCTTTGACGTATTTCTGCTAACATTTATTTTCCTTTCGTAGTTGTTTGCGTTATTACACTCATGTGGAGTTTCGGTTTATGACCTAACAAAAAATGTCAATAGGTTAATATAGTTGATTTGAAAAACTTTGTCAAGATTTTCGAGAATTTCTCTAACGTCCCGTAGACGGCTGTGGGGGCCAGTGAAGTCCACGTTGCCCTGACAAGGCGCGGTTCGGAGATGGACGATACTCCCGATCCGGTAAACCGACGAGTCTGCCATCTTGCAACCACTTTTCATCGTCTCCATAGAGCTCGCCGATCAAATGATTTGTCAATCGGTCAAGGACTTCAGCGTGCTCTGGCGAGTTGGCGAGGTCGTTCAATTCCCTCGGATCTTCTTCAAGATCGAAGAGTTGTCGGTAGTTCCCAGTGGCATAATAGATAAGCTTAAAGCGTCCCGCATGAACCATTCGAGTCGCACTACCGCCTACACCAATCTCACCGTACAACCACTCACGTTTTTGGTCGCCTACCATAGGTATGCCTTCGACTGTATCAGGAATGTCAATACCTGCGAGGTGGAGCAGGGTCGGCATTACATCCTGCCATCCGACGAGTCGATCGTCCACTCTGTGATGTCCGACGCGTTCATCGCCCGCTGCACCGACGAGGATCATGGGAACATTCGTGGAGTCTTCATAGTAGAGCCGTTTTGCCCACATCCCGTGATTTCCGAGCATATCGCCGTGGTCGGACGTGAAGAGCAGAATCGTGTTGTTCAACATGCCCTCTTCCCGCAACGTCCCGATAACAACACGGAGCTGATGGTCAATGTGGGTACAGAGCGCATAAAACGCTTGGCGTGCCGAACGGATCTGATCCTCTGTAAAGTGTTCGTCCTGCTGCTGCCGTCCCTTTATCGGTAAGGGGAGCTGCTCTGTCTGCTTCGCCCATTTCCCATAATAGGGCATGTCTACGTCAATATCGCGGTACATATCCATATAGCACTGGAGCGGTGCCAGTGGCGGATGCGGATGGCAATAGGAGAGATACCAGAATCCGGGACGGGTTGGGTCGCGGCGTTTAATCATCCGCACCATCTGCTGTGTACTCCAGTTCGTGACGTGGCAATCCTCAGGCAGGTGCCAAGGTCGATTGAGATAATCATTGTTACACATGCCGTGTGCAAATTGCTGACCGGCATAACCCCTGTCCCCAAGGAAGAGTTCATAATCGTCAATCGCACCGTATTGCAGTCTACCCTCCTCACCCAATATCACATCGTCAAACCCGATGCGATCGCGTTGCGGATAGACATGCAGTTTGCCGACAGCGTAAGCCTGATATCCCGCATCTCGAAAGGTTTGGGCAATCGTCGGGAGTCCATTTAGCCCTTGACGGTCATTAAAAACCCGGTCTTTGTGGGTACGTGTTGTTGTTCCAGTCATCAATGTTTTGCGTGCTGGAACGCAGACGGGACATTCGCTATATCCACGCGTGAAGCGCGTGCCAGCGCGGGCGAGAGTGTCCAACGTCGGTGTTTGGATAGCGGGGTGTCCACTAACGCCCAACAACGAGTTGGGCCAGTGATCTGTTGAAATCAGAAGCACATGGGGTTTGTCAGCCATAGTTATTCCTTAGTTTCAGATGTGTTTTTACTAAACAACGCCCATCAAATTTTGTTCACATCATCTTACCAAAAGTCGTGACAATTAGCAATAGAAATAGATATTTGCCCACAATATACGCCCATCGGCAGTCAGATAGGCATAACAGTCGTATTTGTCAGATACGGGGATTGAAATTGTGTCATATCACCCGCCTTACGTCCCGGAACCGGAAAAAGACGCACCGATAAAGGCTTAGAGAGCCGAATAGAGAGGGTAGCAACATCCGTGAGAATGGCCGCAAGCTGAGCGTTTGGAGTATCACCGGGTATAGGAATGGTATCTAATCCCGTGCCGCAGACGGTAGAATAGAGGAGGAGACTGTCAAGGTTAAAATAGCCTGCTTCGCTGCGCGCGCCCAATCCAACATCTTCAAGGACGGGAAGCATTAATCCAGAATAACCACAGAGGGGTAAGTCAAGTGATCGGAGCGTCTGTGTCAGCCCCGCAGCGACTGTCAAGGTACCGCGCTCGCCAAAATAAGCAGGGAGTTGTTGCTCCATGGCATAAGCGATGCTTTCAGCACCCATTGGGGCGGGTGACACATCTATGCCTACAAATTTGACCCCCCATTCCCGCGCAAGCACCTCTGCGAGTTCGACAATCTTTTGCCCTTCCGTTTCCATTAGGATTTTCAAGTTTTGTAGCGCGGTTTCTAAATTTTGTGCACTCGTAAACGCCTGATTCACTAAATCAGCCGCCTGCCACCCGATGCCGAAGTTCGTCCGGGTGTCTTGCCAATAGGCCGCTGGAAAGAAGGGGGTATTCGGTGGGCAGTTCATCAACGCTGCGAAACGGAGGTTTCCGTAGCCAGCATCGGTTCGGTGTGCTATCTGTTGAATGATGTCTGCTGTGGTTTTCGTGATCTCGGATGCCACATCTCCAGATTGTGTGGTAACCGTAACAGTAGCAAAGATCCTTTCAGTTTGGACAATCACATCAGCGACCTGTGCGAGGTGCGTTTTCGTGGATCGTTTTCCTGGCAGGATTGTCCCCAGGTTAAGGAAGTCAATTCCTAATGCTTGGACGCGAGATTCTAATCCAAGAATCGCATCTATATCGCGCGCCTCATCCCAGATTTGGGAGCTGACGCGTGTTGTTTGGACCTCATAGCCGTTCGATTCAAAATAGGTTTGAGCGGCGGCGTTAAACTTCGCAGCGCGTTCAAGTTGATACGGCGCAAAAGGGAGCGGAATGCCCGTCGTAATC
>JAJECD010000269.1 GCA_022822215.1 Candidatus Poribacteria bacterium | reverse complement strand
ATCCAACACCGTTCCAGACGCAATGAATCGTCTCTATCGTAATGATGGCACGGGGCACTTCGCTGACGTAACCGAAGCAAGTGGCGTTGGGCACCGAGGTTACGGGGTCGGTGTCTGTGTTGGGGACTACGATAACGACGGTTGGCTTGATCTGTACGTAACCAACTTTGGTGCCAACGTCCTTTACCGAAACAATGGCGATGGAACTTTCACAGATCACACAACGGAAGCCGGCGTCCAAGTCCCTGAGTGGAGCGCGGGGTGTGCCTTTGCGGACGTGGATGCCGATGGCGATTTGGACCTCTATGTCGTGAACTACGTCAATTTTTCTGTGGAGACGCATACGCCGTGCCGAGTCAACGGGATTTTAGTCTATTGCAGCCCTCGCGTCTATGATGGTGTGAAAGACATCTTTTTTCGTAACAACGGCGATGGCACTTTTACAGAGAATACAGCGGACGCAGGTTTCGATAACGTTGCGGCGCGTGGACTTGGCGCGACTTTCGCCGACTACGACGCGGACGGCGACGCCGATCTCTATGTCGCAAACGATGCAGACGCGAACTTCCTCTATAACAACGACGGAAACGGACGGTTTCAAGAACAGAGCCAATTCTCCGGTGTAGCACTCAGCGAACATGGATTGGTGGAAAACGGGATTGGTGAAAATGAAACAGAAAGAAAATAAAGAAGATTTGACAAATATCGGTAAGATAGATTATAATTAAAGTAGCATTTTATGCTTATGGAGGTGCCTATTATGCTAAAAGCTACTATTCTCTTTTACCTTGCCTTATGTTTTCTGCTTGTTTCTCAGGTCGGTGATGCGAAACTCTTGGTGGCAGACGACTTTGAAGGCAAACTTAAAGATAAGTACTGGAAGGGGCAAGATGAGTCTTGGGATGTGAACCGCGGTTATCTGGAAATCCATAGACTCGCTGGTGACGGCAACGGCGAGGTCGATTTTGGGTACGGAGTCGTCGAGTTTGAAGATTTTGGACTTCGCCTTGATTTCTATCTGTTTGAAGATGATGATTTTCCGAGCAAAATGGAGATCCTATTTCGTGCCAACGAGGATTATCATTTCTACCAATTAATTGTCACACCTGCTAACGGATTTGGTCGCCCGAATTCGGCGCGCTGGTACAAGCGTGAAGGCAACGATCGGGGTACATGGAACGAGTATCGCGATTTTAGAGCCGAATTCCCAATTCCTATCGAAACAAAGCAGTGGTATACATTGGGTTTGCTCGGCAAGGGTAGTAATTTTGAACTTTACATCAAACGGCAGGGCGAACTTGTATTTCAAAAGGTTTCTGATATGAACGATCCCAAAAATCTGCACCCTAAAGGTGTACTCGGGTTCCACACGAATCAACTCCAACACTATTATATTGATAACCTTTATCTTTACGATAACCCCAACGAGGTTAGTCTATCGGTTGAACCTCAAAACAAGCTTGCTGTAACATGGGCAAGCCTCAAACGGTAGCGTTTCAGTTTCAAGAAAACACAAAAATCACCAACTTAGTTCTAAAACGGAGGCTCTATTATCGTGAAACAACTTTTTTTATTATCAGCACTTAGCTTATCGCTTTTAGCACTCGCTTTGACAAGCGGGTTTGCGGCGGACTTGGCAATCTATTCGGGTCCCACGAATCCCGGTTGGATTTCAGAAGACGCTGCAATTGCGAATGCTGAAACTATCATGAATGATTCTCAGATGCAAGCCATCTTTGAAAGTATTGAAAACTATGGAGATGGTGATGAAGTCGGATACGACTCACCGTTAGGTTTGTGGATGCAGACACATACCGGCAACGGACAGCAGGATGTCTTCATTGCCGCGTCCGGTACTGCACCGAGTGCTATTTATCAATTCCCGAACGCCGATCCAGACGGTTCCAACATCGAGGACTTCATTGAAGATGGGAACGTTTTCATTAACGTCGCTGACTGGATCTTGTATATGAGCTACGAAGGTGGAACCCGCAGCGCAAACAATGCTGCGGATGGCGCTGCTAATGTCTTTGACATTCCGGGACTCAGTTTTGGTGCCAGAGGTGGACCGCAGGTCCCAACGGAAGCAGGAGAAACATATCTGCCTTCACTCGTCGAATTTCAGTCTGATCGTCCCTGGCATCTTGAACAATTCGACGGCACAGATTGGGAAGTCACCCCTTTTGCTGTCTCAAATGACGATCCCAATTCCTCCGATCCAGCCGTTGCTGTGAATACGACTTATGGCGGTATCATCGCCGCGATGTGGCAGAAAGCACAACCCGATTGGGAAGGCGACGACCCGCGGGCGAGCGGCGTTATCGAATTCATCGCCAACTGGCTCATGGAACATGGCAGTATCGCAACACCGGTAGAAGCCCAAGATAAAATAGCGACAACTTGGGGCAGAATTAAATCCGGTCAATAATTTTTTCGATCAAACTGCGGTGGCGCGTGAACGCGCTGCTCACATAACCACTAACTCACAATGATGGCAACCAAAAAGGAGGTACTGCACATCATGAAACTTTATGTCTATTTGGGAATAGCCATTTTCGCGTTCACCAGCTGCGTGGCTATAGTCTCAGCCAACGACTTGGCGTTCTACTCGGGACCTACGAACCCGGGATGGATCAGCGATAAAGCTGTCCGAGAGAACGTTGCAGTCATTAAAGACGATCCAGGGGTCAAATCATTGTTTGACAGTATTGAAGATTTCGGTGACGGCGATGAAGAAGGTGGTGATTCCCCGCTTGCCAAATGGGCCATTGAGCATACGGATAACGGCCAACAAGACGTTATCATCCTCGCTTGCGGAACGTGCCCGAGTGCACTTTATGAATTCCCGAATAAAGATCCAGATGGATCTAACGTCGAGAATTTTGTTGAAGCAGGCAATATCGTTATTAACGTGGCAGACTGGATCTTCTACATGAGCTACGAAGGTGGTGTGCGAAGTCCAAACAACGGCCCCGACGGTGCTGCGAATGTCTTTGACATTCCCGGACTCAGTTTTGGTGCCCGGGTTGGTGCAATGAAACCGACCAAACTCGGGGCAGAGGTCATCCCGTCAATGGAGGATTTCACCTCTGATCGTCCATGGCACGTAGAGCAGTTCGACGGCTCAGATTGGGATCTCGTTATTTTTGCCGAAGCCGACAAAAACAACGCCGATCCTGCTGTTGCTATCAGCAAAGAACCCGGTCCGGACGGCACAGGTATGATTGCTGCCATGTGGCAATCTGCTAAACCAGAATGGCCAGGCAATACCGACATTCGCGGTATTGGTGTCGCTGAATTCATCAATAACTGGCTCGCAGACGAAGCGGAATTCAACGTTGAAGCAAAAAATAAGTTGGCAACAACTTGGGGTACCCTCAAGCAAACTCGCTAATATTGAGACAGGACTGACTGTCCTAACATCTCTAAAAAATGCCTCCGTGCTGTTCAACAGTGCGGGGGCATTTCTTTTTTTGCGTTGCATATATTCAGAAAAGTGTTAGAATGTTCATTATAGTAGATTCTGTAATTACTTATACACTTCGCATCGGTGCGGTTAGGAATGCACATCGCATTTGGTCGAGTACGCCGCAAAACCGCACCTACCGGGGGATGAAAGTGTGTATTTATTTTTGGAATTTACTATAATGTCCTATTCTTTACTGCAGCACAATTGTCCTTTCTCAAATGTGCCCTGAAATAAAAACTCTTTTTTGACTCTTTTCGTTAAATCTGCTATCATTTTGGCAATTGATGTGGTAGTACACAGTTAAGAGTCTTTTCGTTAGTTCCGAGACCTCTGTTTAGCCAAAACCGTTT
>JAJECD010000056.1 GCA_022822215.1 Candidatus Poribacteria bacterium | reverse complement strand
TGCATATAACCGCTACGACGTTATGGGGTTATATGTTGGGGACAGCGGCGTTCCTCGTGTTCCTTTTCGCACCCGTCCTTGGTGCCGTTGCCGATTTCTCGTCAGCCAAGAAAAGATTTCTCATGGGCTTTGCGTATATGGGAAGTCTTTTGGCAACGCTGCTCTATTTCTGTGAGTCTGGCGATGTCGGACTAACGGTTCTGCTATTTATAGGGACGCAAGTCTGCTTTGTTGGTGCGAATGTCTTCTACGACGCATTTCTGCCACAGATTGCATCCGAAGACAAACTCGATTCCGTTTCTGCCAGAGGCTATGCGTTTGGGTATATCGGCGGTTCGCTCCAATTTGGCACGGCACTCGCCCTGGTCGCTATGCATGAGGCTGTCGATATTAGCATAACAACCGCGGCGCGCCTCGGCATGGCAATGACAGGTATATGGTGGGCAGGTTGGGCACTCTTGACGATGAAATACCTAAAAGAAGAAAAAACGCCGTATCAACTCCCAGAAGCCTACCGCAACCTACCGAAAGTGCTGGCATACCTCTCCCTCGGCATCAGTCGAACGATTTTAACTGCCAAAAAGGTCGGACGCTTTAAACATCTCACCCTCTTCCTCGTTGCCTATATGGTTTACAACGACGGCATCCACACTGTCACAAGCATGGCGACGATCTACGGTGCTGAGGAGCTGAAACTTACAACAACATCACTGATGGTGACGCTCCTGTTGGTACAAGTCGTTGCAATCGGTGGTGCCCTGATATTCAGTCGATTGGCGGGTCGTATCGGCGCGAAACGGTCCGTGATGTTTGCCTTAGTCCTATGGAGCGGAGTCGTCACCTATGGCTATTTCATTCATACTGCAACGGAATTCTTCGTTTTAGGGATGGTTGTAGGGATCGTCCTGGGTGGGACACAAGCCTTGAGCCGTTCTTTGTATGGCGCGATGATTCCAGAAAACGCGAGTGCTGAGTTTTACGGATTCTATTCTGTTTTTAGTAAGTTCTCATCCATCTGGGGTCCGGTAACTTTCGGCGTTATCAAACAGATTACCGGCAGCGCCCGCCTCTCGATTATTTCGTTGATGATCTTCTTTATCGTCGGGTTAATTCTCTTAGGATTTGTGGATGAGGAAAAAGCGAAAGCGGATAAATTGGCGTTCCAGTTTACCGATTAAAATAGAAAGGCGAGGTTAGAAACCTCGCCAGCGTCACAAACTAACAGTTTGTGGTCCAACTAACCACTAATTCGCCAACTCAAAGATAATTGGAAGTTCAAGTCGTAAACTGGTTCCCTCTTGTCCATCGGGGAACGGTGGGTAAGGCACGGCATTTCGGACAGCGGCAAGCGCAGCGTTGTCGAGTGCTTTCGATCCAGACGAGATAGAGACTTCCGGGTTCCGAACAGTCCCATCTTTGAAGAGTGTAAACCGGATTGTCGCAGCGGCACCGTCATCCAAACTTCGGACGCGGGGTGGGAAGCGTTGAACCTGTTTAATGCGATCCCGGACGGCTTTTAGGAACTCGTTAAACGACTGTTTCGCATCTCCCAAATTCATGGAAGCGAGTTCAAGATTTCCGGGGTCATTGAATTCCGTCTGCGCGAGATTTGTTCCCATATCCAGCTTTGAAACCAAGCTCGTGTTTTCAAACTTCGGCACCTCAAATTTCGGCATGGTCGTAACAATGGTCGCCTGTCGGGATCCCGAGAACAGATCGCGACCGATCCCTACTGTACTGGGTGCCATTACCGGACGTGTAGGCACGTCGCTTGCAGGCAGTGTAAATCGGGCATTACCTACTGGGATTTTCGCACTCGTTGTGACGGCTGGTCCCTTGGGGGCACGAACCTGGGAGAACTTCGGTTTTGTTGGTTTTCGTGTTGCCCGAGGCGGTGTCCGACGTTTTGGCTGCGATTTCGATGCTTCCAGAACGACACTGTCTACTTTGTCGCTGTTCATATCTAATACTGTTTTCCGTACAAAGTAGATCGTCCCGACGATAATACCGATGACGTGCAGTCCGATTGCGAAGGTACCTGCAATCCGCATCGCTTTCTTCTTCCGTTTTTGAGAGGCTTCACGATTTTGGCGTTGGAGATCAGCAATGTTCATAAAGATTTAATCCTCCTCATAATTTTCGACCCCTTAATCCTCGTAACTCAGCAATTTGTATCTGTCATCCTTAACAATCACCGAGCCGAGTATTTCCAGTTCCTGTTTCTCCCCGGCGGCGTTCTGTAACGTCAAAACGGTTCCACGCAAAAGGTGGAATCCGTCATAATTTTCCTGCGGTTGATCGAAGCGGATACTCACAAATTGTAGGTTACGCCCACCGTAGCGATTGATCCACTTTTTCATACCGATGTTACATTTCGTATTCAAGTTTGACCAAGCGAAATCACCTGGAAAATTGCTCGGTGGACGGCTCGCTGGGAATGCCGGCCAAATCCACGCAAGATATGCTTGGCGTTGGACCCGTAGGCGGTTCAGCTGCGCAATGTCTTTTCGGTTTAGCGCGTCAACGACCGCCAGACCGAGTTGGTCTGGCGAGTCGAGACTCTCTTTCCACATAGGTTTCTCACACCCAACCGAGCTGCTCCAAACGAACAGCAGGATTAGGAAGATGTAAGATGAAGAAAAAACAGTGTGTTTCCTAATTCTGGGCACTCGTTGTCCATCCGGTTGTCCAGTTATTGGACGGGCTCACGCCACCGATGAAGTTAACGTTTTCAAAGAAACCATCAGCGGGTGGGGCTGCGGGAGAAACCGCGGCGGCACCGGCACCGGGTGTGAAATTGGGGGCACTCTTATTGAACGGTGCTGCCAAGTTCGGATCCGTTTCTTCGTTGCCATTAGCGGCTGCGAAAGCGGCTTCATCAAAACCGTCGTCGTCTTTTTCGTCGCCGAAATTGCCTTTGCCGTTCTCAAAGAAGATACTGTTTTTTACAACCAGTTTGCCACTATCCGCCTGGGCGTGCGTTGCTTCGTTGTTGATATCAAGACCGACTTTATTGAAGCCAATAACAATGAAGTTTGCGAATGTGCCAGCGGCGCCTTCACGGATCAGCATACCGTTGTCGCTCTCTGGACCTGCTGGATCCCCAACGAGCGTGGCGTTGTAGATCGTCGCAGCGGAACGGGGTGTCGCTTCGTTATCTTTACTGCTATTATCAACTTCAAAACCGTTATCGGCATCGTCGCCATAGTGCTGTACGACGAGGAATTGCGCTTTACCCGTCCAACCGTCCGTCCAGTCGAAGGAGTCATCCCGTGCGCCTGTAACCATGACGTATTTCAGGTTGACAGTACCGCCGAACATTTCAACGCCGTCGTCTTGGTTCATGTGGACTTGGACGTTCTCAACGATCGTACCGGACCCAACGCCTTGGAAGGCGATGCCGTTTAGTTCGTTGTCAGGGCTGAATTCGATACCTGCGTATTCAACGCGGACGTAGCGAAGGATACCGCTGCTATCCGCTGGGTTATTTCCGCCGAATGCACCTGTATCCCCTTCACCGAACGTTACGCCTTGGTTCGTCGGTGCGTTCCCGTTGATAATCAAACCGCCCCACTGACCGCGGGCACGACTGCCGATCGCTGCATCACTCGACATAACGATGGGGGCACTGATTGTCCCTTGTGCCATAATTTTAGAACCTTGGGCGATGATGAGTGTGCCGTTGGTCGCTTGCTCACCAAAAATTTGGACACCCGCCTCGATGGTTAAGGTCGCACCGCCTTCAACAAACACAGCACCCCGCAGGAGGTAATCGTACGCCGATGTGAGCGTTTTATCCGCATTCAGCCTGCCTTCAAGGACCACCACTTGCCGTCCATCGACCTCAATAATGTTTTCTTCCGGGACTAATACTTCTTCGGTTTCTTCGGTTTCTTCTTCGTCGCTACCACAACCGACGAACGCCAGTGCTAATCCGACGGCGAAAATGGCTACTAACTGAAAAAGCCAGTTTTGATATAGACCCTTCGCCCTTGCGGATGCAGGGGTCAACCCAATATTTAACATTAGCTAACTAAGCTCCTTTTTTATTTTTTCTGCCTCACCCGACAACACGGGTGATATACGTAGTTGCGATCCACTAACGCTGAATCGCTGTTGTCCATTTAATCTCGTGTTAAGGATACCAATAAATTGTTACAGAAAAATGACAATATTATGATTTTTTTCCCTTCTTATAGAACATCTCCAAATCTCAACTGCTGATGGTTATCTGTAGGAGGGATTTCCAAATCCCGACCGCTGACGGCTGATAGCCGACTGCTGGGCTCCTACAAATCATAACTGATACCAAACGAGAAGGATCTACCGAGTTTATACCGAACGTACGTCGCCTCGCCTTGTTTAAAAAAGACGTCCGGATCGAGTAGATTTTTCGCCGAAAAACTAACTTTGAAGTAATCGGCGACGACCCGACTGAAACTTGCATCCAGTTGACCGCGCGGCTGCTCGTAGACATCTGGCACCCCGTGGTTACCGACTTCAGAAAGCCTGCGCCCAAAGATGTTATACGCAATCGCGCTTGAAATACCCCAGTTCGGTGCTTCATACCCGACAGACACGTTGACAATGTAAGGACACTGACCCTGTAGTGGACGCTCAGAAGATGTCTGAATCCCGACATCTGGGAGGACCACCTGCGAAGAAATCAACGCTGCGTTTGTATTAATAGAGAAGTTGCGCAACGCCGGTGTAATCACGCCCAAATTCTGACGTGCTTCTAACTCCAGACCGTAGTTGTTCGCGGCATCAGCATTTTCATAGGTAATCCGCACTTCTGCCTGCGGTTGTACAATCTGCTCAATCGGTTTTTGGAATCGTTTATAGAAGGCACTAACGGCTAAAACGCCGCCTATCTGCGGGAAAGCCTCCCAGCGGAGGTCGTAGTTGTCAATCTGGGTCCGCTCCAATTCTGGGTTACCGAGGATGGTTCTACCGCCGACGAAATCTGTAAATTCAAACGGGGCAAGTTCTCGGAAATCAGGACGTGTAATCGTCCGAGATGCTGCGAACCGCAGGTTCATCCGCTCCGTTAAGCGATACGTTAAGTTCGCACCCGGCAGTAAGTCAAGCGTTTCCAAATTCGCGACAATCGGTTGTGCTGAGGCAGAGAACGGATCGTAGGTCGTAACCTTTTGCCCTGAAGATTCCAATCGCGCCCCCGTCATGAACTGCCATTTTGAACCCATCGGCATGTCAAGCATCAGGTAGCCTGAGTAGATCGTATGGTCTGCGAGATAGTTATCAGTCGCACGCGTCGATTCTCGTAATTCAAAGACGCGGGGTGCGATGTTTTGGGTTTGGAAAAGTATTTCCGGTTGTGCAGAGAGATCGACGGTCGTGTCGACTTGGTCAGAAGGCAAGAATCTGAAGCGACGTGCATCGAACGTACGGGACCTGTCCCGTAGGAGTCCACCAAATTTGAAAAGTCCTTCAGCTCCAATCGGAATTTTCCAGTCAGCACGGGCGTTGTATTCGTTGTCCTCAAGGTCAAAGAAGAATCTGCTCCCGCTGTGTGTAACGTCTCGGAAGGTGTAAGTTCCGTCGCCGCGATCTTCGTAGATGTTTTCGCGAGTATCTGGTTCATCTCGGGATGCGCGGGAATACGTAAGCCGCCATTCCATAGAGACATCCGGTTGCTCTGTGCCTTCCAATTCGGGTTCACCGAAATTGAAGTCGTGTGTACCGGCGAGTTGTCCGGAGAAGAGTTGACGTTCGACATAGCGGAGCCGTGTGCTCCGCAGATCCGTATTTCTATCGGCGTTGAAGCCTTCCCAGGTCCGCGTCTCATCTTCAGCAGTATGTGTGAAAAGCGTTCTGACACTCAATTGATGTTGCGGAGAGAACCGTAGACTTCCGTTCAACACACTGCCCCAGTCGACTTCATTGCCGCTCCGTTCGACGTTATAGGAAGTCACAGGTGAAAGCGTCTCGTTTAGACCGATACGGAAGGCGTTGCGCACTTGTGTGCCGTAACTATGGCTATTCCCGTAAGAGATGACCCCTAAATAGCCGAACTCTTTCCCGAAAAGGGTATTGCTATTACCGAGACTGAACTTGTAACCTTGGTTAACTGGGATGGATTGTCGTTCCGGCGACCAGACGTTGTCAAAGGATTGTCCGAACTCTTGAATCTGTTCCGCGGTGAATCCTAAGGGTGTAAAACGCCCACGTTCCCGGATTGGTAAACCCGCTGCGCGCGTTTCGACGATAGACGGCAAGGCTCGCGAACCGTCGTCAAACCCGAGAAAATCGAGACCACCCCCTGGGTACGTCAAACCGTCTGCCCCTGTCGCTTGTGTGTTAAAACCGCTCGACATTGATAGCGACATCATGAGTTCTTCGGGAAAGTCTTTGGTGAAAACTTGCACCGATCCACCGGCGAAACCGCCGGGTTGATCCGGCGAAAAAGTTTTTACCGTCTGTAGACTTGCCAGCAGGCTCGCTGGAAATATATCCATCGGCACGACCCGTCGGTTCGGTTCAGGACTCGGAATCTCGACGTTGTTAAGGAGGGTATTACTGTACCGTTCCCCCAAGCCCCGCACAAATACATAACGCCCCCCAACAATGCTAACACCCGTTATCCGTTTAATCGCCTCTCCTGCGGAAGACGCTGGCAACCGACTAATTTCTTCGGTGCTGATGCTATCCTCAATTCGCGAACTACGCATCCGTTGTTCAAGGAGTCCACGTTCACTGGATTGGCTTAGTTGGACGGGCATCTTAATCGCGTCGAGTTTAACGACTTGCGGAGTCAGTAATATTTGCACGGGCTGTGGTGCTTCTGCCACGTTGACCTGAAAATCTGATATTATATAAGTATTGTAAAACGGCGCGGTTGCCTGGATTCTGTGGGTACCCGTTGGCAATTCTAATGAAAACGTGCCTGCTTCATCGGTTGTTCCCAGAATCTGTGTATCTATAACCCGAACGGTTACGCCAGCCAGAGGCTCTTGGGTTTCACTATCGACAACACTACCTGTTATTTTGACGACTTGTTGCGTTTCTGAGTCGGCGGCACTTACGTCCCCAAGCCCGAGCGACATCCCAAGAATCAAAAGCAGCAAGCCGAGGTAGAAACGCGCCCTAAAGCGTGGGGTTTGGCAGCCCATATTTAGAAATCCTCTCATTTTTTTATCGTTGATTAACCCGTAATTAAAATCCTTTCTCTTTTAGGAATCTGTTTATTCGGCGCGTCTGGACGGATTTTCAAATCCGTCCTTCGGTATTTTCATATAGAACGCGCAGATGGTGTTTCGCCAACGTTTCTATTCTCAATACTGTTCCAATGGTGAAAAAATTTTAACCTGTAAATGATACAAAAATGTGTTATTTTTTTGTCAAAAAGTAAAAAAGTTGTGGGTTGGCAATTAGCAATTAGCAATTAGCCTTAGGTAAGAAGAAACTTGTGCAAAAGACCTACATTATCCGATTTCTCTTGCTATTTCCTTGTAGAAACCCTATAATAATAGAACTCATGCTATGGAGACGAATTCATGTTAGCCGAACTCCTTCGGAAAAGTATTCATTTATCAGGACTTAGCCTGCCGGTTATCTATTTCTTTCTCGATAAGTCGACGATGTTAATTTTCGTCGGTGTATTGGTGGGCATCGCGATTGCCGTAGAATTGGTAAAATGGGTTTCCCCGAGTTTTGGGGATTTCTTTTTCCAAACCTTTGCCCCTATGCTCCGTAGACACGAACGGAAGGGCGCGATAACGGGCGCGACGTACTACATCATCAGTGCGTTCTTGTGTATCCTTTTTTTTTCTAAGACGCTGGCTGTTGTCTGTATCTTTTTCATGGTCCTTGGGGACCTCGCAGCCGCGCTGGTAGGCAAAAAGTGGGGCAGGACGAAACTGCTTGGCACAAAGAGTTTAGAAGGGAGTGCGGCGTGTTTCGTGGTTTGTGCTGCAATCGCCCTCATCAAATTACATCCTGTTATCGGGATTATCGGGGCATTAGTCGCCACAGTCGTAGAAATGCTGCCGTTCCCTATTGACGATAACCTGACAGTTCCGTTGGTTTCGGGGGCAGTCATGCACTTTTTGATGCAAAGTGCCTTCATCCAGTCTTTAGCCCTGTGGTAATTGTTTGGCGTGCAACCTATAAATAATGGCACATATTAAACTTGAAAATATTTTAAAACGCTTCGGTGATTTTGTCGCCGTCAGAGATTTTAACTTGGAGATTCAGGACAAGGAATTCGTCGTCTTTCTCGGTCCCTCCGGCTGTGGCAAAACCACGACGCTCCGTCTCATCGCGGGCTTGGAGCATCCCGAAGAGGGTGATATTTTCATTGATGGTCGACGGGTCAACGATCTTTCGCCAGCAGACCGAGATATAGCTTTTGTCTTCCAGTTCTATGCCCTCTATCCGCACCTGACTGTCTACGATAACATTGCTTTTCCACTTAAAGCCGTAAAGGTTTCAAAATCAGAGATTGATACGCAGGTCAAGCGCGTTGCGGAGATTTTGCAAATATCCGATATGCTGGGTCGGAAACCGAGCGTCCTCAGTGGTGGCGAGATGCAACGCGTCGCCCTCGGACGCGCCATGGTTCGGCAACCGAAGGTCTATCTCCTTGATGAACCGATGGCGA
>JAJECD010000289.1 GCA_022822215.1 Candidatus Poribacteria bacterium | reverse complement strand
GGAATGGCTCCAGAATCGGGACAAGGAACGACCTTTCTTCCTGATGTGTCATCATAAGGCACCACACCGACCCTGGGATTCGGACGAGAAACACGCTCAGATGTTCGAGGACGAGGACGTGCCGATGCCGGATAACTTCTTCGACGATTACGCAAACCGTTCAAATGCTGCGAAAGAGGCGAAGATGCGTGTTTTCGGGCACATGACCGAAAGGGATCTCAAGATTGATACCCTTGGGCCACCGCCGGAAGGGTTATCAGAAAAGGAGTTGGCGAACTGGCAGTATCAACGTTACATCAAAGAGTATCTCCGTTGCGTCGCCTCGATTGATGACAATGTCGGACGGATGCTCGACTATCTGGACGCTGAAGGCATCGCTGATGACACGATGATTATTTACACTTCGGATCAAGGCTTTTTCTTAGGCGACCACGGTTGGTACGACAAGCGGTTCATGTACGAAGAATCTCTACGGATGCCTTTCCTTATCCGTTATCCGCGTGAAATTCAAGCCGGGAGTTCTTCGGACGCAATGGCGTTGAATATAGACTTCGCAGAGACTTGGCTCGACTACGCTGGTGTCTCAATCCCAGATGATATGCAAGGCACGAGTTTACGCCCTATCCTTAATGGTGAAACCCCGGACGATTGGCGGACCTCGATGTATTACCGTTACTGGATGCACCTCTCACATCACTATGTACCAGCGCATTACGGGATACGAACCGACCGCTACAAACTTATCTACTACTACGGCGAAGCACTCGGTACAACCGGATCTATTGATGAACCCAAAGCACCCGAATGGGAACTCTTTGATCTGGAGAAGGACCCAAATGAGATGTGCAGCGTCTACGACGATCCCGCTTATGCAGATATCGTCACCGAATTAACAGCAGAACTCTATAGACTCAAAGCAGAGGCAGGAGATGAAGAGTAGTAATCAGTTATCAGTTGTCAGTTGTCGGTTAAGAGGAGTTTGGTTAAGTTAAAAACTCTTTTACCGATAGCCGATAACCGATGACCGAAAACCCTTAGCAAACGGAGGCACACAATGGCAAACCAAAGTCCACTGAAAAACATTGCACCCGGTATGAAAGTTACAGCACAGATGTCGCCGGAACCGAGCGAGGCTGACCTGCAGCTTGCGAAGCAAATGGACGTTGAATACGTTGTCCTCTGGACAAACGGCGAAAATGCGAACTACGACTATTTCATGAGCCGTCGTGAGATTTTCGAGAACGCTGGACTCAAAATTTACGGATTCGGCAACAGTGATGTCCACAACCAGGACGGGATAGTGCTTAACTTGGAAAATCGAGACGCAAAGGTTGAGCAGTACAAACGGTACATTCGGGACCTCGGCAGAGCAGGGATCCCGTATACGACATACGCACACATGGGTAACGGTATCTGGAGCACTGAACGTGAGACCACCCGCGGTGGGGCAAGTGCAAGGGCATTCAACCTTGATGCTGCCGATGTCGGACACTGGGGCGGTAAACACTATGGGATGCCGCTCTCACACGGTCGCGAGTTCAGTGAAGAGGAACTCTGGGATAATTACACCTACTTCATCAAACAGGCTGCACCTGTGGCAGAGGAAGCCGGTGTGATGATCGGTATTCACCCTGACGATCCGCCCGCAGTGCATCTCGCTGGCATTCCAAGGTGCATCTTCAGCAGTTTTGAGGGTTACAAACGCGCACTCGAAATCGCTGATAGTCCGAATGTAGGCATGTGTTTCTGTGTTGGCTGTTGGTTAGAAGGCGGCGAACTCATGGGCAAAGATGTCATCGAATCCATCCGCTACTTCGGTGAACGGAACAAAATCTTCAAAGTCCATTTCCGCAATGTAGATCAACCGCTGCCGCATTTCGTTGAGACCTTCGTGGATAACGGCTACCAGGATATGTACCAAGTCGCGAAAGCCCTCCGCGAGGTCAACTTCAACGGCGTGCTGATCCCTGACCATATCCCACAAATGGGCGGTGACGGTCGCGTCGGTACAGCGTACACGATCGCCTATATGAATGCACTCGTGAAGCGAGCAAATGAGGAGGTCGCCGCGTGACGACATCGGCGCGCGTCTTATTATTGCTCCTAAGCCTCCCGCTAACTGTGTTCGCGGATTGGAACGATTTTCTCGGTCCAGAACGAAACGGCAAATCGCAAGAAAAAATAGAGATCGCGCCATGGAGAAACACAGGACCTCCGGTCGTATGGCACAAGAAGATCGGCACCAGCTACGGGGCACCTACCATCGCAGACGGACGGTTGTTTATCTTCGCACGGCACGGCGACATGGCGCGCCTCACCTGCCTGGAAAGCAACACCGGTATGGAGATTTGGCGATTTGAATACCCGACAGATTACGAAGATATGTACGGATATAACAATGGACCGCGGTCTTGTCCTGTTGTTGATGGAGAACGTGTCTATATCTTCGGGGTTCAGGGAAAGTTGCACTGCCTGAATGTTTCGGATGGAAACCTGTTATGGAAAGTAGATACGGCAGCCCGTTATAATGTCGTCCAAAACTTTTTCGGTACCGCTTCAACACCGATTGTTGAAGGCGATTTACTTATTGCCCAAATTGGCGGGTCTCCACCGGGTACCCCGAAAAATATTTGGGCATCAAACGGGAATCCACCCCTAGGCGGCACCGGCATCGTCGCCTTCAACAAACAGACTGGGGAAGTCGTTTACGAAATCAGTGACGAATTAGCGAGTTACGCCAGTCCCATCACGGCAACCATTGATGGACGTCGTTGGGGATTCATGTTTGCCCGGGGTGGACTCGTCGGCTTTGAACCGGCAACTGGGAAACTCGACTTCCACTATCCGTGGCGTTGTCCGAGGATTGAATCTGTCAATGCCTCAAATCCGGTTGTTGCTGACGATCTCGTATTTATCAGTGAATCTTACGAGGTCGGCAGCTCTGTCCTTCAAGTCTATCCGGGCGGCTACAAGGTTGTTTGGAAAGATTCGCCGCGCCGCCGAGACCAATCCATGCGGCTGCACTGGAACACCGCCATTCATCACGAGGGCTATCTCTACGCCTGCAGCAACAGGCATGCCAGCGGTGCAGAACTCCGGTGCGTCGAATTCAAGACTGGTAAAGTCGTATGGGGACAACGCGTTGATGAACGGGCATCCTTACTTTGGGTGAATAACCATTTCATCTACCTCGGTGAATATGGTCGATTGATGCTTCTCAAATGTACCCCTGAAAAGATGGAGATCATTTCCGAAGCAGTGCCAAGAGACGAAAACGGGAGACAATTTATAGAGTATCCGGCATGGTCGGCACCCGCATTGTCAAATGGACTGTTGTATATTCGAGGCAAAGATCGCCTTGTCTGCTTCAATCTGCGTTCAGAAACAGAATAATCACGGTTTCCACAGTGTCGCTTCAATAAACCGCTCCCCATCGGGTTCCTCATCGAAATAGTAGGCGGTTACTATAGTCCCGTCGGGACGCTGGACCGTGCGCGGATAGCCAATATCGTGATCTCCACCATTATCGCGCAAAACGATTTCTTCACTCCAGGTTTCACCCTCATCACCGCTCAACTTCGCACAAATCCGATGTGGTGCATCCCGATAGCCGTAGATAAGACATAATCTGCCGTCGTGGAGATGGGTCAGCGTCGGAGGATTCCCACCCCGTCCGGTATTATCTACAGGTTGATTCTTATAATTCCATGTTTGGCCGTTATCATCAGAGACATAGAGATCAATCCAATTTCTGCGTTCTTCCCAATCTGAGCTGCTCCCCTCGCGGCACCGCACGGCTACCAGAATCTTTGAATCAGATAATCTAACACTCGCGGGCATGATTGCGAAGCCTGCGGGTTCCGGTCCAATCTGAGAGAGCAACGAGAAAGATTCACCGCCATCGGTTGTCTTGGCACAGAATATTAACCCCTCCTCACCGTCGGATTTTGAGGCAGTCAGGAACACCACGCACTCGTCTGAACCCGAAACGAGATAATCCGTTCGTGCCGCGATGCCGGTATAACCGAACATTGGGAGTCGGAAGGGTCCATCCCAACTTTTGCATCGGTCAGTAGAGGTATAACACCACGAGTACGCGCCGGCTCTCAATCCAGTTCTGCTGCACATCATCGCAAAATCTGGGTGCGCAAAATCAGCGCGTCGTGGTGTTTCAAACGCGACATGCGTTTTTAGCCTATGCTGTTCTTCCACATGTTCATCTGCAGAGAGTGTGCCTCTGGCGGGTAGGCGACACGGTGTCTCTGAGACACTCCACGTTTCACCGCCATCCAAACTCCGTGCCTGCATCCCGACAAAGGGTTTATTGCTGTCTCGGCGATGGAAACCTGCATCGGATTTGTGATACCCAACTGTAAAACCGACAACGATTTCGTTGTCCCACGCCCATATACCGTAATTCGCTGGCCAACCCGCGTAGCGTCCTGGCTCGCGATAGAGTGTAACTTGTCGCATTCTAATTTTATTCCCTTCTTTT
>JAJECD010000322.1 GCA_022822215.1 Candidatus Poribacteria bacterium | reverse complement strand
GTCCATATCAATGCCGTTAGTATCTTCCAGGACAATAGAAATGGTAGGGCGTGGCGGAATTACACTACCGGTCTGCGGTTGAATACCATCTAACCATAGACTGAAGGCAGGCGGTTCGGTATCAGTACTCCGCATGAGACTAAACTGTGTAAGTTCGCTGACTTCCGCTGTAATCGTTCCGACCTGCGCACTGCTAAATTTAATCTTATCGCCAAACGCAAAACTTTCGGAGCTCGCAGTTACGAGAATCTCCAACCCGAGGTGACCGAGATAAATCGGTTCGTTCACTTTACCTCGAATTTTGACACCATTCGGATAATAGCTCGGTTCGCCGGAAGCATCCCGAAGTTCGTAGCGCTCAGGTTCCGTAAAAAAGATGAACCAATCCCCAATTATGAATTCGCCTCTGGGGCCGCGTCTGCCCTCCACTGTCGCATTGCCGTTACCGTTGTTGGTATTCCACATGCGAGTGAGGATGACATCACCTCTTGGATTGTAGTCAGTTTCAAAGGCAAGGATATCAGCGAACTCAAAAGTATAATTAACCCCAAGCGGCGTGCTTTCTTGCCTCGGAATCCGCAACTCTAAACCGAAGCCTTCTTCTCTGAACGGGTTGTCCAATTGACCAGACTGATCCAGTTTCTGGACGGTCGATTCTCCCTTACGTTGGAGAAACACCTCGTATTCATAAGAATCAAGAAAAACGAGCACCCAAGTCCCAGCAGGCGTCAGATTAGGATTGACAGTGATAGCGGAAGCCTCCAATTTCTGCTCACTTGCGTTCTCCATCTGTGTCGGTGTGACGTAGTCGTCGAGCAAAAATTCCCCATCAGGAAGGTAGCTGATTTCGGAGAGTAAGCGTCGCCACGCCGAAAAATCTGCTTGCCATGCATAGATTGCTAACTGATTCGCAGTTTCCGCTAATGCGGCTTTAAATGCAGGGCTGCCTGGTTGGAGAGCAGTCTCCTCTTGCACGATATCTTCCAAAGCACTCACATCGAAACGGAGTTTGACCTCAGCGGGTTTCTCAAGTTCTGTGATACCTATACGAAAACTCGGCTCATAGAATTGTGTAACTTCTGCTCCCTGCCGAATGAGCCCACGTCGGAGTGCTGCGACGCGCGGAATCGGTGCGAATTGGAGATCGGGTTGGGCTGGTTCGGCGGGTGCTTGCGAAGCAACAGAGAGCGGGATACCTGCCCTACCTTCTTCATCGGTGTCAATCGCATTCGCGGGAAAATGGATGTCAAATACGCGATCCAAACTAAATGCCGTCAACGCTTCTTGTGGTTTATAACTAAACTCATTGACGATAAACGAGACGTGTTGTTTGTTATCAAACTGGCGCGATTCTTGAACGCTGCCGAGGATTTCATCATCAACTGTTGGATCATCTGGATCTGCGAGAACATAGATTTTATGGACACCCGTCAGGAGGGGCTTGTCAAGATCCAAGGTGGCAGTCACATGCTGCAAAACATGCGTGCCGTTTGCCCAATCAGTGGGTTTGATAATTAGACGACCCAAAATATCAGCATCTTCATCAACAATGCCATCTCCCTCCGCATCCGGATTCCCCTCAGCGAACACGACTTCAATATCTGCGCGTATAGGACGTCCACCGTTGTTGACAATTTCCGCAATGAGTTGATAGGCATCTTTATCTTCGGCAAACTCATATCGAACCGGTGCTTTATTCGTTTCGTCCGTACCGATCGCAATATTGGGACCTTCAGGAACCTGAACGATATTACGCTCTATCTTTGATGGAATGGCAATCTCGTTTCCATTCCTATCCGTAATAAGGATTCGGTAGCGGATCTGTCGTCCACCTGGCGGAAGTGGAATGGGTGTTTGGAGTTCATACCACTGCCCACCCAATGGTACATCACCGAGAGGGACAGGCGCTTTAACCATACGGATTATTTCGTCTTTGAAGGTAGCCGTATCATCCCATAAGACTTCAATGCTTCGTATACCCGCCGGTCCGCCATCATCAACAACGAGGGTACTAATATTAAGAGTGTCGGTAACTTTAATATCAAGCGTCTCTCGGATGTCGCGGACAACCGGTGTATCAACCCAGAAGCGAGCACCACCAACAGCGGCGCGCGTGTCATCAAAAGCGAAGATGCGTGCCACCCCACCACCCGGCAGGGCGTTGTTAGGCACATCAATACGAATCGTGCCATACTCGCCTTGCCAAACTCTGCCCCCGGTCCGCCGCATTAATTCATTTCCAAGGTCATCGTCAAAATTATTTGCGAAAACTGCGAAAGCAGAGAGTGATTCTGTACTAAAATCGGAGGCGCGTGTGAAAGTTGTACCGCCCGTGCCATCAATACCAGTTCTTTCAATTGTCCCTACTTCGTTCGCTTCAATAACTATCTGGTGGCCATCGTTGAGTGCAATGCGTTCTAATTCGACCTTTATATCGAGTTCAGGGAGTGCAAGGCGAGACGCTGGATCCCCAAAGAGTGTGTATTGTTCTGTGCCGGGAATCCACTGCGTGTTCCGAATGCGGGAGAGAAAACTAATTTTCGCGTTGGCAATGATATGTCCTACCGTCGGTGAAGTTCGTGAGGGTTGAAACCCAGTATCCAGATGCCCCGCGCGACCGACACCGAATAAGGATTCAAAGAGATCAATGTCAAACTCAGCGTTTGCCGTGCCATAGGTTAATCGCGTCGCCGAGAGCGCAGCAATGGCGCCATGCTCACCCAATAGGAACTGCTCACTGAGACAGAAATTCCCAACTTGTTGCGGTTTATCAAATTGTCCATTGAGACAGGTCGTCGTTATGACGAAAGGAAGGTAGCGGTTCCGTAATCCAACGACATCCTCAAGTCGAAAAATAGATTCATCCGCCCACGTCTGAATTCCACCGTGTCCTGTGTATTCAATTGCGAGTGCGCCCTGAGTGAGAGCAGAACGAATCTGGAGACGGGTGCGTTCTGGACTTTTAATTTTCCGGAGATAGATTTGGCGTGTGTCGTAGCCCACAGGTATAACATCTGCTATCAATTCATCCCGCGATAATTCAAAGAGTCCATCGCCAGGGTTGTCTGTGTTATCATCAGCGACCTGAATTAATGTGCCTTGCCATAATCCCGTTCTCAAATTCTTTTCATAGTTGATGATTTTCTCAACCATAGTCGCGAGGTCTTCAGTGGTTTGAACAGAGAGGCGCCCTATAAGCATATCGGGCAGTGGATCCTCGCCACTCACGTTGACAAAGCGTTGGTCCATGGCAGTTTCACCGCTTTCAGGTGCCCACCCGTGGAAGGTTGGTACGAAGATTGGATAGAGATTATAGGTCCCCCGGAATGACGGATCTCGACGGTAGAGTTCGACGGTAGCCCGCTTGTAATCGTAGTGGGCATCCCCTACCAGAACGACATAGGTCGGGACGGGTTGTTGCCAATTATTGTAGGTATATCGGAGAAATTTCTGGATAGCCAGTGGATTGAAGAGACCATCACTAAATTCATCGTAGATGTCGCCGATATCAACCACCATAGTTGTTAAGCCTTGTGAACGTCGGAATTCAACGAGAGGCTGGATGCTCTCCATAAAGGTTGGATGCGTTATGACAACATAATCGGCTTGATTGGACGGGTTCCGAAGCAAGGTCGGCGGTGTCGGAATGAGTGCGTTGATACTCCGATAGGCAGAACGACTTATGACAAAATAGCGTGTATACAGATTAACGGTATCTTCAAAGAGTATTTGGTGAGTAGCACCCCTTCGCGAGACTTCACCCCCGATGAGTTTACTTGCGATCCCTTTTTCATCGAGTTGGTACACGTCAATTGTTTCATCAAAGATATTTCCAACCCGGTATTGGACTTTGCCACGGTTACGAGGCTCGGTATTCGTATTAAATTCAAGACGGTTGGCCTCCGCTTGAAAGCTTCGCCAATAATCAAGTTCATACCAGTCGAGATAGAAATCGTAGGATCCTGCCGGCGTTCTGTTGGTATCCAATGCCTCAATGCGCATATAATTGACTTGGTTATGGTGGATGCGTAATTGTGGAATACCGCGGGTTGCGATCGGCGCAGCTTGACGTTTCCACTCCTCAACCCTCCCAAGTTGAAGTCCATTGAAAGCGATTCGCGCCTGGTGGAGTGCTGCGCCTCTACGGGAAGCCCCTTGGAATTTAATACGCAGCGTCGCATTGCGATCAATCTCAAGGCGGGGCACCGCAGCAGGCAGTTCTATAGGAAAATCCTTTCGACTGGTGCTAATGTTCCCACCACGGAAGGGTGTCCAAAAATAGTGATCAGCGAGCTCGGACTTAATATTGGTTCCGGCTAAAACATCGTGATGTACGTTTTCCTCAAAGCGGACGCGTGTTAAAAAGGCGGTCGGTGTTACCAAATTTGGTGTGACCGGTGTTGCGTCTCGCGTTGTCACACGAGACGGTTCAAGATCTCCAGTAACGGGTTCGCCTCGCAAAGCAAAACGGAGCCAGTAGACGTTTTCGTCAGTAAATTTGTTGTCCGCTAATGCCCGTCCATAAAAAACAATCTGTTCGCCAGGGTCGAGTATCTCATTTTCATTATCATCAAAAATGTAAACGCCCTGTTTCTGCCCACTACTTTCTAACCGAAGGGTGTTCAGATCAATATCCTCTGGTTCAATGCCAGCGGCAGCCTTGATATTATTGTAAGTGATGCGATAGAGATCTGTTCTAATAACTGGAATTTTAAAGCGGTAGGTAGTAGAAGCCGTTAATTCTGGTGCCCCGGGCGCGCTCCGATAAGACATCCGTCGCTGGTGCCGCCACGGTTTTGCTTGGTCATAGTTCCGTAATGTCCCACGAAAGAGACTTTCAAAAGCAGAAGCATTGTGGGACGGAAGGGGCGTAGATTCTATTGCGCGATTCTTCACAAGAGGTACCGCACCCGGAAATTCAACACGGAATGTTATAGAGGCGTAGACCTTTAATTGCTTTGTAGCGGAATTGTATTGCACCGGATTGATTTGTAGGCTCGCGACTCGCTGATCGCGAACAAGACCACTCGGAACAACTTCCACCAGTCTCGATGGATAAAACCCTTGTGAACCAGGCGGCGATGCGGTTGAAGCTGGGAAAATCGGGTCATCGGGTGTAACACGCACATTTTCAACACTTCTTACTTCTGGACGCGCCCGAATCACGGTAACGATTGGCGTTCCGGCGAGAGGAATCCCGATGCACTGTACATAGACAGGTAGCCGAGGTCTACCTACGTCAAGCGTCCAATTAGCACCCGCAAAACGGATATCGGTTACAGGTTCTGCGGAGCTGCCTTCAGCAGAATGAGAAAGCGTCTTTACTTGAAGCTCAGGCAACTCAAAACGTGCCGTGAGCGTATCTGATGTGGTCGAAAGCACTTGGAGCGGCGACGTTGGATGCGTCTGCGCTACGCAAATTGAGGCGGAAACAGTATAAAATATAAGAACTGTTAGGAGAAAAATGTAAGCCTTTTTCATTTTTTAATCACCAACCGACTACCATTCGCGAAGCACACTTTAGTGCCGCTACTAAACTCGTTTCACTGGCGATCCCTTTACCGGCTATATCAAAAGCGGTGCCGTGATCAACGCTGGTGCGGACTATCGGCAAACCGAGGGTGACATTTACAAGTTCACCGAAACCCAAAAGTTTTATCGGAATATTACCCTGATCGTGGTACATAGCGATAACACCATGCCACTCCCCTTGAATTGCTTTGACAAAAAGTGCATCGGCAGGGAGAGGTCCGTCTATTTTGCCGACGTGCGCTTGTGCTTGCGCGATGGCTGGACAGATAAATTGCGCTTCTTCTTTCCCAAATATCCCCTCTTCACCGGCGTGGGGGTTCAGTCCTGCGACCACAAGCCGTGGCTCAGAAATCCCGCTATGAATGAACGCTTGATGGGTGAGGCAGATGACATCCACAATTCTTTGTACAGACAGATGCTTTGAGACATCAGCGAGTGCGATGTGGTTTGTCACGAAAGATACAGCGGGAATGGCTTTCGATAATCCGTTATGGCGGTTGCGAACGTTTTCTCCCGTCCTAATGCTCTCTGACCGACTGCCCTCTAATGCCTCAGCCGTGCAAAGCATCATCACCACATCAGGTGCGTTGGTGAAGGCAGCGAGCATTTCCGTGTGTCCAGGATACGCCATCCCTGCCCGATGTATGGCGGCTTTGCAGATCGGTGCGGTCGTGATTGCATCAAGTTCGCCATCCATCGCGAGAGAGGCACCTGTTTCAATCGCTTTGACGGCAGCAGCTCCCGCGCGAGCATCCACAGTCCCCATTGAAATATCTTGCGGAGATATTCGGGCTACATTCAAAACATCAATCGTTCCATACGCTGCGACCGCTTGCACCGGTGTATTGATAATATTGAGCTTTAGTTGTGGTATACCGGGGGGAGTAAATCTAACAATGGCATCCCGAAGGATAGCTGGACTACCAACGACTATCGGTTGACACACCGAATATGTGCTTTCATAAGCGAGTGCCTTGACGATAATTTCGGGACCGATGCCAGCTGCATCGCCCATCGTTATCCCGATCTTTGGTTTCCTTACACCAGCTGCCCCACCTTTTCGGTGGACATCTGTCGCTTCGTGTCGGATCTGGACCTCTTCAAGAGTCATAGCAAGTTCTCTCCCTTGATCAAGTGAGATACCCTCCCCTGTAACGGGCGGGGACCCGGGCCTCGATCAAGAGATGGAGGCTACGGATTTATATGACGATAGAGTGTTGTAGCACGGGAGCGGGAGACATTCCCTGACGGTAACTCAAGAACCTCATACTCGGGGTCGGCAGCTGCTTCTCCATCGAGATGTGCTTCCGTAGCAACAGATGCAGCAACGGGCAAGCGGATCACATCTCCAACAGCGAGCATTTTCCCGGCTTTTGCGACGTGTCCGTTGACACTCACATCGCCTCTGCTACAGAGCGTATTGGCAACCGTCCGCCGTTTCACAAGGCGGCTGATCTGTAAAAATTTGTCTAATCGCATCTTTTTTACACAGCAGGTTGGGACGGAACTGGCATCTCTACGGGAACGTCGGGTTCCACAATCGGCTCTCTGAGGGCTTGTTCCAGCACCTGCGTCATATCGTTGACCTTGTGAAAACGGATACCCTCCCGAATCTCAGTTGGAATGTCAACTTCGTCCTTTTCATTATCGCCAGGGATGATGATGTCGAAAATACCGTTGCGATAGGCAGCGAGTGCCTTCTCCTTTAAGCCACCGATGGGCAGGACCCTACCACGGAGCGTAATCTCGCCAGTCATAGCGACATCTTTTCGGACAGATTTTCCTGTCAAGGCAGAGAGTATCGCCGTAGCGACAGTGATACCCGCTGAGGGACCATCTTTCGGGACAGCTCCTTCTGGAATGTGAATGTGAATATCGTGCTTCTCAAACTGGTTTTTAGAGATGCCAAAGGATTCCGCACGAGATCGGATGTAGGCGACAGCCGTTTGGACTGATTCACGCATCACTTCCTGAAGTTGTCCGGTCATACTGAGTTTGCCTTCGCCAGGCATGGTTGTTGCTTCAACAGAGACGATATCGCCGCCAATTTGGGTCCACACCATTCCTGTAGCAACGCCGACCTCATCACTCTCCTCAGCCTTCGTACGCGTCCATTTCGCCGGACCGAGATAATCACTCAAATTCGCTGGCGTTATCTCAATATTGAAGTCAGGTTTATCTTCAGTGACTATTTCTTTCGCTATCTTTCGCATGACAGTCGTAATCGTTCGTTCAAGACTTCGCACCCCAGCTTCGCGCGTGTATTTATGAATCATCTCAAAGATGGCTTCGTCTGTGAAGGTGATATTCTCAGGCGACAAGCCGTGACGTTCAAGCTGCTTCGGAATGAGGCCATTGGGTGTGAAGGTCGCGATTTGATGCTTCTCAAAATCAGTGTAACCCGGCAATTCAATGATTTCCATCCGGTCTTCAAGTGCCGGTGGAATAGGGACACGGGTATTTGCCGTTGTGATGAACATGACATCAGAAAGATCGAAGGCGATATCCATATAGTGATCACGAAAAGTCGCATTCTGCTCTGGATCAAGGACTTCAAGGAGTGCCGATGCCGGATCCCCTCGAAAATCTGAGCTCAGTTTGTCAATCTCATCAAGCAGAAACAGCGGGTTTTTTGACTTGACATCTCGGAGTCCTTGAATAATTCGACCCGGAATTGCCCCGATATAGGTGCGTCTATGCCCACGGATTTCGGCTTCATCTCGAACACCACCGAGCGACATTCTAACGAACTTCCTACCTGTGGCACGAGCAATCGACTTACCGAGCGAAGTTTTTCCAACGCCTGGGGGCCCGACGAGACAGATAATCGGTCCTTTCAGGTGTTTGACGAGTTGCAAAACAGCGAGGTACTCAAGAACATTTTCCTTGGGTTTCTCCAATCCGTAATGGTCCTCATCAAGGATGCGTTCAGCCTCAGGAAGATGGAGTTGATGTTCAGTGCTTTCCTTCCAAGGCAACGCGAGTATCCAATCGACATAAGTACGGATAACGCCGGATTCAGCAGATTGAGGTGGAATCTGTGCAAGCCGCTCCAGTTCCTTGAGCGCTTTTTCTTCAGCTTCTTCGGACATCCCGGCGTTTTTCACCTGCTCCCGAAGCTCATCAACTTCGGCAATGTCATCGCGACCGAGTTCCTTCTGGATCACCTTCATTTGTTCCTGCAGGTAAAATTCGCGATGTGTTTTCTGAATAGATTCCCGGACCTGATTGTGAATGTCGTCGCGCAATTCGTTTCGCTCTGAGGCTTCCTCTAAGAACTGGATGACAAGTTGCAAGCGTTTAATAGGATTGAGCTCATCAATAGTGGCTTGACGCTCCGCTGGTGTGAGGTTAAGAAGTCCGGCGATCGTATCAGCAAGGTGGCCGGGTTCTTCTTGTTCTGTAATAGCACGTTTGACTTCTTCGGAGGTTAAGACGTGGGATTGCGAACCTTGACCTTGGTCTTTCTGTCGGACTTTTGCGTAATTATTGAAAAGTTTCTTGGCTTCTTTCATCAGAGGTTCGGCAGCATCTGCCAAACCGATTTCCTCATGAACAATCTGGACATCCGCCTTCAAAAAGTCATCCGTTTTGGTATAGCGGAGAACGATTGCGCGCTGCTCCGCTGCAATAGCGATACGGATAGTGCCATCGCCAGGTTCATAAGACTCAATGATATTCGCGACAGCACCAATAGCGTGGAGATGTTCGGGGGTTGCTTCTTCCCCCTCGTCCAACTCCACTTTTTGATGGAGAAGGAGTATATTCCGTTTTGAACGCAGTGCTGTATGGGTCGCTGCAACTCCCATTTTACGGGCGACATTCAAAACAGATTTCGTTCTCGGAAAAATAGCGTCAAAATCCGGAGGCAAATAGATAACGGGTAAACTCACCGTTTCATATTCTTTTGTTGCTGTCGAGTTCATGGTTTTTATCCTTTTTGGTTGTCGGTTAAGGCGTTGTGGCGGTTACGAACGTTTTCCCTCTCACAAAAATCTCTCGTCCGAAAACCGATAACCGAAGACCAATAATCCTTAAGCAGTTTTAAGTTCTTCGGATTTTCTATAGATAAGTTGCGGCGGCTTATGGTTACGGACAGAGTCCTCAGTAATATGACAGGCTTCAACATCTTCAAGTGAAGGGAGGCGATAGAGCGTATCAAGCATAATTTTTTCAAAGACGGCTCTTAATCCGCGCGCCCCTGTTTCGCGTTCAATCACTTCATCAGCAATAGCAGTTAACGCCGCATCGGTTACATGAAACTCCACACCTTCGTAAGCTAAGAGGTGATGATATTGTTTGACAAGCGCGTTCTTTGGCTCAGTAAGAATGCGAATTAACGCTGGTGCATCCAATTCGTGGAGGGTTGTAACAATCGGGAGCCGACCAATCAACTCTGGTATAAAACCGTATTTGATGAGATCTTTGGGCGTTGCCTGTGCAAGGAGCTCATGGATTTTGATCTCATCCTTGGATTGTATAACGGTCCCGAAGCCGATACTCTGTTTTCCGAGTCTATCCTTAACCGCTTTTTCTAATCCAATAAAAGTCCCACCGCAGATAAACAAGACTTTACTGGTATTGACCTCAATCATCTCTTGGTGTGGATGCTTCCGCCCCCCGCGTGGGGGGACATTTGCAGTTGTACCTTCGAGAATCTTAAGCAATGCTTGCTGAACCCCTTCACCAGAGACATCACGAGTAATTGAAGGGTTCTCGGATTTACGCGTAATTTTATCAATTTCATCAATATAAATGATGCCAGTTTCGGCGCGTGAGACATCACCATCCGCCGCTTGCACCAATTTCAAGATGATATTCTCAACGTCTTCACCAACATAACCCGCTTCAGTCAACGTTGTTGCATCGGTAATAGCGAACGGGACATCTAACACCTTAGCGAGCGTCTGGGCGAGTAGCGTTTTTCCTGTTCCTGTTGGACCTATGAGTAAAATATTGCTTTTGTCTAATTCAACTTCATCTGTAGTTTCGCCGTGATGTAGACGCTTATAGTGATTATAAACAGCGACAGATAAACTTTTTTTCGCCTGCTCTTGCCCTATTACATATTCATCAAGTTTCGTTTTTATTTCTTTAGGTGAAGGTGGTTTTGAGAGTGCTTCTTGTTGAGCCTGTGCTTCGGAGCGAGTTGTGCTTTCAGTATCTGCCTCGTGTCGTCCGCTGCTCTGTCTTCTTGTCCGTCTCTGCCGCTCGCTGCTAACGCCCTCGGATTCTTGGTGATCTTTTCCCATCGACACATCGAAACTACCATCTGGGTTTTGATGGGCGAGGAGGTCGTTACAGACAGTGATACACTCAGCAAGACATTTCTCACAGATGTCTGCTTCAAGTCCATTAAAGAGTCTTTCGACTTGGGTATTATTGCGTCTACAAAAGGCACAAGCAGCGTCTTCGGTAGTGGATGCGGATAACCGGACAATACATTCAACGCAAATATTCGCTTCCCTACCTTGAAGGAGACGTCGAACTTGCGTACTATCGCGTTGACAGAAAGAACAGAACAACTCACGCTGGATGGATTCTGACATACAGATTTCTCCTCTCTATTAGCCGTCAGGTCGCTATGCTTTCAGCAGTTAGACAACAGAAAGTGCCTAAAATTCAAAGTGATCTAAAATCCGTAAAGTTGTGGATATTCAAACACAACTTTCAACTTGCAAACTTTAGAATACTTTCAACTTGCGAACTTTCTACGATTCTGTAGCACGTTGAGAAACAACTTGGTCAACCAAACCGTATTCAAGTGCCTGTTCGGCAGTCATATAAAAATCTCTGTCGGCATCGGTAGCGATTTTCTCAACGTCTTGACCGGTATGTTCGGCTAAAATTGCATAAAGCCGATCGCGTTCCTGTAGAATTTCGTTTGCATGGATACTAATGTCGGAGGCTTGCCCGCCAATGCCACTCGCCATAGGTTGGTGGATGAGCGCCTTTGCGTGGGGTAACGCGTAGCGTTTGCCAGGTGCACCCGCAGCGAGTAAGATCGCGCCCATACTATAGGCTCGCCCCAAACACCAAGTTTGGACATCCGCTTTGATGTACTGCATTGTATCGTAGATTGCCAAACCGGCAGAAACAGAACCACCCGGTGTGTTAATATAGAGTACAATGTCAGCATCAGGATCCTTTCCCTCAAGGAAAAGCATCTGTGCCGTTACGATGTTTGCAACGGCATCATCATCAATCGCGGTCCCAATCATGATAATACGGTCTTCAAGCAGGCGAGAATAAATATCATAAGAGCGTTCGCCTCGGCTCGTCTGTTCAACAACGACAGGTATCAGATTCATATTTTTAGGGTTGTCGGTTTTTATAGTTATCGATTATCGGCTGTCAGTCTTCGGTTAAAAGGCATATTGTAGCAATCTTCGCAAACTTTGCATATTCCAAACTGGTTTGATTGTTCCCCAAAGCCTCTTGTAACTGATAACCGACAACTGATAACTGATAACTTCTTTACGTAATGATAAGCGACTGTTTGGCAGAGGCACGCTGAATCAGGAATTGATAGATTTTTTCGTGTTGTAGCTGCCCCCGGAAATCCTCCAATCGATTGCTTGATTTGAGAAGTGACGCATATTTTTGAGCGTCTCGATTTTGTTGCTCAGCGGCGCGTCGAATCTCGTACTCCAGCTCATCATCGGATACGAAGATGCCTTCTTTCTCAGCGATAGTCTCAAAAATCCATGACTGCTTCGTTTGCTGAATGACATCTTTGCGCAATTCATCAGGCAGTGTCTCCAGGTCAATTCCAGCCGCTTCGGGCGTTCTCTGTTCATTTTCCAACTGCCGTTGGAGGTTCTGAAGTGTCTGTTGCACATACTGATCCACCAAAGGTTGAGGAATAGCGATATCGGTTTTTTCAATGAGTTGCGTCAGTAACTCCGCCTTCTGTTTGTCAACATGTATAGTGGTTTCCTCTTCAACGAGGTTGTTCCATATTAACCCATAGAGTTGAGAATAGTTTTCATATCCCAAATCTTTCGCAAACTCATCATCTAAATCGGGAAGATGCTTCTGCGTGATAGCATGCAGTGTAATTTCATAGCGGGCAGATTTTCCTGCGAGGTCTGGGTTGGTGTGTTCTTGCGGAAATTCAATATCCACAGATGTGGTATTCCCAATTTGCATACCATGCAATGCCTGCTCGAGTTTCTCGTGTATCGCTCCGACCCCGAGTTCTATATCAACATCTTGTCGCGATTCAGGGTCAACGCGCTGACCATCGAGTAAGCATTCCCAATCTATACGAACACAGTCTTTTTCTTCCACCGGACGTTCAATATCAAGGGGTTCGTAAGTGGCAGATTGCGCTTGGAGTCGTGTAATATAGGCATCAACATCTTCACGCGGCACATCAACGGGATTTTTATCGGTTTCAAGTTCGTCGTAATTGGGGATATGGATATTGGGTCGGATATCAACTGTTGCTGAAAACGCGAGCGATTCATTTTCTTTAACTTGCAATTCGTTGAGGGGTGGCTCAAAAATAGGCTGTGAAAGCGGATTGAGTTTTTCTCTATCAATAGCATCTTCGTAAGCAGGCACGATGAGATACCGGACGGCTTCGCTACTGACGTATTCGGGGTATCGAGATTTCAGGATCGTTACAGGGACGCGCCCTTTGCGGAAACCGGGAATAGAGACTTGGGACCGCAACGTCTCATAAGTTTCTGCCAACGCCGTGTTAACGTCTTCAGAAGGAACTTCTATATTCAGACGCACGCGTGTGGCATCTAACCTTTCAGTTTGAACTTTCAAGTCTTTTGTCCTCATACCGAGCACTCACAGCCCGGATACTTTAAATCACTGGCTAAAAATCTGCGACTATGGGCGAGGAGGGACTTGAACCCTCACGAGGCGTAACCCCAATAGATCCTAAGTCTATCCTGTCTACCAAATCCAGCACCCGCACAAATTTTGCCTTACATTCGTCCAATATTATAATCTATGCGCCGTGAAGTAATCGAACCTTCAACCGCCTGATTAAGAGTCAGATGCTCTGCCAATTGAGCTAACGGCGCGTCTGCTCAGTATCCTTATTACTGGAGAGGGTCTCTACAAGCATTGCTCTTAACTTGTGACGTACTTGGGCACTCAGCCTTTACATTAGTAATGCGCCGCGGAGGAACCACACCTTCAACGCCTCCCGATGCCCCTATACTACCGAGCCCTTTACCCAGTGATAAACAGACCACCGGATACGAATGAGGGTGGATGATGGGATTTGAACCCACGACCACTTGATCCACAGTCAAGTGCTCTACCCCTGAGCTACATCCACCATATTTTGATTGTGCCTTTAGCAGTATGAAAAGCACGCCTAGCAGGAATCGAACCTGCAACCTACGGATTAGAAGTCCGTTGCTCTATCCAATTGAGCTATAGGCGCTTGTGTTAGAAATCTTATTCTGTTTTGAAATCGGGGCGAGAGGATTCGAACCTCCGACCTTCTGCTCCCAAAGCAGACGCGCTAGCCGGGCTGCGCTACGCCCCGAACATCTATCTACAGTCTATACTCACAAGCAACACGCGCAAAACTGAAGGCTACATTCGTTAGTGTAATGGGCATTTGCAAGGTAAACTGTATCTTTTTTAGTCTTTAAATTATACATCATTTTTTGGGGTCTGTCAAGTTAAATACAAAAATTCTTGTCTTTTTCTGAGACGCATGCTAATATAATAGACATCGGAAAACGAATAGTTACAAGTCCACTGGCTTGCCCTTTGAAAACCCACAGCAATAATGCTTACACCACAATTCCTAAAACAACTTGATCCCTTCTACATCCACTCGAAACATTCATTTCGAGGAAAACTCAGAGGCGAACGGCGAAGCCTTAATCGTGGGACAGGTATGGAATTCGCCGATCATCGGGTTTACGAACCAGGTGATGATCTACGGTATGTCGATTGGAACATTTACGCGCGCCTCGGTAGACTCTTCATCAAACTTCATCATACTGATGAGGACTTACCCCTCGTGCTCCTTCTTGATAGCAGCCGATCCATGGAATGCGGCACACCCACGAAGTTGACCTGCGCCAAGCAGGTTGCTGCAGCACTCGGCTATGTCGCTTTAGCGCACGCAGACAGCGTCGCAGTTTACACCTGTGCTGAACGCCTCTCGTTAAGGCTACCCCCGACATCCAGCAAATCGCAATTCTCACGACTCACAAGGGCAATTACAGCCATTGCAGCAGATGGACACACACGCTTAACGGCGTGCCTCAAGCAATTTCCGATGTATCAACGACACCGTGGTATGGTAGTTATTCTTTCCGATTTTTTGGACCCGGATAGTTACACAACAGGCTTTAAATTGCTTAGTGGACACGGATTTTCACTCACAGCCATTCACGTGGTAAGTCCAGAGGAAATAAATCCGCAAACATACTTGGAAAATGCAGCTACAGGCAATGATTGGCTGATCGAAGATGCTGAGACCGGTGAAACGAAGGCGATTACAATAAATGCCGAAATCCTAACGCAATACCAAACCCAACAGCAAGCCTTCTGCGATAATTTGCAACGTTTTTGTACCGACCAAGGTATCGGTTATGTCCAATTAAAAACCGATACACCGATCGAAACCTTTGTTCTGGAGGAACTCCACAGAACTGGTTTGATCCAGAGAAACCGATGATTAATTCCGGGGATAAAGATAAATTAAGGAGCTGAAAGTCATCCAAAATTGAACAATCCAAAATTTAGCCGTGCCTCGTTGATTCTTCCCCTTTACATTCCAGCGTTTCTACTGTCGACAGGTGCCGGCATTGTTTTACCAACACTCTCCATTTACGTTAAATCGTTTGAGCTCTCCTATACACTAACGACTGTTGTTCTTGCTGTCGGAGTGATTGGAAACATTCCAGCAGGCATCTTGGTGGAACGGCTCGGTCGCAAACCCTCAATGTTACTGGGACTGGTAATGATAGGAATATCAACTGTTGGGATGGGGATAGCGACGAATTTCTTCCAACTCATTGGTGCTCAGTTAATCGGAGGTATTGGGAATGCCTTATGGATGCTCGCTCGGCATGCATACATGACAGATGTCATTCCAATAGCAAATCGTGGAAGGGCGATTGCACTGTTTGGCGGTGTAAATCGGATGGGGACTTTCGCGGGACAGTTTTGTTCTATTTTTCTCGGGGTAAATCTCCGACTTCCGTTCTTCATCTTTGCTGGTATCGTGGTGTTAAACTTTGTCCTCTGCCTCTTTTTCATTCCAGAAACACTGCGTTCCGCAAACCAACCGACCGGCAAGAAGTTGCCTTATCTGAAACATCTGATTCAGGTATCGCGTCAACACGCGCGACTCCTCGCGACTGCCGGCGTAGGACAAGTGTGTGTCCAGACGCTGCGGCGCGGTTGCAACATCATTATTCCGCTCTACGCCGACGAGGTCGTTGGATTAACAACGCAGCAGATCCGATCAGTGGTTATGATTTCTTCAGCGGTGGACATGTCAATGTTCCCCATCGCTGGTTATATGATGGATCGATTTGGTCGAAGATTCGCGACGGTGCCGGGGGTTTGTGTCTTTGCCACCGGAATGGTGTTGATGTCGTTTACGGGTACATTCACTTGGTTGCTGCTCGCAGCGATCTTCATGCGAATGGGCAACGGTATCGCTTCAGGGACAATGATGACACTCGGGGCAGACCTCGCACCACGCGAGGGCACCGGTGAATTCTTAGGACTGTGGCGACTGACGGGGGATTTTGGTGGCTCGGCGGGACCGGTTATTGTCGGTAACCTTGCCGATTTGTTCGGATTGAGTTATTCTGGCTTCGCGTTGGGGGGTATCGGTTATCTCGCTGTTGGCATTTTTTTGTGGCTGGTTCCGGAGACCTTACGGAAAGAAAAAACAGGTAGACACACTTAGTAAAGTATACCGAACCTGTTGAATACCTCTCTATTATAGATGCCGGGAAAGGGGCTCGAACCCTTACGCGCGTAATGCACACTAGACCCTGAACCTAGCCTGTCTACCAATTCCAGCATCCCGGCAAGCAATTATAGTATACTCCAATTTTTGCCTCCTGTCAAATTAAATTCGGGAGAACAGATTGGAAAAGATAAGGAAGATGTCAATGAGATATTTCGCTTACGGGTCCAACATGAATCACGATCACATGCAACAACACTGCCCGGGTATTGCTGCTATCGGGAAATTGAGAATGGAGGGCTTCCGCCTCGTTTTTAACTATCACGCCGACATTATCCCATCGGACGGATGTTCAGTTCACGGTGGACTCTGGCAAATTACAGAGGCACACGAAGAAGCCCTTGACCGCTATGAGGGGTACCCAGACTACTACGGCAAACATTACCAAGACGATGTCCTGTTTTACCGGATGGTGCAAGGGCACACAGATTCGGAACCCCCGGCACGATGGTATCTGGAGATGGTTGTTCAGGGATATTGTGAATTCGGGTTAACGCAAGAAGACTTTGAAGAGAGTCTCGGTGTCAAGCAGCTCGGGCTAACACAGCCAGACCTTGAAGAGAGCCTTGGTGTGTCAATGGATGAATTAGCGCATCTGTTTTCCGATGCAACCGCCACGTGTACCGATTCGGCTCTCCTCTAATTTCAGATCACCCGTTTCGCATATACATAATACGCTCCGATTGCCAACTCGCCAGTTTCGTCAGCGAATTCGGTATGCATACGCGTTTGACCAGCAGTGAGATGGAACGTAAATGTTACGCCCTTCGCATCCAGTGGAATCTCTTGCGTTGCGGTCTGTTCCCCGATGCGGATTTGTGCTGATTTCAACGCTAAAGCCTTCCCACCGTTGTAAAGATCGATGTGTTCCCCGGGTATGCCCTCCGTTATTGCTCTATTTTCGGCGAGGGGCCACCGTCGTAATTCAAAACTGTACTCGCCATCTTCGGGAACCTCAATAGCCCAATACCCGTTACATTCCAAGCCTCGACGGATCATACCGTGATTCCAAGCCTGTGCTTCTCCGTGCCAATCGTGTGTCGTGATGCACGTAACAGGTTCGTTCTGCGTCCCGATGACAATGGGACAGTCCTCATCAAACCGTTCTGAGACCAGTTTCCACCACGCTTCATAATGCTCGCGGAGTTCTGCGACAACCTCTGGGTGCGCATCGGCGATGTCATTTCGTTGCCCAGGGTCCTCTTGAATGTCATAAAGCTCAGTCCCGTTGATGAGCCGCCAGCGTTGGGACATTGTTGCGCTGTCTTTCCACTTAATCGGGTTCTCAACGCGCTGCGAATCGGTGACGATAACCCGTTCTTCCCACGCCGCTGTCTCACCTTTCAACAACGGGGCAATGCTCTTACCATGGAAACTTGCACTTGAAGAGACTTCGAGATCGCAGATATCTATCAGTGTGGGGAGTAGATCGATATTCGCAGTGAGTTCATGGACCTCATGTTTTTCAGTGAAACCGCCACCGGGCCAATGCATAAAGAGCGGCACCCGATGCCCACCTTCATAAGCCGACCCCTTTTTGCCGCGCATTCCGGCGTTGTATCCCGCTCTGACGAACTGTTGTCTATCCAAGTCGCATCCAGCAGCAGACCCGTTATCGGTCATAAAAATAAGGATAGTGTTATCCTCAATCCCCAAGACCTTGAGGTGGTGCCGGAGGCGCGCCATATTGTCGTCAATATTGGTTATCATACCCCAGAAATTCGCACGATCACCTTCTACACCTTTCCTTCGGTAAACCTCACCATAGGCATCGGGAACGCGGAATGGACCGTGCGGGGCATTTGTAGCGAGATAGCAGAAGAACGGACGGTTCTGACCATCTCCAGTTTGTCTCTCAATAAACGCCATCGCCTCATCAAACCAGACATCGGTACAGTAACCGTCAAACGGTTGTTCGGAACCGTTGCGGAAATAGGTGTCGTCAAAATAGTCATTACCCCAATAGTCCGGGGTTTGACTGATACCGCCGCCGCCGTGGTAGAGTGCCTCATCAAAGCCTCTGTCGTGTGGACGGAAGGGATAGTTATCACCGAGGTGCCATTTCCCGAACATACCGGTTTTATAGCCGTTGCGTCGGAAGATATCCGCCATCGTGACCTCGTCGCTGCGGAGGAGCGAACGTCCACCGATGGTATGCCACACGCCTGTGGAGTTGCAGTAGTGTCCGGTCATAATACCTGCACGCGTTGGGGAACAAGTAGGTCCGACGTGTAGGTTCTGCAGTTGGACGCTCTCGTCGGCGAGTGCGTCCAGATTCGGTGTATTGATAGTGGGGTTTCCGGTGCATCCCAAATCGCCGTAGCCTTGGTCATCGGTGATAACGAAAACCAGATTCGGTGTCGCCTGTTGTGCCACGATTGTATCCTCCTATGCGTCCTTAAAAGACACGCCTACCAGAGGTCTGGCGGCGTGCCTATAATGCTATAAAGCGTCCTTGATTCAAAAAGATGCTACGTCAACGCTTTCTTAATTCGATCCAATCCTCGATTAATTTCTGTCAATGAAGTCGCAAAGGAGAGCCGTAAATGATTGTCGGCACCGAAACCATCCCCCGGCACAACCCCAACGCCTGCGGAATTAAGCAAGTAATCAGTCATATCCATTGAGTTCTCGACCTTCTGTCCGCCGAGTGTTCTGCCATAATGCGCAGAAAAGTCAGGGAAGATATAGAACGCCCCCTGCGGTCTGGCATAACTGACCCCTTCAATCTCGTCAAAACGTTGACAGATTACATCTCGGCGTTCCTCAAACGCTTTTCGCATCTCTTCAACGGCATCTTGTGGTTCATTCAGCGCAGCCAGCGCTGCTTTCTGTGCAATGGATGTCGGATTTGAGGTGCTGTGCGATTGGATACGCGACATCGCCGAAACAGCGTCTTCGGGACCGGCGGTATACCCAATCCGCCATCCTGTCATGGAGTAGGCTTTGGACACGCCGTTGACAACAAAGGTGATTGCCTTCGTCTCTTCGTTGAAAGAAGCCGGACTCTGATGTGTCGCTCCATCGTAGAGCAACGCCTCGTAAATTTCATCGGAGATTAAGTAAATCTGATGTTTGACGGCAATCTCAGCAATCGCTTTGAGCGTGTCCACATCGTAGGTCGTACCTGTGGGGTTGCTTGGACTGTTAACGAGGATCGCTTTTGTTTTTGCGGTGATGGCAGCTTCGACCTGATCGGGTGCCATGCAGAAGTTCTGCGCCGGTGTCGTCTCAATGACGCTTGGGACTGCCCCTGCAAGTTTAATCTGCTCTGGGTAGCTGACCCAATACGGTGCAGCGAATATAACTTCATCCCCCGGATCGCAGATGGCTTGGAAGATGTTATAGATCGTGTGTTTGGCGCCGCATGAAACGATGACTTCGGAGGGTTCATAACGCAGTCCGTTGTCCCTTTTGAATTTCTCCGTGATTGCTTCACGAAGTTCGGGGGTGCCGGGGACAGGGGTGTACTTTGTAAACCCTTCACTGAGTGCCTTAACTGCGGCATCTTTGATATAATCGGGTGTATCAAAATCGGGTTCGCCTGCACCGAATTTGACGACATCTACGCCATCGGCGATCAATGCGTTAATTTTCGCGGTGATCGCTAAAGTGGATGATGGCGTTACACTTCGACTCCGTTGTGATAATGAG
>JAJECD010000344.1 GCA_022822215.1 Candidatus Poribacteria bacterium | reverse complement strand
ATGAGGCTGAGAGAACCAATGAAGGTAGACTTACAAAACAGAGACTTAGTAGGACTAAAACCTTGAACTTTAGTGACATCTTTGTCTCCTTTTTAATTTCCTGTAAAACCTATTGCAGGATAAACATATCATCAGCACTATGGACAGGGTGCGGACTCAAGTCGTAATCGCCATCCAATGCAATATCGTCAACGCTGACAACCTCTCCTGTGCTTGCCGACTGGTGCATGGCGAAGACTGTTTGGACGACGTGTAGATTGTTACGTCCATGTGTAATAGGCTTCTCTCCGGTGCGTAGACACTCCTGAAAGTGTGCCATCGCGTTCCCAAAAGCATCAGGAAACCATGTCCCTTCTATTGATGGCTTGATTTCGCGGACTTCTGGTTCCGTGAGGTGAACGGTCATATCCTCACTGTTCCCGTAGATTGCGCCTTTCGTACCTTGAATGCGAATTTCTTCGTGTGGGTGTTGCAGGTTACGTCCGGGGTTGGCGAGGAACGCCCAATTACACGAAAGCAAACCTTGGATACCCCTACGACTTGTGAAAAGCGCAACGGACACGGTTTCACCTGCTTCAATGGAGCGGTTGTGTCCGTGTGCTTGGCAGTAAACGCTTTCGTATTCGCCGAACCATTTATGGACGAGTCCGATGTGATGCACTTGCATCGCTGGGATCAGATGGCGTTCGGGGAACTCGGTGTAAAATCCGTTGCAGGTTATGGAGATATGATAAATCTCGCCGAGGTGTTCAGCGTTGATGTAGGGTTCAATGGCGAGGAAGCCCGACACGAAACAGGAATTCTGGTTCACCATAAGCTCGACGTTGTGTTGCTCACAGATCTCTACCATTTCGACGGCTTGCCGCATCGACATTGAGAACGGTTTTTGGCAGAGGATATGTTTGCCGGCTTCGGCAGCGGCTTTGACGATAGGGGAACGGATCCACGGCTGCACTGCCATATCAACTACATTGACATCGGTATCAGCAATTAGGTCAGCGATACATGTATATCGTTTCTCAATCTGGAATTGATCTCCAACCTCGTGAAGGCGTGTAGTGTCTTTGTCGCAGATCGCAGCAACGCGTAGGTTTTGGCGTTGATAACCGAGTAAGTGCTGCTGTCCGATACCCAGTCCGATTAAACCGATGCCGAATTTCTGATTATTTGCCATTATGTCAACTGCTCTCTAACGCAACTTTGAAGCGTCGCGAGTAAAACTCGCTCCTACAAGGAAACACCTGTAAGATAGTTAGATGCCCAATCCTTCGTCAATTTCGCGCTGATATGTATTGATGGATTCGTTCAACATATCGTCCATTTGAACGATCTGACCGGTTGCGCCAGACTCAAGCATAGCATAAGAGACAGCGACCGAACGGGTGCCTTGATATGCGTCGACCTCGACCTCACCGTTTCCAGCGATCGCTTCAGCGAAATCTCCATATTCAATAGCGATAATCTTCGCGTCGATTTGCGTAAACGGCAATTCATAGTTCCACAACCGCTCGCCACCGAAGAGGTCTGTCGTGACCGCATCTAAGCGAAAATCTGGAACGAGGTCCAAGAGCCTTTCATCGCTGAGTGGTTCCTGTCCGTCAATATTAAGGGTGATAAGCCTACCGCTCCGGTCTCCAGGGAGCGTCATAGAGCCTTGGGATCCGTGAATTTTTCGGAGCCAGCCGCCTTGTCCCCATGCCCCGTGGTCCTCAATATACTGCCCGACAGCCCCACTTTTGAAGGTCAATGTTGCGTAAGCCGCATCCTCTGCAGTCGCTTCAAATTCAGCAGGCATCTCGCGCTGCCATTTCGTATAGACACCAGATGGATTAGAACCAGACTCACCGGTCACTGCGGCAGAATTGTGTCGGATGGGTTCGTGAAGCCGTGTTTGGGCATAGACGGTGTCAACCTCACCGAGCAGATACTCAATCATATCTGCATAGTGAACACCGACATCCAGCAACACCCCGCTTTGGTCTTTCTGGTGTCGCCAGACGGAGATGGTCATACGGTTTGTGCCACCGATTGCCTGGTGCATCAGAAAACGTGGCGTGCCGATGACTTCTGCATCAAGGAGTGCCTTCGCAAGTCGATTGATAGGGTCGCGCCGATAGTTTTCGGCGACGCTGAGGATTGCGCTGGATGCATCAGCGGCGCGTCGAATGAGATTACAGGCTCGGACTGTCAGTCCCATCGGTTTTTCTACCATGGTATGCCAGCCGCGTTCGAGTGTTTCTATGGCGACAGTATGATGGTACGGCGGCGTGGTCGTCACGTCCACGGCATCTACACCGACTTCAGAAAGTTCTTCCAGACTCCCGACGACAGCCGGTTTTTGACCGAAACGCTCTGCTGCTTGGGCGGCGAGAGACTCGGCATTAGCGAGGACCGGGTCGCACGCGCCGACAAGGTTAAACCGTGTCCATCCGGCACGATGGAGTTCCGCCAATCCGTACATGTGTCGATGTCCCATCCCACCACATCCAACGATTGCCAATCTAATTTTATCCATTTTCTTCCCTCGCAGCGGGAGGATGCTTCAGGGGCACCCTCTCTAATTATTAAGTACTGCTTCTAACCGCTTAATATCAATGTCCCTTTGCTCTGCATTGTTCTGGTAGAGTTCAGCGCGGGTGAGTACCCTTTTTACATATTTTTTCCCTCTGCTGATGAGGGGACCGTTTACTTTCACCCTTCCGGGCCCGACGTTGTAAGCACCAATCGTCAGCGTTAAATCACCTCTGTATCTCTCGAAAAGTTTATTGAAATAGGTTAAACCGGCGTGTAGATTTTTTATTGGATTAAACCGTTCATCTGTGTTCGCGTTCCGGATCGGCTGTCGTTTATTGGAATACGCTGGGACCTTGAGTCCGAGTTCCTGAGCGGTGTGTGGCATCATCTGCATTAAACCGACCGCTCCGTTTTTAGACACAGCAACTGGGTTAAAGTTGGACTCGGTGTAAACGATAGCAAGGAGGAGTTCTACGTCAATGTTGTATGTTTCTGCGATCTGAACTGTTTTGTATTTTACGGGGCTTTGTTCCGGTGGTCGTGTTTGAATTGTCGAGTTCGCTTCTTTTGATTGTACCCGTGTAGTGGCTTCGACGGAAGGCTGTTGTTTTTCTGTTTTAACTTCTGGTTTTTGGGAAATAGGTTGCTGGTCCCCGAAAGACATGCCTATTGAAACGAGGTGTTTGTGTTCGAGATCTCCGTGGTTGAGATAAGTGTAATGGATTTGCTTTCCTGATTGGCTGAGCGAAAATCCTGCGCTCCACGATTGGACTGGAGTATCGGTGTTAAAAGAGAACGCTGAACCGACTCGAGCGGCGATCGTTTCGTTTCCGATTTCCAGGCTTGTACCGAAGCCAGGGGAGATGATATTTACTCGGTTGTGCCATCGGATGATTGGGTGGGGTATTAGTGCTGCACCGAGCGCGAGTTGCTGGTCGAAAGTTTGCAGAATCTGTCCATTTTCATGTAGGATGGTTACACCCGAGATGTCGCGGAGCCGCATTCCGAGTCTGAGATAAGGGTTGAGTTCCGTCACCATACCGATGTCATAGTTTTGTGCCCAGCGGCTGCCTTGGTAAGGTGCGCGACTGTATCCGGTGCTGGCACCGAGTTGGAGGGGCCCCAGTTTCCTTGCGTAAGAGAAGAGTGCTTGGTTACTGCCGAGTTCAAAACTGCCGATAGGATTGGAAGCGTGTTCTATCAGAAACCGGTCGCCGCCATTGAAATCGAGAAGATTTATGCCAAATGTACCGATGGAGTTGATAGGATATGCGAAGGAGAGCGCACCTTGCGAGAGATCGTAAATTAAATTACCGCGTTGAAGTGTGGCGAGTCCTGCGGGGTTCCAAAGGGGGCTTGTAGCGTCATCGGCACTGCTAATAAACGCGCCACTCAACCCAAGTCCTCGTGTGCCGACCTCAGGTCTCAGGTTGAGTGAATCTGAGAGTATGTCTTTTCCATTGAAGAGATACAGGAATGAGAGAAAGATAGGGACTATGAACAGCCAGCCTCGTTTACTGTATGGTAAGATACTGCGTTGGTTTTTCACTTCTACCCTTGTACCTGATTTCAAAATGTAAGTGAGGTCCTGTCGAAATCCCTGTATTGCCTGAAAGACCGATTAACTTTCCTTGAGATACCCATTGTCCACTTTTGACTCTAATGCGCGATAGATGTCCATACCAAGTTGTAAAATCATCTTCGTGTTCTATGCCGACGACTTTCCCGTAGCCGCCTTTCCGTCCTGCGAAAATCACTTTACCGGCTCTGGATGCATAGACGCGTGTCCCCATAGCCGCGCGGAAATCTATACCTTCATGCATCTGGTAGCGACCTGTCACGGGATGAGGTCGGTAGCCGTATTTTGAGGTCACGACTAATGGAATTCGGAGTGGATTCGCGAAAGCAAAAAGCTCCTCACCGTTTGGTATCCGAATTCTTGCGCCGATCTGCAAATGCCGGGGGGAGGAAATACCGTTGGCTGTCTGCAAATCCCGTACGTCGACGTTATAATGGCGTGCGATATTCCACAAGGTATCGCCTGCTTTAACAAAATACCAAGCATCCTGAATGGACGTTCCAGGAATCAGCAATTTTTCCCCGATTTGCAACCGTTTGGTTAGCTTAATCCGGTTGGCTTGGGCGATTGATTTGAGAGGGACTTTGTATTTCCGGGAAATTCCCCACAACGTATCTCCTTTTTGAACCAAGTGTTGCTGAACATCAGCATTTATCTCTATGCCAAAAAGTGCCACAAGCGAAACAGCGACAAAAATAAGAATTAAATTTCTCTTCATTGCATTTGATACCCTGATGAAGTAAAATAAAGACAAATGCTATCCATATATCAATCTCTATATCAATCTCTCGGCTGAATATAGCGTGTCTCGGCAGAATTTGCTTTTACATAGCTAATCTCTAACAGTCAACAAGACGGTTTTAGTTTCTGAAACAATTTGGGTATCGGTATCAATCCCAGAGGCATCGACTGAGACTACCTCGCTAATCACAGTTACAACGAGTTGGATGACTTCAACCTGTGCATTCTCTCCACCTAATGTATCGGGGGCAGTCCAAGTGGCTGCATTTTCATTGAGGTTAGAAAGTTGACCGTGTTTGGTGATATTCAGCCAGTTTAGCGTGACACTGGTGCCTCTAACGCCTTTTACTGAAGCAGTGAGTTCCGTTTCTTCACCCGGTCTCACCGTTTTCTTAGTAACGGTAATTGTTACGTCGAGATCGGTAATCTGTGCTGGTTTGTTTGCGTCTTGATTCTGTGCGAGTTCAACGATATCGCTATTGGTTTCCGCCTCGTCTGTTGTGGTATCTACAGTTGATACTGGGTTATTTAGGTTACTACCGCCGCAGCTCATCAAATTTGATACAAAACCAATCAACAGAATTGAAAAAAACACCCTAAAAAATTGAGATGCTCTCATGACCCTACCCTCTCTTCATATTCATATCTGACAAAACGTTTGTATTTTCTGAGTCTGACAGCATCGATGCATAGACTTTCAGACGACATGGCGGCTGTTGCGGAGTGGAAGCGTCTTTTTGAAATTTTTCCACGCCAAGGCACGCTAAAAGTTGACATCGACTTTTCAGGTGAGACTCAAAATTAGGCTCCAAATCTTTTGAGAAAACCTATTGATACAAACGGATATGAAGAGAGTTGGTTACAAATGGCCAAACGTATTTTGGACAATAATGCGTTTGGCTGAGAGGGTGCTCTCAGCCAAAACAGTTGTCTATCATTTTGCTGTGTTTTCGATCTGTTCGCGCAGGAATGCGATAATGTCAGCGATGTCTTGGTCACTCAGGATGTCCTCGGCATAAAACGGCATGAGAGAACCGCCACCTCGGATTTTAGTGGCCCAACGCGCCATCGTTGCGTCAATATTGCGGGGTGCCCTGGAGCGGACGAGTTGCGGACCGATTCCAGCTTTCTTAACCGTTGGGTGACAAGTGATACATGCGCGTCCGAAAAGTTGCCAACCGTTGCTCGTGTCGCCACCCATAGCAGCGATTTTCTCGCCCGCTGCCTTTTTAGCGTCATCGTCGAGCATGGCAATTTCAAACTGAGGTCCCTTGTTGTCCCCAGAAATAACTTCAAAATAAGCCATAAGTGCTTCGGCATGTTCTGCTGGAATTGCGGTAGGATTGACTTTATCGTGTGGCACTCTCTGTAAGAAGTGTTCGTAACAAAAACCGCCACCACCGGCTGCACGTGCGAAATCTGCGCTTGTGATCATTCCACCTTTTGCCTCTCCACGATGAGGGACACCCACCACGCTATGTCCTGCACGGATTAAACCATCTGGGGTTGCCGTGTCATCGAAGTCGGCATGACAATTCGCACAAGCGAGTCCCGTCGCTTTTGACGGATCAATTGTGCCTTTAAAGGTTGGATCGTGAAAAAGTTCGCGCCCCAGTTGCGCTTTATCTGACATTTGGGCTTGCGTCAGAAGGACGAGTGCCGTGATTAAAACGCCACAGAGGCTCAACGAAACGAATTTACGCATCATAGAC
>JAJECD010000201.1 GCA_022822215.1 Candidatus Poribacteria bacterium | reverse complement strand
TAAACTTATTTTCGGATTTTACTATAAAATACTCCGACTCAAGAATTTTTCTAACCTATGGTGTTCAAGGAGTAGTTTTAGGGATTTTCTGCGATGTAGCGAGTTGAAAGGGGTGTTTCCTGTTCTTGAAACATCGCGGTGATGTCTTTAAATAAGGGCAGCTCAATTCCACAAGGCGACTGGAATCGGTTTTCCTTCACAGGTAGAGTGGAGATTCGCTCCTGCCGTGTCAACATTGCAGCGATATCTTCCGGCAGCTTGACATCGTTTTGCCGTTCAAAGTCTGCAATGCTATCGTACCCTTTACGAAACAGGATGGCAATATCCAGTCCTTTGTTTTTTGCAGTTATCATATCCTCTCTAACTTTTTCCCATTCCTCTTGGTATAACCAAGTCCGAGCGCGGGTGTAATAGACTTGAACGTAATCGGGTTTTAATGCTAATGCCTTTGCATAACCCGCAAAAGCCAGATCAAAATTACCTTTGCGGAAATGAGCAAAACCGCGATAGTGATAGGCATGGACATCATTCGGATTTAGTGCTATCGCCTTACTATAATTTGTAACAGCCAAGTCAAAATCGTCTTTAAGAAGGTAAGCATCGCCGAGTTTACGATAGGGATAGGCATCGTTGGGAGTCAGTTCTATTGCTTTCGTATAGTTTGCAATCTCGAAATCACCTTCGCCTTTGATGCCGTAAGCAATCCCGCGATGGTAATAGACCTCAGCAAGTTGTGGATTTCGTCTAATCGCGCTGTTATAGTCTTCAATTGCGATGTCAATTTCATCGATGCTGGCGTAAGCGATACCGCGCTTAATATAAGCATTCGTATAATCCGGATCCAGTTTTATAGCAGCGTTATAATCCTCAATCGCCAAGTCAACCTGTCCCTTGGTGACATAAGCGTTGCCGCGATGGTAATATGCTTCGGGGGAGTCCCACTGGTAGCTGCGGCTTCTGTGTATCGCGGTGGTAAAATCCTCAATTGCCTTGTCAATTTCACCTTTGGCCTCATAAACGAGTCCTCGGCCGCAATATGCTTCATGAGGTCTTCGGGTGAGGCGTGTCGCCTGCGTATAGTCCGCAATTGCCAGATTAAACTCGCCCATTTTCTTATAAACCTGTCCGCGTTGAATATATGCCTCAACAAAACCAGGCCTCTTTTCAAGGGCTCTGCTAAAGTGTTTAATAGCTTTTTCGTAGTGCGTCAGTTGTTGGAGACTCGCCATTTCTCAATCTCCTCTTTGCGTTTCGGTTAAACCTCTATAAAAATCTACATAAACTTCCAGATGGCTACTTTGATACCGAATAAAACCATGGATATCGTTGTATTTTGGAGTATGTCATCAACCGTACTTGGCTTGTTTTGGTTTTCTTTGTCCATTCACTTTCCTTCTACATCACAGTGCTGTTTAAAATATTAACACGTTCCACAAAGGGTGTCAACCGAATTTAACAGCGTAAACGGTCGCGATTAGGAAATCGCTCCTACAGTATTCTGCTTGAATTATTCCTTGTAAACTGCTATGCTGATTTTCACCAACAAATGCGATACAAAGGATTTTTTGTTGGGCGAGGCAACCTCGCCCCTACGAGGAACTACGTAAAAAATTATGGGAACTGAAAGCAGACCTAATATCCTACTCATCACCAGCGACCAGCAGCATTGGAATACCTTGGGATGCCTTAACCCGGAAATACAGACCCCGCACTTGGACACATTGGCAGCGCAAGGCACGCTCTTCAATAGAGCCTATTGCCCGAACCCGACCTGTACGCCGACACGCGCATCTATTATCACGGGGAAGTATCCGAGTCAACACGGTGCTTGGTCCCTCGGCACAAAACTCTCTGAAGATGAGCATACCGTCGGTGAAGACTTCACAGATGCGGGCTACCGTACGGCACTCGTCGGTAAAGCACATTTTCAACCGCTCCACGGGACTGAAGAATTTCCTTCCCTCGAATCCTATCCGATCCTTCAAGATTTGGACTTCTGGCGGAGTTTTGATGAACCCTTCTATGGGTTTGAACACGTTGAACTGGCGCGGAATCACGCCGATGAGGCACACGTCGGGCAGCACTACGCTATCTGGATGGAAGAGAACGGCTTGACAAATTGGCGCGACTACTACGCACCACCGACAGGAAACGCCCGTGGTCAATTTCGGAAGTGGCCAATCCCAGAGGAATATCATTACGATACATGGATTGCGGAACGCACGAATGCCCTCATGGAAGGGTATCAACAGAACGGTGAAAACTTCTTCCTTTGGGCGAGTTTCTTCGATCCGCACCCGAAATATCTCGTCCCAGAACCGTGGGATACGATGTATGACCCGGCAGCACTCACAGTGCCTTCTGTGACGGAAGGGGAACACGACAAGAACCCGCCGCACTTTCAGCTAACACAACAACAAAAACCAGATTTCTCGGCTTGGCGCGAAAGTGGGAAAGGGGTCCACGGATTCAACTCACACCTACGGGATCGAGATGAACTCGCTAAAGATATCGCTGTCTATTATGGGATGGTGAGTCTGATGGATAAGTATATCGGAAAGATCTTGGCAAAACTCGACGCACTCGGATTGGCAGACAATACACTGGTTGTGTTCACTTCGGATCATGGCCACTTTTATGGGCAACACGGACTCGTCGCTAAAGGAGCGTTCCACTACGAAGATGTCATACGGGTGCCGTTTATTGCGCGGTATCCCGGCGTTGTGCCTGCCGGGAGGCAGTCGGAGGCGTTGCAGACCTTGGTAGACTTGGCTCCGTCGTTCCTGAGTGCGACTGGGATTGACATTCCGCGCCCGATGACGGGTGTAGATCAGACCCCCGTCTGGTATGGACAAGAAGCGCAAGCACGCGACCACATTATCGTTGAAAACCGCCATGAACCGACAACGGTACACGTCAAAACCTACGTTGATGATCGCTATAAACTGACGGTCTATTATAACCGAGACTATGGTGAGTTGTTCGACCTGAAAGCGGATCCTGGGGAAATCAACAATCTCTGGAATTCGGCTGAACATGCCGAGTTGAAGGCGGAGTTGGTGATGAAGCTGCTGTTCGCTGAGATGGGGAAAGAGCCGTTGTGGATGCCGAGGACTGCGGGGGCCTAAGCGTAGGTGATACACTTTAAGGGTGCGGTTAGAACGCCCGTCGCAACCCCCCTTTATCCCCCCTTATCAAGGGGGCAGGCGCGTACGCCATAAAACCGCACCTACCGCGTATGAGATTTAATACCGTCGCTTCCAGTGCCAACTGTCGCTGCCTGAGATGAGCGGACGGATATCTTCGGGTAAGGTCTCAATAAATTCAGGACTGACTTCGTTGCCGGGCCATTCGCGTACCATCGGCGGCGTGTAGCCGGAGATAAGGATGACACGCTCCTTGTCGCTACGGATAGCAGTCGTGCTGTGAATTAACGCCTCGGCAAAAAGCAGCACAGCACCCGCTGACGCTTCGACTTGGTAGATGAGTTTGTCATCTGAGAGTGCGGCTTCAATCATTTCGCGCTGATCCCACGTCAATCGGTGGCTTCCGGGTATGACGCACGTCCCCCCATCATCGGGACCGACATCGGTAAGATAGGCGAGTGTTTTAACGAAGATGCAATGGAACTTGTTCTGCTCTATGTAGGTCCCCCACCCGTGTTGTGTGCCACGATGAAAGCCGGTCGGATTATAACGGCGTTTGTGGAGTTCATCGCGCGGTGTCTCTGGGTTCCGACTGTTGATGATTGCCTCGGTCTCCTCAAGGCGGACGGCACCGCCTACGACCTCCTCAACCAGTGGTACGAGTTTTGGATGTGCTGCGTATTCCAACAACGCTGGATCATACGCAACAAGATTGCCGAAAAGTACATGGTGTTCACCGCCAGGACGGGCATAAACCCGCTTGGCATCAAGGTCTGTGTCGGCTTTCATTCTGTAGAGGGCGCCCTTCATACGCTCGATTTCGTCGCTGCTCAGGACATTCTCTAATAGGACAAAGCCGTAGATGTCGAAGTGGAGCCGCTGTGCTGGTGTTAGGCAAATTTTCTCACTTTTCTTCATTTTTTCTCCATGACCGATTCTTACAACCCACGTTTAACCTGTCCCCAAAATGTGGTGAGTTTTTGGTTTGGATCAACGGCGAGGTCAAGGGCATCTGCGCCTTCGTAGACGAGTAGATCATCGAAGTAAGCCGGAGCTGCCATCCCCCATGTATAAAAAGCGAACCACTTGGCAGTAGGGCCGAGTGCAGGGTTCCGAAACGGAAGTCCATCTTCTGCTTTGGCACCCAAAGCGTCGTCCCTGCTGTCTCCGAAGGCGAACGAAAATTCACTTTTTTCAAAATCGGCGATGATGCGAACATATTTCCATGTATCGGTTTCAAATTCCCCAATCGGTTGCCACGCCCCTCCATCGTAGAGGCGAACCATATCTGCGTCCCAGTTGATATAGGTGCAGCCGTTGTTTTCGCCAATGTTATCGGCAGAAGCGAATTTGATATTCAAGGAGCGTCCACCCCCCTCAACATAAATCCAGAATTCGGCTGAAATAAGCGGATTGTCGGTTTCTATAGGGATACCAAGCCCATCTCCGTCTGCGCCTCCTAAAATAGCGAGTGCCTGTTTGTCGGTTTTGACGGTGTCTTTCGAGACTTCAAATTGCCCACCGACCGCCTCCCAGTCGTCGGGTGGATCGCCGACAGCGAATTCCTCAAATCCGGTCCGTACGAAGACCTCTTGTGCCACAGTAGCTTCACACAAAGCGAAGGTTAAAACAATCGCGATGATTAATACAATCCGGATGAATGGATTATAGGTTGCCATATTTGTAAAGTGTTTATTTTCATTCATTTTTCCTTCCTCCTATGCACGCTTTGAGTCCTTCAACAAATACCTGAAAACTTCTTGATTTGTTCCGGTTGGGTTCCATGTGTGGTGCAATGTTTTGTGCTATTGCAACTTTAGGTAATCGTTCCTTATAGTATCCTTTCCGTATTAGCAAACGTTCTAAGGATTCATACGTACCACCTTTGATTGCATCAGGATTTCGATATTTTGGCTGATATTGAAGATTTTTTGAGATTTTGGGATATGCCGCTTGTAAAGCCACGATGTCCCCAAAAAACCATGCTTCCAATTCTTCAATTGCCAAGCGATTAACCACTTGAAAATTACTATTTGGAGGCACGCCGGACTTAGTTAGCAGGTTTGCTTTGCGCGCCATTTCCTCTAATTGTGCCTTTAACTGCCGACAGTCTTTCCTGTCTTCATCAATAAGCACCACAATTCTCCAGTCATCAGGGATCCACTTGCGGTACGACTTTAATCGGTTTGGCAGTTTCCTAAGTAGATCATGTTTGCCTTCAAAGACACGAAAATCAAAACTGACATCGGCAGGAAGAATCTTAGGTAGAATGACCGTTAATGTTGTTTCCGCAGAACGCTCCTCCAAGAGGAATTCAATATGCATGCGTACTTTTCTTTGGACCTCCAGCATTAGTCAATGGATCCCCGAATTCAAAGAACCCTTCCATCCAGAGTTCTCCCAACCTGGCTCCATCCTCCAGAAATTCTTTGATTCCTCGCATTTCCGACGTGCGTTTGCATATCGTAAACCCGTGCTCATCTCGATAAAGTGCCCACACCTCCTCAGCGCGAAATTCGTTAACAAAATGGGGTGAATGGGTGGTAATCATGAGTTGAGATGATGCTGACACCTGACCGCACTCCTCTGCCAAGCCCGACAATAGTCGTGGATGGAGATAATTTTCAGGTTCTTCAATACCGATTAATTGAGGTGGTTCTGGATCATGTAACAAGGTTAAGTACGACAGCATTTTCAATGTACCATCAGAAACAAATTTCGCCAAGATAGGCTGATCAAATGGAGCATCTTTAACTTGTAAGAGGAGGCGTCCATCCATCATCAGTTCTGCGTCAACCTTTTCTAAACGCGGCACGCGATTAGACAAAATGGAGAGAATATCATTCAAACGTTGTGGGTGTTGTTCTTTCAAATACTGAATAACATTGGGCAGATTGTCGCCGGTTTCAGACAATCGTTCTTGTGGTCCGGCTTCGGGAACACCGCGTGTTGCATCCGCAGAAAGGTAGGAAAGATGCCAACCTGTAATAAAACGACGCAGGGCACTCACACGAGGGTGCCGTGCCAGCTGCCCAAGTGTACTCACAGCGAGCATTGACGCGTCGTCGAGTCGTTCATCAATTCGCGTATCATCTTCATTTGGCGTTTCACCAGCGATAACGCGACCGGCACCTCTCTGAAAATCAAGAAATCGAAAGGGTTTTCCTCGACTCCCGCGCCGCCATTGTAGCCATTCAGCATCAACATAGGGACCCTTTGCCCCCTCATCAATAGCCAAATGATAGGTGATAATCGGTGTCCCTGGTTTTTCACGATATTTCAACTCAAATTCAATTGGCTCATTGCTGCCCCGCGTCCTCAGTTCCTTAAAACGCCTCCTTTTGTCCCAAGCACGTCGCATCCCATCTGTGAAACATTCCGCGAGAAAAGCAAAAACATCAAACAACGTTGACTTTCCACTACCGTTTGGACCCAAAAAAGCGGAAAGAGGCGTGATTTTTCGCAATTCTATATCACGCAATGCGCGGTAGTTTTTCACGCGCAATGATTCAATACGAGGAACAGTCTGTCGCATCATTTAAATCTCCTTACGGCATCCAGAGATTCCACTCCCCTTTTTTCTCCCATTTGCGACAGGCGAGGCATAAGCACATATATCGAATTGCGAAACGTGGGCCAGCACCGACATTCATTGTGCCAGAATGCGGCAAAAGATGATGGAAAAAGAGGATGTCGCCCTGTTTGGCAACGACTTCCATCGGTTCGCCTAAATCCATCTCTGGAAACTGAGCCTTCATATCACCAACATGGTTGGAGAACTCTGGATTTTTTTTGCGAAATTCACGAATCCGTTGTGGACCTTCGGGCCATATCACCGTCGTCCCACCGTGTGAATTGGCATCGGTGAGGTAGGTGAGACTGGTTACCCGGAAGGTACCAGGATCCAGTCGGAAATCCCGAAAATCGCCATCTAAGTGGGGTGCCGGGCTTTTCCACTCGGCAGAAATGGGAAATTCATTGAGTGCCCAGATGCCATCCGGCTGTTGACATTCACAGTGCGGAATTTCTGGGTACCGGGCGGCGAGTTGCTTGAGGATCGTAAGATAATCGGGTGTGCAACAGGCTAAGACATCTGGATTGGTAACGCCATAAAGTTCAATGCGCCTTCCACCTGCCATTTTTTCCATGTAAAATCCGGCAAGGTGTGGACGCTGAAACTGTCCCCACGAGTCTGGGTCCTCTGCATCCATTCCCATCATCTGCCACATTGCTTTCTCTGCTTTTGTGACGGTCTCTTGTGGAATTAAGCCGGAAAGGTGTAGATAGCCTTGCTCTTCAAATTGTGTTAGTTGTTGTTCTGAAAGCATATTTTTAACTATTGCTCCTGGGCTGCTGCGTCCGTTGTCCTGGCAGGGGTTCGTTCAATCATCAATCCGGAGTTTGGT
>JAJECD010000307.1 GCA_022822215.1 Candidatus Poribacteria bacterium | reverse complement strand
GTATCCAGATCGACGAGTTCTACGCCGACTGCTGCGGCTTCAGCAGCCGTAACATACGGATCGTAGGTGATATGGCGCATTCCGAAAGGTTTCGCCAGTTTGAACGCTTCTTTCCCAATATTACCCATACCCACAAGTCCCAGCGTTCTACCGACCAACCCCATGCCTCTATAGTTTTGTGTATTTCTCCATCCACCGGCACGGATGAGTCGATCCTTTATCAACAGCATGTGGCTTAGCGATAGGACAAAAGTCATGATAGAGGTGGCAACGGGACGGCGAACACCGTCGGGCGCAATCGTTAGCAGCACACCATTTTCGGTACATGCTGGTACATCCACCTTATCGTATCCAACGCCGAATCGAGCAATAACAGCCAATCTGTCGGCATCTGTGAAGGTTTCTGCTGTGATACCCGCTCCCAATACCAAGAGCGCGTCATAATCCTGCACCTGTGTTGCTTCTAATACCGGTGTGTTCTCTGCAATATATTCCCATTGCAAACCGGCTTCATCAAAAAGCGGACCGGCGACATCATCTAAATCGCTGGTGTCGTCGGGTCCCAAAAAGTCGCGCGTGATACCCACGCGAAATACGGATTTCGTCATAATTATTTCTCAAGCCAAATTTGGCGGAAGTATTTCCACATTAAAGGGTGGAGTTTAAGGTTTTTCACCTTTTTGTTAATAACCAAAATTTGTTGGGCGTGCGCTAACGGCACCCATGGAACATCTTCGTGGAAAATCTGTTGTGCTTCTCGGTAGAGCGAAACGCGTTCTTCTTGATTAGTGCTGGCTCTTGCCCGTTCCAAAACATCTTGCATGGCATCGCTTCGATAAAACGCGATATTTCCCGCGGGTTTCTTCGCTGCCGATTTACTTAAAAGATAATAGAAGAAGTTGTCCGGATCCCCGACATCGGCGAACCAACCCAAGAGTGCCATATCGTGTTCACCATTTTTCGTTTTCTCAAGATAAGTGCCCCAGTCATAAGTTACAATTTTTGCCTCAATGCCGATAGTGCGAAGGTCGGATTGCAGCACCTCAGCAAGGGCGCGTCCATCTGGAATGTACGGACGTGGGACCGGCAATGCCCAGAGAGTCGTCTCAAATCCATCGGGATAACCCGCCTCTGCGAGGAGTCGCTTCGCTAATTCGGGGTCATAGGCGTAATCTTGAATTGTATCGTCATAACTCCAGAGCGTCGGCGGGATCGGGTTTTTCGCCGGTATACCCATCCCCTGATATAGGTGTTCAATAATCGCTGCTTTGTTAATGGCATGATTTATCGCAAGCCGGACCTTTAGATTATCGAACGGTGGTTTGTCCATATTCATTGCCAAGTAGCCAACGCTCATACCCGGTTGCATCAACAATTCAAGTGTCGCGTCCTCTTGAATCTGTTGGAAATCATCTGGGTTTGGAAATTCCATCGCATGAAGACTCCCCTCTTGGAGCTTGATGAGGCGGACCGAATTATCGGGAATAGACTGTAAAATAACCCTATCCAACAACGGTCTGCCACCCCAATAGGCATCATTCGCTTCAAGCACGATCTTATCGTTCCGGTCCCATCGGACGAACTTGAAAGGACCCGTGCCGACCGGATGATTCGTGAAATCTTCACCCCATTTTTTTAGTGCTGTCGGACTCACGATTGCAAAGGCAGAGATCGCAAGTGTTGGAATGAAAGGTGCATACGGCGATTTAAGGCGAATTTGGATTGTGAATTCGTCAACAGCAGTAATTTTGTCCACAACCTCTGCTAAACCGGTATCTATCCAATAGTTATAGGCACCCCCGACTTTATGGAATGGATGTGTATCATCGTGCTGTCGGTTCAGTGAGAAGAGGACCGCTTCGGCATTGAAAGGCGTTCCATCATGGAAGGTCACGCCTTGACGAAGCTGGAAAGTCCATGTTAAACCGTCCTCTGTGCTCGCCCAACTCGTAGCGAGTGCCGGTTCAAGTTCCGTGCTTTCATCTTTGTATTGTATGAGTGTATCGTAAATATTTTCGCAGACTTTGAAGGATTCGCCATCCATCTCATGTGCTGGATCAAGCCCGATAGAGTCGCCTCCGCGCCCGAAGATTAAAGTGCCACCCCGTTCTACATGCGAATCAGCAAGTGCTGATGAGAGCACTGTAAATGGCAGTATCAGGAGTGTAACTAAGAAAAGGTGGGCAGAAAATCTATTCTCCATAAATTCCTCCATGTTTATTACTTAAAGATGTATTTATAATACAGACTTCCTAAGGAAAAGTCAAGTTGCCTTTTCATATCACTCAGAAACATTTATCTCTTTTGTAGGAGGCAGGGAATGCCCGGTGAATGCCCTATGGCATTCATACCGTTGATTCTGATTTTTTCCAAATCCCGACTTTTAACTGACAACCAACAACTATCTACAAAATTATAGGTAAATGTATCTTTTTTTTATGAAAATCGTACTATTAAGTGAATTAGTGTCTTAATACAGTCGTAGCGTTCTACATTTAACCAATTTTTCAGCATAAATGTATTTTCGGAACTTTACCGATAAAGGACGAGCAAATACTTTTGGTAATAAATTACGCCCATTAAAAAATCATGGCATCCTTTGACCAACTCATTCAGAGTTTAACAGACACAACGCAACCGATCATCGTGCGTAGCAGTGCTATTGAGGAGCTTGTTGCGCAAGGAGACGCACGTAGTGTAGGGTTCCTTATTGAGGCACTCTCCGATTCTGATTCAATGATACGACGTGAGGCGGCGAAAGCACTTCAAGACCTCGGCGCAACTGGGGCAATAGACCCCCTCCTTGAAGCATTGCAAGTCGAATCCAAAGACTTGACAGTTTGGGCAATGCTGGAAGCCATCGGTGAGTTGGGAAATCCCAGTGTCCTTTCGACCTTGGAACCGTTAAGCAATGTTGACTCTATGCTCACACGGATAGAGGTCAAGAAATGCATGAGTAAGATTCGCGAACGTTATGACAATGGAAACACGCCTCAGCAGCCGAACCGAGAGGAGACTGTCCCTGCTCAAAAGCAAAATATCCAGTCTTCTGAATCAACACTATCCGAGGGGACACCGCGCCCGGATTCGGATCCTGTGGAAGTAGAAGAAGCGGAAGAAGGTCACGACTCATTTTTGCATTACCTACTCAATAGCGGTAATCGGCGTACCTCTCGCGCGACCGATCCGACAGATGAACGCCATCAAGAGCAAACAGAGGTTTCCGTAGCAGATACTTTTGAAGAACCTGCAGGAGAACCAGATTTAATAACTGAGAGTGAACCCGAAGAAGAAGTCGATGAGGAGGACTATACCGCATCTACTGAGACGCCAGAGGAGACCGTAACGGAAGCGGAATTTTCAGAAAACCTGATGCCAGAGGTCGAGCCACCAGAACCGGACGAAGATAGCGAAATCCATGGTCCAGGTGCCTCAGAACCCGCAGAAGATACAGAGATTCACCAGAAAAAATACCGAGATCCAGATAAAGACACAGAAATAGACGATTTAGTGAAATCAATCTCACAGTCGCCGCGGCTTGCCGGTTCATCTGTCGCGCTTCCTGTATTAGCGCCCAATGCTGCCACTGTTCCGTATCATCCGAATGTAGCCCCATCTGAAGAGAAGAATGAAAACTTTTTTCTCGCTGTCCTGCACCCTGGAAAATACCTCTCCAAGAGATGGGTATCCCGCACGCGCGTCTACCTGATTCTGTGGAGCATTCTCCTCGCTACCACAATTGGTTTTATGCAATATCAAAAGTATCGCGGCGCAAAGAAGACCCCTTTATTGAGTATGGGTCTCTCGGCTACCGAAGTCCCGGATTTAGTAAAACGCTCTTTGGCTGAAGGCGATTTTTACATCCAAGAGGGACACTATAAACAAGCCATTAGTGCCTATCAATTGAGCAGGGATATTGGGGTACTCCCTATCCATTTCTATAGGAAACTTGGATTTGCATACTTCAAGGAAGGACAGTACGCGCTCGCAGCTGAAGCGTATGAGTTGTTTCTGGAAGAGCGAGAAAATGTGCCCCCAGATGTATTTACTGCTGAAGCCTCACTGAGTGGTATGTATCCGACGACATCTGTTAAAGCAACGGTTGTGCAGGACTATGAAACCTATAACATTCTCGGCACGGCGTATATGAAACTGGAACGTCTGCAAGACGCACAGCACATTTATGAAGAGGCAATCCGTCTCGCACCGAAATATGGGGAAGCGTATAACAACCTTGCATATCTTTACGTTGACGGTTACCAACAGAAACTGAATCTCGCTGAGACGTTAGCCTATACCGCGGTTACGTTAAATCCAAATGTCGCCGCTTATCATGATACCCTCGGTTGGGTTTTGGCGAAACGGGGGCAGATGAATAAAGCCATGAAAGCCTTAGAACGCTCCATCAATCTTCAAAGTGATGCTGTTGAGGCACACTACCACCTCGCACAGGTCGCCTTAAAAGCAGGAAAACGAAAGCAGGCGATAAAATCAATCCAAAACGTCCTTAAACTCAATCCCGCCTATGTCCATCTGAATGTGGGAACCCAAGAACCTTAAGTGAAATTTAACGGATGACCGAAATTTTGCCGATACGTCGATCTGTCTCTGACTCAAGGATGTAAACATAAATTCCGCTACTAATTCCAGAAAGATCCCAAACCTTTCTATCCCGCTCTCGTTCCGTCCTCTCAAACGAAGCGATGCAGTTTCCAGCGACATCGTAAATGTGAATGCTTGTTCCAATAGGGAGTTTATCAAAGGTAACCGCATTGCATTCCGCTGGATTCGGATAGACGATTGTCTCGGTTAGCGTCGGTGCTGGCAGTAGGACTGGCAATGTTCTCGCGTCGTCCGCAAGTGCCGCACCGTACATATCCGAAAGTTGTAGTGCCTCAATCTGATAGCGATTTCCTGTACGGAAAACGGCAGATGGAAATGTAAGCACGACCCGATGTCCAGACTTATCCAGAATCGCTGAAATCGGTGCATGACTGCCTGAATGCCTGTCTGTACCTTCTTGTTTGTACAGAAGGTAACGTCCAGCGTGCGTCGCCGAGAGTCCCATCGGTTTGTCAAACTGTAGCAAGAGTTGATTCGGTGGTGAATAATCAGCGGTGCTTAACCTCGGTCGCTGCGTCGGTACCACAGATACCAATGTTGATCGACCTGAAATTTTGCCGTCTGAAGCGCGGGATGCGAGGGCGTACCAATACGTTTGCCCTGTTGTAAGTCCCGTATCCGTAAACGCCGTTCCCTGAATCCCTTCTTGGAGTTGTTTCAGTGCGTCGGGACGTTCCCCACGGTAGAGGGTGTGTGTTGCAGCGCCAGACGCGGTCTGCCATGTAAGAACGACTGCGTTTTTGCCAATGGGTTTCGCTGTGACACCCCACGGTGCACCAAACGAATTTTTCAATTGCGAACCTGAAACGATTGGCGTTTCAAAAACTGTTAATGCGTTATTGCTATTGAGCAACAATGCATTCATCCCATCGCCGTTGATGTCAGCCACGATCGGATTAGAGGTATTTGTCGCCGGATGGTGCCAGAGAGGATGGTAGCCGCCGCTATCGTATTGGATAACGTAGAAATTCGGGGCAGTGGCGAGGCACAGTTCATTCCGTCCATCGTTGTTTATGTCAGCGATAACCATTCCGTTTCCACCGTCTCGTACATCATGAATCCGTTGTGTCCATACAGCGCGATAGGCATCATCACCTTCCGCAGTGAAAATGGTCAATACCCAGTGATAATAACGGATGTCCAATGGCGTAGTACCGATTGCTGTACCCGCCTGGGCACAGACAGCGAATTCCGCCTTGCCATCGCCGTCCATATCACCGGCGGCGAAGAGTTGTGGATCGCCTTCGGGAAGTGCATGAACCCATGTCTGTCTGTATGTGTTGTCTCCAGTCGCTTCATATAAAAATAGCTCACTGTCATTATCGCCTGCTAAAATTTCTATCCGTCCATCGCCATCGAAATCACCTGTCACAAAATTTGCGCTGATCCCGTTGTTTCCCAATGTCGGATTTTCGAGGACAGCCGTCCTGTGGTGGTTGTTATCTCCGTTTGCCTCGTATACATAAATGGAGTCGGTAGCATCGTCGCGCGCGATAATTTCATCTATCCCATCGGCGTCTGCGTCTATAATTGTTTTGCTCCAATTCCCTTGAACTTCCCAAATGCGTTCCGTCGGGAACTGTCCTTGTGTCGGTTGTTCCAACAAAAAGATCACGTCTAAAGCGTTGCACAATATTTCTATCCGTCCATCACCGTCGGTATCTGATATTGCCCGGGGCCATAGCGATTCGGTGAATGAAAAGAGAACCTCAAACCTGCCGTTATCCTGTATCTCAAAAATCTTTGCGGCACCCGTGTCCATTTCGGTGGCGATAATCTCTAATTTCCCATTTCCGTTCATATCTATGGGTGCAACAACCGCGTGCAATCCCTGTTCAGCGGATGCGTCTTGTAAGACGGGCAACGGCTGAAGATAAGTGTTCTGCATCTCAATCTGGTACAGCGCACCCCTGTTATCATCAACGCGTAGAAGCCCAGCGCGGTTTTCCACCGACAATCGGTACATATATCTTCCCGGTAGGATACCTAAATCGGATACATTCACAATATGGAGGAGGTTCTCTGAATCTGAGCGGGCAGCCCTACTCATGTCTCCGCCCGCATCAAAAATCTCTATCTCACCGATGGAGACCTCGTCGGTTTCCCACATAATGACCGAATTGATGCTATCCCCTGCAAGCCATGGCTGTAATTCGTGTCTTGAAATGACGGGCGCTGTGTGCCTCACGTCAACAACCACTCTGTCCCTCTTGATGTCGCCGCTTTCCGTTTTGACGCTGAGCCTCAATGTATATCGGTTCTCCGCTAAATCAGAAGTATCCCACTTATGCAAACAGACATTAAACTTGGACTTCGTTTGCACAGGTCCTAAGGGCAACCATAAATTTGGAACTTCACCGACCCCATATTCCAGCCAGTATTCAATGAATCCAGATCCACCGGCACTGCCGAAAATCTCAATATTATTACGCTCTTCAACTTGCTGAGATACGTGATGTACATCAATTTGAGCAATGAGCGCTGTTGAAGCCGTAAGCACGGCGTATGCGTCAAGCGACCCCGCGCCGACGAGAGAATTGATAAATAGCGATTCTGCGGTGGCGATGAGGGTGCGTTGAACTTCTGTGTTGCTATAATTTGGGTTCGCAGCGATTACCAAGCCTGCAACGCCAGAGACATGCGCCGCTGCCATTGATGTGCCAGACCTGTTTTGATAGCCGCCGTCAATATCTGTACTCGGAATTTCTTCACCCGGGGCAGCGATGTCAATTGTTGCCCCGAAATTGGAATCGCTATACAATTGCTTTTCCTGCCCAAGTCCAGCGACGGAGATGACGGTTTTAAGACCGGCAGGATAATAAGAGCCCAGCGACCCTGAGTTTCCCGCTGCGCCGACCAAGACGCAACCGCGATCATAAGCGTATTCTAAACTCGCTTCTATGATGAAAGCATTCACGGTATCTCCCCAACTCATATTAATCACCTGCGCCCCATTATCTGCTGCATAAACGATAGCCACGGCAAGATCATCGTTTTGGAGGTATTCACCACCGCCAAATTTGAAACCCGCTCTCAAAGGCATAAGGCGACATTCCGGGGCAATCCCGGCAATCCCGAGTCCGTTGTTTACTTTCGCAGCGATAATACCGGAGACATGCGTGCCGTGTCCGGTTTCGTCCTCAGGTTCATTGTCGCGCACCGTCGAATCACCGCCACCCGGTAGCGTTGGCGCATCGCTAAAATCCCAACCGTTGATGTCATCAATATAACCGTTTCTGTCATCATCAATGCCATTTTCAGGGATTTCACCACTATTTTGCCAGAGTTGTGAGCGGAATTCAGGATGTCGGGTCGCTATACCACTATCCACAACAGCCACTGTTACTTGTGGATCCCCTTGCGTAATACGCCACGCTTCCGGCATATTTATTAACCTCAGATTCCACTGTTCACTATAACCCGGATCATTTGGCACCATTCCTGCGCAAAACTGACTCAGACGGTTCAATTCGACGGCTTCAATGGCAGGATGTTGTTCATATCGCCGCAACAACGGTTCTAACCTCCACTGTATCGGGAATCGGATGAGGTAGATGTTCTTGAGGCGTGGGTGTTGTCCGGCAGGTGTTGCCGGTGAAAAAACGGGCGAGACAGACACGGCACCGAGCCGTTTGCTCAACGTGTCAAGTGCTGCAAGGGAAACATCTGAATGTAGGCGGACGATGAGTTCGCCGGGGGTGTTTCTGATATGAGGGAAACCTTCTGAATTACTTTGGGCAAAAACGATTTGTGTATCTACGAACAACACGAGAATATAGAGATAGATAAAATTTCTTTTCATCTGGCTTTTGGTTACCATATTTAAATTTGTATTTTTTAAACGCAATCTGTTATATTATTGCATAGGACCGAATTGAAGGAAACAAATTTTTGTTGATTGTCACAATATTTCTAAGTTTAGCGTTAAGAAATTCCGAAAACTAACTTAGGACTCACTATTTATTAGCAATAAATCTAAGGAAATCGAATCATGAAAGCATCAGAACTCACCGTTAAATGTCTTGAGAACGAAAACGTTGACTATATTTTCGGAATACCTGGCGAAGAAAACTTGGATTTGATGGATGCCCTCTTGGAGTCGAAGATTCAATTCATTCAGACGCGTGATGAACGCGGTGCCGCCTTCATGGCGGATGTCTACGGTCGTCTCACCGGGCGCGCCGGTGTCTGCCTGGCGACCCTCGGTCCGGGTGCGATGAACCTTGTCACCGGAGTTGCGGATGCCAATATGGATCGGGCACCCCTCGTCGCAATCACCGGACAAGCAAGCCTCGACAGGATGCACAAAGAATCGCACCAATATATAGATGTTGTCTCCGTCTTCAAACCGATGACGAAATGGAACACGCTCATCCACCTACCCGAAACCATACCTGAATCTATCAGTAAAGCCTTCAAAACAGCAACAAGTGAGAAACCCGGGGCAACCCACATTGATTTTCCCGAAGATATCGCAGAGATGCAGATCGATGCGGAACCTATCCGACACGACCATCCCAGCGAGGCGGAACCTATCGCTTCCTGTTTGGCAAGCGCTGCGCAATTGATTAACGATGCCAAACAGCCTATCATCCTCGCAGGAAATGGGGTCGTCCGCCAAAAAGCCTCTCGAATCCTGACCCAATTCGCTGAAATGACAAACATTCCCGTTGCCCACACCTTTATGGGGAAAGGGAGCATCCCTTGGACACACCGACTTTCCCTGCTCAGCGTTGGGTTGCAAGCCAACGATTTTGTCTCTTGCGGATTTGACAGGGCAGATCTCGTCATCGCCATCGGCTACGATATCGTTGAATACCCCCCTCGACTCTGGAACCCAAATCACGACAAGAAACTCATTCACATTGATACCGAAGCCAGTGAAAGTGATGCC
>JAJECD010000230.1 GCA_022822215.1 Candidatus Poribacteria bacterium | reverse complement strand
TAAAACTTCAGCTTTCGGGGGATAGGCAGATGTTGGCTATCATCCGCGCGCATTTTCATGAACTAAACCCACAAGAACACCTATAACTATTGACTCAAACAATCTTTTGAGAAATATCAGATGTAGATGTTTCATCAAAGTAGTAGGTTCTCCAGAGTTGTATCAAGCAGAATTTGGAGAAAAAAGAGAGAAATTGAGTGAAAAAACTAAGGCGTGGAGATATGAGTCAAGAGAGCGGCGTTTAGGGTTTCTTCTTCGAGCGGGATATGAAACATTCCGCGGTGCTGGGTAGCGATGTAAAGTCTATCGTTGTTGATAACGATGGAGATAACTTTACCCGGAACACTCGAAGTCATCTGTTTCCACTTGCCACGCGCATCCAAGCGATAAACACCTGCCTCACCAGCACCATAAACGTTGGCATGATGGACAGCAAATCTGTCTATCACAACAGACTGACCGGCTCTGTCAGTGAGGATGCCCCAGTTTTCTGCGTTCTGTGAAGATAAAACACCTGTGTCCGTAGCAACGTAAACTGTTGAACCCGCAAAGACTATCTCGTTGAAACGGGTAAAACGAAGTGGAAGCGTCGAGGTAATGTTTTCCCAAGTGTTTCCAGCATCAAGGGATTGAAACAATTCGCCAGCACGCTTCCCGACATAGACGGTTTCACCCGAAACCGCCAACTTAAATCCCTTTCTCAAATCCGCATCTGGTTGTTTACCGAGGTCTATGAGCCCGGTATTTGTCCATTCGGATTCACCGGGTTTCCATTTGAGAAGTTGTCGTTGGTATTCGACGTAAAAAGTCTCATTACTGACTACAAATCCACCTGCTATCACAAAGGTTGCAATACCGCGTAACGCTTTCATCAATTTTACATCTTTCTCTATATCATCAGGCACGTCAATTCGTTCTGCTTTTGCAATAGCCATCCACATCTCGGTAGACAGCATTTTTCCATCAAAAGTAGGTATCCCCTGAATCGGGATGAATGTATTATCGTCGATAGATAAACGAAAAATATGCAGGTTATTTTTCTCTGGAACAATAGCGTGAAGTCCGCCATCAGTAAGGGTCAACCTTGAATTAGAAGATAAACTGAGGCGAGGCTGTTCCTCTCGAGCCGGTTTGGGGTTAACTTGAATGCCTTTCCATGATTTGCCATCATCGGTTGATTGGACAACGTCACTACCAGTATGGACATAGAGTTTGTCGTCAAAAGTTGTCAAACTCTGTATTTTTGTTCCTATCATCCCCTCCATAAACGGATGCCATGAGTCTCCACCGTCAATTGTTCGACGAACACCGAATGGTCCGGCTTCAAAAAAAGTATTTTCGTCAATCGCAACAGCTGGGAAGATGTTCTGTCTCACCGGATCTCTGTCGATTTCAAAGGTTGTCCATGTTTCTCCTCCGTTGCTTGAACGGAAACTGAGGATATCATCTAAAACTAAGAGGGTCTTATCCGTTACCAAGATTTTGATACCATGTGGAGCTGCCATAACAGAGGATTTATTTTTTGGTGTTATTTCAGTCCATGACCTACCTAAGTCAGTTGTATGAAAAATCTTCCATAGGACTACAGATTCTCTTTTTATTCTATGCAAGTTCTGCTCTGGTTTGCCGGAAACAAAAGGGTCTGGACCGGTTACAATATAAAGATTATTTCCCATGACTGCCAGAGAGTGGACAGCGTTAGGTGTATCTACTGGTAATTGCTCCCACACATCCGAATTAAAGCGAAAAAGTCCGTCGTTTGTACCAGCAAATACCTTGTTTTCAACCGCAGCGACTGCGTAAATTCTTTTATTCGTCAACCCGTTGTCCAAATGTTTCCACTGCTTGCCCCCATCTGTAGAATGGAAAATGCCCTTATCCCGTAGAGCGAGATGCATTGAAACCCTTTTTTGGGAACTACTTGCTTGTGTTTTGTCTGTGATGACGAGTCCGATAGCATATCCACTTGGACGGGGACTAAGTGGATCCCACGTTTCACCGTTATCAATTGAAGTTAACACTTGATTAGGATAAACGATATAGAGGATTCCTCTGTGTTCCGCCATGGGCATTCCAAACCCTCTGACGGGTGTGTCGATATCAATGGGAGTCCACGCAGCTGCATCTGCTGTCAATCTGTAGATACCTGCTGGTGTGGCGGCATAGACTGTACCCTTAGATGTCGCAAAGATGTCAAATACAGGACTCCCTTGGGGACCACTCGCTTGTGTCCATTGTGAGGTAGAACGTCTAAGAGGGTCTCTCCGTGCATCGGCTGCTGAAGATGTTAAAGCGTTCTGCAGACCAGCACCGCTATTCTGACTCGGGAGGGTTGTCTGTCCTATCTGATTTCGCACAGACGGTTTTGAATCAATATCAAGGGTAATGGGGGCATCAATGATTTCAATCGTCCGTTCAGATTGCGCCTCGAAACTGTACGGCTTCTGAAAACGGGCAAGGTATTGGTTGCTCGCGCCGAGCATTAAAACAATCAGGAGAGTAGCGGTCCCGAAAGCAGCCCATGGTAGCAGCGGTTTTCCAGCTGAAGGCGGTATCGGTTTCATGTCGGCAACCTGCCGCATGATGTTCGTAGTCAAATCAACGGGTAATCGGACGCTGCCGAGAATTTCGCTAATCAACAGTTCTTCTTGTTTTTCTAAACGCTTTCGTGCTCGCCGAAGCCGACTTGTAATTGTGTTCGCCGATACGCCGAGAAATTTGCCTATTTCTTTCGTCGTCATTCCACTGAAATAGTAGAGGTTCAGAACGGTTTGCTCGCTCTCGGGTAGTTTGTTGAGAAGCGCATTGATAATTGCTTTATTACGCTCGACAGTTTCTGCATCGCGTTGTTCTGATAGGTAATGTTCATAAGACAATTTGGCTATTTCTCGTCCAGGTGTACCTTCCAGTGATTGCGTTTCAGATTTGTTTTTTCGGAGCCAATTAACACAACATCGGCTTGTAATGACGTAGAGCCACCCAGCGAACCGTTTGTGGTCCTTTAAAGTTGGAAGTTTTTCGTAGGCTTCAAGAAACGCATCTTGAACAATTTCTTCGGCATAGTGAAAGTCTTTCACTTTCCGCCATGCAATGGCATGGATACTCTTTTGGTACTTTTGAACGAGAATACTGAATGCGTTATCATCACCTGATAAAACTTCGCGAATTAACTGAACATCGTTTTCTTTTTCCACGGGGTGCCTCTTTGTGGGTATATTTTTCAGAAGCGGTGAGGTTTTTTAAGGTTCAAACTAAAAGTTTTGCGGCGTACTCGCCCCGGTTCATGCCCATAAGGCATGAATACCGTTGATTCATGCGATGTGCATCGCGCTACAAATACGGAACTCATCTTATGTTACAATCATTCAGCCGATAAGTCAAGAACATTCTTAGCTGAAATTAGATTTTGCTGGCTGTCAGCGGTTGGTTGTCTGAATCACGGATTATCGCGGACGGCGCGGATTAACACGGATTTTAAGAGACTTTTTTGCGTTAAAAGGGGATTTAGAGAAGGTAGGGAGTTTCAGAAATCTTACCATCAAAAGGCGGCATCTATTGGGGTTCCCAGCGAAACTTTGTTTCTCGCTTGCCGCCGAGGCTTTGAAGTTTTTCACTCATCTGGAAAATAGAGCATATCGGTCGAAATTTGACCGAGGTTGAGGACATGAACACCTGCATCTATAAACCCTTCAACGGCCTGCTGCCACAATTCCGGCGAACTCTCGCGGACATCGTGCCCGACTGCGATGGTTTTCGGCTGAAAATGAGCCGCGAAAGCGCGGGCAATTCGATAAAAATCGCTTGGCTCAAAGTCCACGCCGAAAATTCCACGAATGTCATACGCTCGGAAAATATCACGATTCATCGGCAAACTCCGTTTTGAAAATGCCGCCTTGCGTATGCAAGTCGCTTGGGAACCCCAATATCAATCCAATTCGCATCGGTTTCCAAGGCGTAGAGATTGGGAACGGACGGAAAAACGTTTCGTTCAATTGAGAACACCTCCTGCTGCTTGGGAAACGCATCGGCAATCTTTTGGTTGAGAAGATACACACCACCGTTGATGTATCCAGGTCGGCAAATCGACTGTTTTTCACGGAAGTCTGTGATTTTCCCATTGCTATCCGACACAATTTCGCCGTAGGGACGAATGTCGTCAACCCGCACACTCAGTAGCAGCCCTGTCATCTGTTCGTGAAAGCATCTTAACATCTCTTGAAGCGAAAAGCCGCTGAGGAGGATGTCTCCATTGAGGACGAAAAAGGGAGAGGTATGAATATATTTCATAGCATTGGCAATCGCACCACCGGTGCCAAGTTTTTTATTTTCTTTAGCGTAGCAGATGTGCATACCTTGACGATAGTCTCCGACTTGCTCATAGAGCAGATCGTGCAGGTGTCCGGAAGCCAAAATAGTCTCCTTGATACCTGCTTCTCTGAGCAAATCAAGTTGCCAATCCAAGACGGTGCGCCCGCCAACTTCCAATAAGATTTTTGGACGTTTTTTGCTGATGTCTCCGAGACGCGTCGCTAAACCGCCACATAAGATGATTACTTGCATGGTTCCTTTTTGCGTTGTGTTACAAGGGGTGTGGTACTAAAAAGACACCACGCCCCTTGTGTTTATGAACATTTCTAAATCTATAAGTTAGAACTCATAGGTTATAAGAGAAACGAGTCGATCTCTCCCTATGGACTAAATCTATCAGTGGATGATTCCTTGTTTGACCAGAATCATTCTTAATTTTCGGTTAGATTTTATGAACCACTCGTCTCTTGCCTGTATTTAGGAATCCAGACACGTAGCTACACAAGTGCTACCTTGGCACCAGATTAAACAGTCGTTGCAATCTGAATCACAATAGGCATCGGCACTAACAGGTGACGTAAAAACCACTTGAGCTAGCCAGAAAGTCCCGCTAACGATACCTAAGGACAACGGTGCCTTGGCGACTACTTTTCCCTCCTCAGAAGCGAGGAACTCACGGATTTTACCGCGGAGATTTGCTTTCATTCAGATTCACCTCCTTTCTTCTACCGGTAATCCCAACCGGCGGATTCACTTCCAAGGTGAATACTCCGCTAAAAAGGGAGGTATCGCCGTGGAAATGTCTTCTAAGGACTTGCCATCACTATGTGTCCTAAAGCGGTTTCAAGGAGGTTATATCTGAATGGACTATTTCTGTTTTATCTCTCCCCACTGCGTTGTTAGCAACTGTGATTGTGGTGAAACAGGCAAGGCAGATGCCGGATCGAACCAATCTCCCAGATGATTCCAGCCAATATGCGTCAGTTGTTCAGGCTCCCCACCATCTAAACTAATTTTGAAGATTTGATAGTTCTTGTTTCCCGCAGAGCGTTTATAGAGCAGCGCATTACCACGCGGAGACCATACCGGCGCCGTTGCTCTTGAGTCCGCTCATTCCTGCCTTGAGATTACTACTGACAAGGTGTTCCACTTGCCCGTAATAACTGCGTTGCCTGAAACTGATGGTTATCGACTAAAATCGTGGGCGAGGCGCGAATACCCAGTTCCGTAGCACGTTTGATGTTTTCTCGAAAAAGCTGCTCGGCTTCCGGCGAGTCAAACAAGTGTTGAATCTTTGCTACATCAATGCCGAGTTTTGCTGCACAACTCTCCCAACTTTTGTCCAATTTCTTGCCACGACATAAAATGTAGTCGAGATACTTATCAGGATATTCTTGTGCGATGAGTAGCTGCCGTATGTTTTCTGCCACTTCGGGGTAACCGTGTAGACTCGTAAACGGCGTTATCTCATTTAGAGAAAGTTCTGCCTTCTCGTCTGCGATGAATTGGAGTTTGAAGTCGATTTTATCGCCAAATTCTTTCACAATCGGAATAATCTTCTCTTCCGCTTGGACACCGAAGGGACAGTAACTCATCACAAACAGTTCCAAAGTCGGTCTTCCCATGCGTGCTATACGGGATGCCAAGAGTTCTTCCAAGTTCATCGGCTCGCGACTGTGGTCAACATCCTTGATATGGAGTGCTACGACCTCTGCGAACCCGGGAGAATGTTTCGAGTCGTGGCATTCAAGACAGACTCCAGTGTCCGCGCCGCTGCGGATGTTGGTTTTCTTTGGGTTGCCGACGTGTTGTTTAGCGGGACCGTGGCAGGTTTCGCATTGCACGCCTTTGAGCGTTGAATCTTGATCGCCTATCTGAAATCCTGTTGGATAGCCGAGTCCCGTGGTATGGCAGGAGACACACCCCGCATCGAAGTAGCGTTCCTTTTTCAGAAGCGTTTCAAAGGCGAAAGCGTGCCGCGTCGCCGACCATTGCAGGTATTCTTGCTGATGGCACTTCTGGCACGCCATTGCTGAAACGTATCCGTTTTGCGGATCCTGTTCCAAATGTTGTCCAGCGAAGAGAGGCGTAAGATTGGACGACTGTGACACTTCTTGATAGAAGTCTGTGAGGAGTTGGCGCACCGATTCAGATTCCGTTACATCGCCTGTCAATGCCAATTGTGTTGCGTGATGACGTGTGAGTTCTCCGTTTGCGTTTATCCAGAGTGCTAAGAGTCCTAACGTTTTGCCTTCGGGTTTAGAACCGACGTAAAGCGTTCCGGCCTCAGACTTTCTTGTCTCAATTTCGTTGGGTTGAATGACAACATCAATGTGTTTTGAGGTCTCATGAGTTCCCAGAGCTACAACAACATTGGCTTGTGAAACTGTCTGCTCCTGAATTGCATCTGCAACAAAGGCAATGGTATGTTGTCCGACTTGTTTGGTAACCAATGGTTGTGTGAAATCTTTTTTTATTACGGTTAGAAACGGAAATGCAGCAGCGGCACGTTGTTGATTGAGATACGCGTCTCCATAGGAAAGATCGGTTTGGCTGAGTGCGAGGACATCGTATCCCATGGCGGACATCGCCTTCAGGTTGACCTCGCACCGTTTCGCGTCAATTTCTTCTTCTCCATCAAAGATATTGCCTGCATCGACTAAGAGTGTTGGGAATCCATATTGCCGAATCTGTTCAACGAGATGTGCGCGTCTCGGCAGTCCGCCCGACTGTTCTTGATAACACCCGCACGGTTCAAGATGGCTTTTGGTGCCACCGGTGTACAAGATTACCACGGAAGGCGACTCGCCGTTTTTGAGTTCCGATAAAACTGTTTCTAAGCGTTCACCGAAAACAGGGCGCGCCTTTTGTTTCACTTCCTGGAGAAGGCGAGTGCCAAGAAAATCAGAAAGTATTCATAGTACGACATAATAAAAAGATAGGACTTACGTCCTTCACTGGGTAGGTGCGGTTTGTAACCGCACCGATCCCAAAAGAGACTCCTTTACGGTTTAGTACTTAGTGCAAACGTATCAACGAAGGGATCCGCCTGACGTTGGAATTCCTTCGTCTCAAAGTCAATAACTTTGAGTCCAACTTTTTTGTAGAGTGCTAAGACTTCATCGGGAGAATCAAAGTCGTAGAGGTGCATCAGAAGCGGGAGCTGCACTGGTAGTGCTGTTATGGCGTATCCACCCGGCTTCAAAACACGCATTGCCTCTGATAAACCAACCTCTGGATCAGGGATATGCTCAAGGACTTCAACGGCGATAACGACATCAAAGGCATTATCAGGATACGGTAGTTTGCGAACATCTCCAACGGACAACTCACTCCTGTCAAGCACCTCTTTTTTGGTCAGGAGTCTTTGTGCATGGTGAAGGCAGTGTTGGCTTATATCAACACCGTCGACTTGCCATGTAGCGTTCTGCTGCAGAAGAAACGCAGTCAACACTCCGGGACCGAAGCCGAGATCACAGAAACACGATTCCTCTTTGAAACGGTCGAGGTGTTTACCGATAAACGCCTTTCGTTCCAAAGCTGGCGGAAAAGTGATGTAGTTCAGGTGTTCGCTGATGGGGTAATATTTCGTTTCGTAGAGTTTCGTTTTTACCGCCTCAAAATCCCTATCTGGTGTAAGTTGATTGGGAATCTCCAGTGCAAAGAGTTGTTCCACAGTTATCTCACCACAGTAAAGGATGTCGCTGACGACTTCTTCAGTGTGTGTCCAGTTTGTTTCGGGTTGTTGAATTAACGTCTCTGTCTGTTCCAAGATAGAGGTCAATAGATACTGAATTGTTTGCTCAAAACGAGCGCGGTGGTATGCCACAGCGTGCGGATACAAGTTTGTATGTGTTTGAAGCTGCGCCTCAAACGCGGTTTCAAATTCGGGGTAGCGCATTTATTGATTCCCTTTTTCAAATCAGATTGTTTTTTAAATGACTTGAAGTGGATTGAATGTATGTTGAGATCGGTGGATTCGCATGAGAAATAGAACTACTTTCTCTAAGGATCTTCTCCTCTTTTCAATTTACCCCAAGTCGTGGTTAGCAAGTGTGGTTGCGGGGAAACTGGCAACGCATACGCAGGATCAAACCAATCTCCAAGATAATTCC
>JAJECD010000243.1 GCA_022822215.1 Candidatus Poribacteria bacterium | reverse complement strand
CCGCGATCTTTCCAACAAACAGTGGCGTAAGGTCACCTCCTTTTTTCAAGTAATCTAACAACCCCACCAAGCCGCGGAGATAAACCGCATCTTTGGGAAACCCACCGCCGCGATAGATGCGCATGGTAAGCGTAAACGCTGTCCGCTGCCTGAAGTGGTATTTTTCGGTGAGGCTGCGAAAGGTTTCGATGAATGAGGCACCCTCAGTCAAGTAGCGAGCCGCCAACACTCTTGCAGCAAGCAGGCGAAGCCGGGGTAGACTCAGCCCACCTACAAGATACTCCGCTAACACAGCGAGGCCTTCTTGCATTTCTTCATAGCCTGCCAGTCCTGTATACAGCATTCGGAATGGCTGCGCCCGCCCATTGAAATACGTGAGAATGTGGGTGCCAACTTCATGCTGCAGGAGTGCCTCAACCCGAGAAGTCGATATTTTGGTGCCCTTGCCGATAATCAAGTTTCCTCGGGAAACCATGAGTCCAGCATACATATCATCTCGAATCTGTACATTTGCTGAAAATGAAGATGTCTGCTGACGATAGTAAGCCAGTTCTGCTTCTACACGCTTAGCCAAGGCGGGTGCCTTTACTGGAGAGATAGGCGATTTTTCGCGACTGCGTGCCGGTATCTGAGTTAGCAACGTTTCAGCCAAATCCAGCAGCTTGTCATCAACGGGTCCGAACAATTGTAATCCACCGTATAGAAAAGCAGGGGTATCCATTCGGGTGAGCATTGTGAGTTGGGTATCTAACTCATTACGCTTTTCGCGAAAAAGTTGACCCAGCGTTGGGTCCTCTATGCGTTCAATGCGGGTCCCCCAGAGTTCTCGTTTAAGGTGTGCAACATCGAAGGGTTGGGGGCGGTAATGGAAAACGGGTGTTCGGTCAAAGCCGTTTTGTTTGAATGCTGCGTATGCTGCTTCCGAGTTAACAGGTGTCACCTGAAGCAAAAAATCGAAGGCGTTACTGACTGCTGCGAGCCGCTTGTCCACCTCCCAGACTGCTTTTACGACCGCGCGGCGTCCCAGAACGTGAAAGTGCGCTGGCTGGTGACTTGTCTCCGCCCGCGAGAATTCAAAAAAGGTTTGGTGTAGCACCCGCGTCAGTTGCTGGTGCAGTGCGCGTCGGATCAACGGAAACACTTCCCCTGTTTCTTGTGAGTAATAGATAGGACAGACCTCAAGTCCAATAGCATAACACCCTAACTTGTCTCGCTCTGAAACGGATAACAATGCCGGTTGTCCAACAGGTCCGATTTTTCTACCCGGACTCACATCTACATGAGATATATGTTTGCGAATCCGAACTTGCGTGAGGGCTTGTTCGAGGGTCACAACCGCTCTCGAAGGGTGCCTATCGTGTTGCGTTACAATCCGGAATTCAGGATGTTGCGAGGGGACCTCTGTTCCTTTCCATTGACCCGCCCAGAGTTCAACAAGAAGAAAGGCACCAAATTCGGGCGTAAGCGTTTCCACAATGCGCTGTATCAGCTTAGACAGACTCTCGCGTTGCTGCCTGTTACCAGATGCGACTATATAGGCAGCCTGCCCCATAACGAGACGCTCAGTACCCGTATCCACATCGCCTGACGGGCGACGATAAACACACAAGAACGGCAGCTGCCTATCAATGTGCAATCGCCCTCTTAGCGGTAATGTGCGTCTCACCTGTTTATTCTCGGCAAGCCGCGTACAGACCGTCTGGATAAAGCGATCAGAAATAACAGGGGAAAGTTGTTTTGTCGGTTTTCTCATACCGAAAGTCCATCCACAATCAGATAAGATGCATGAAATCTCACTCACATTTTGTCATCTACTTGCTAAATTTAGCAAGTTCATTTAGCACCCCCGGAATGGTGTAACAAAGTGCCTGTTTGATAGCATCAACTTGCACATTATCTGGCACACCTGTCCATTCATCCATGAAGAATTTTTTGAATTCGATGGCAAGAGCGCATCCCGATACCGGAAAAGTTTCATGAATCCAACGCGAGAAATGCCCTCCCTGGAATTTGATGTTTTCACGCACATCAAGGTGTCTCCCTAAAAAGTCGAAATTCCGTAAGTCGTTCATGAAACGTTCTACGATCGGTGCCCAGCGTTCCCGCGGCATGTTTCCAGTACCGATGTTAACCTCTGGGTTGGCTTCAGCGTCTGCTGGCGGTGCTTCGGCACCGGCGCGACGATGGTTATACGTGTGAAGATCGAAGACTACAAAGTGTCCAAACTGCTGCTCCACATCGGTCAAGATACGCCCCATTTCTGCATAAAAAGTGTCGTATGCTGCCAACGATCGGGCGATAATTTCTGCGGATGGAGACGCTTTCCATACCTGCAAACCCCAGGCATCATCAGGCTCAATATAAATTGCTTTCTCGCGCGGTCGATTTAAATCCACTTCAAACCGAGAGCGCAAGCCAACAATTCGCGTCTCCGCAACCTCCGTCCACGTTGCCGTAAACGGGTCCTCTTCGCGGAGGCGTTCGGCATCTGTCAAATCAAAAAGCTTTGATACTTCCTCACGGGAATCGTGACCGTCGTGAATCGCGGTGGCAATAAGCGGGCTTTGCCCGATCGTTGCACACCATACTGTTTCGATCCTTGCATCTATCATGTTTGGCATATTAGTTCAATTTCTGAGTTGTATAGACCCACGGTCTATGCTTCTTCAGTCGTTTCTTCTTCTAAAGTTTCCTTCTCGCTTTGTCGAGTTAGGCTGTGTATACTTTCGCCAACATTGTCAATGGTCTGCTGGCTGAACTCCACTGCCCGATTTTTTGTATCAATAGAGACCTCACGAATTTTCTCTCGGGTATTCTTACCCGAAGTAGGGGCGTAAAGTAAACCAATCACGGCACCAGCCATACAGCCTGTAAAAAAGGCAAGGACCATTGCCAAGCCATTCTTCTGTTCGTTATTACTCATTTTTTTCTCCTTTTTATGTTATTATAGTCTTGGACGGACTGAGTGATCAATTTTTGGTTAAATTTCCAATTTATCCAACCGAAACAGATGTCGGAGGCGAAGGTCAATACGGTTGGATAATTCGTAGGAAATATCGCTTGATAATGACAACGAAAATGCCTGTCCGATGCTGTCAAAGGGCGTGTTTATTGAAAGCCGCTCGCTGATTTGCCAGCGCCATGCTATAGGACGCGCATAGCTCGCAGTCACATCAAGATGCGCAATTGAACGCTCCTGGTCCGTATAGGGCGTGGTAATATCGAATTTGGAACCAAGTGCCACATCCCAGCCATAGAACCGATCTGCTATTTCCTCACGTTCAAGAATTTCTTCAATCCGAAGAACCCCGATTGCACTGAGCCCATCTTCTTGCAGGAGACCAGACTCAGTCATGTTCTTTCGGGTAACAGGTAGCAAAATCTATGCCAACTCTCTCAATTTTTTGCTATGTTTCTATCTTGTATACGATACAGCCTTGTAACACCAAGGTTTACGAGGTTATACCTGTCCTAAACCAATGCGTATTTCTTTGGGTTAAGCGATATGAAGACACGAAAATTTTTATGAGATCTGCCAAAATTTTTTGTCATAATAAAAAATTTTGGTTTTGCTAAAATTAGGATCTATTCAAAGGAAATGGGATTCTCAGGTTGCCCTATTGATCAACGGATATGTGAATTCGGAGGGTTCTACAAAATTGATTAAGTCTGGGAAAGAGAGGGATGAGTTTTCGAGAAATGCATCGACTTTTTTAGGTGTTATCCTCAGCCAAGGTGCGATACTTATCTAAGGTAGGCACAGATATTTGGAGACGTTTTGCAATATCCTGCTTGGAGTAGTCAGATCGTTCCTTTTCATATCTCATAAGCGTAATATAAGAGGTTATCTCGGAGATTGTTCCGGTTTGAACCAATTCCCATAACTTTTCTTTAGCATCTTCAGGTGTTGTGGGCAGGTTTCCATTGGGTTCATTTAAATTCTCTATTTCGCGCAAGTCTGAATCTTTGAATATTGTCGAAATCATATCAGCGTTTTCGTCAGGTTCATTTAAATTTTCTAACACCATTGCGATGTCCGCTTTTCCCAATTCTTCACCCTCAGTCAAGATAATTGCGGTTTCTATTACATTTCTAAGTTCACGAGCGTTACCGTGCCAATCAGCATTTTGGAGATAAGTCACTGCTTCCGGCGTTATGCTGGTAATGGATTTATTATACGCATCGCTTAATTCGGAGATGAAATTGAGTGCTAAGGGAACGATATCCGAACGTCGATTCCGAAGGGGCGGAATCTGAATACGAAAGAGATTCAGCCGATAGTAAAGATCTTCCCTAAATACTCTCTTATTGACTGCAGTTTTAAGGTTGACATTCGTCGCAGCAATCACTCGGACATCTACCTTGATGACTTCTTCGCTACCGAGCGGCGAAAATTCTTGTTGCTCCAGGACGCGGAGGAATTTCGCTTGCGCTTCAGGCGGCATATCAGCCACCTCATCAAGGAACAATGTGCCGCCATTCGCTTGTTCAAAGATACCGTGGTGTCTCCTGATAGCCGTCGTAAAAGCCCCTATTTCATGTCCAAAAAGCTCACTTTGAATGAGCTCGGAAGATATCGCACTACAGTTGATTATTTTGAAGGGACCATTTCTGCGTGGACTGTCGTGATGAATGGCTTGGGCGATGATTTCTTTGCCGGTTCCTGTTTCACCTGTGATCAAGACGGTTGCTTTTGTAGGAGCCACTCGCTTAACGCATCGGAGGATTGCCTGCATCTGTGCAGATTCGCAGATGATATTCCTTGTAACGTTGGGGACTGCAGTTATAGCTTTCTTAATCATTTTGTTTTTTTATCTTTTTGATGGAAATTATCTGTAGAGGTGTTCCTATTTACAGACACCGCTCGTTTGTTAGGATGATAAGTCAATTTACAAGATTTCGCGATAATCTGTAAGGGCTTGTGCGAAATCGCCACGTTTACCTAAGAGCAGTGCCCTCTTGCGTCGGAGTTTCTTATCTTGCGGATTAACGTCCAATTTGGATGTCAATCGTTGAATCTCATTATCTGAGTTCGCACGAATC
>JAJECD010000182.1 GCA_022822215.1 Candidatus Poribacteria bacterium | reverse complement strand
CAACTAAAGAGATGTTTGAGTTACTACGTTCTGATATACAAAACCAGTCTTCAGAACTCAAGTCACAGATCACGGAACTCAAGGCAGAGATCTCCGATGTCCGTTCGGATATGAAAAATCAGTCTTCGGAACTCAAGGCAGAGATTGCCGATGTCCGATCCGAACTCAAGGCAGAGATTACCGATGTCCGATCAGAGATCACCAATGTCCGATCTGATATTCAATCTTTAGAGGATCGACTTCGGAACGTTGAAACCGCTGTCGCGGGGACGACAGCCGTTGCAACCTATAAGAAAACATTATTAATTGACTGGTTATTTCGTATTGCAGCCACAATTGGGGTCGGCGGGGCAATCAAGGTGTTTTTGTTTTAAAGGAAGTCCATCCAAGCCACCTTCCGTTAGATAGAGCAGGGGTTATCGAAATGTTCTATTCCAACAAATAAACGTGAATCGTCCTATCTTTCGCTCGTGAGAAAGCAGGAAATGTTTCTACAAGATGCCCGCGTTCACGAATCCAATCGCGAACTGCCACATCCGCATCGAAGACGTTAAAACTCGCCACATCCACGACAAACCACAGCCGCATTCTCCCAGAAGATTCCCACTCTCTCTCAAATTCTTCCTCGTCGTCCAGCAACCCACCGATGTAGACGGGTGTCAGTTTTGGGAGATAATACTTGCCCATCTCAGGCTCCGAGAGTACTACTTTATCCATTGGTCTCTTCTCGACTTGGATTGCTTCAAACGCCTCTCGCCATCTTGGTCGCCCACCGTTTTCAATCTGAAAGTAAAGGTAGGTCTGCGACAGTAGCGTCACCACCAGAACACACGGCATAAACATCCCCAATATTTTTCTACTTGATTGTGATGCTACCGCCTCCCAAACCCTTTCGCACGCAACACCAGCGAGAATAAAATAGGCAGGAATCGTCCAGAATAAGTAATAACCGGCGACGTTTTGAAACTGCGATGCTACGAGAAAGAGTACCATCGGTACACCCGCATAACAGAGTAAAAACCGGACAGACCTTTTGCGTCCGGTCGTAACGAAACCGAAAAATGCCGTAACGGCTATCGGCACACTCACCCCATGAATGAGTGTTAGCACAATGTAAATCGGACTCCGCTGCCACTCGTTGTGTCCCCACCCAGAAAAGAGATACCCCCGCACCTGTGGAAGTAGCAGTGCTAACACCGGCATCGCGAACGGGAAAAAGAAAATAAGCAGATTTAGCCATCGTTTCCTGCTACGTTTTTCTAATAGACAGATCAGCGCATAAACCGCTAACGCTGGCACAATCACAACAGAAAGGGTGTGCGAGAGAATGAGGCAGAGACAAGAAAGGAGTGCGCCTATCGTCAAAAGCGTCGCATCGCGTTCCAGAGACAGATAGAAGGACCACGCTGTCAGAACCGCAAAGAGCAGCGTAAAGACGGGATAACGGGCGTTCTGGGTCCAAAACAGATGCCAACTTGAACACGCCACAAATGTGCTACCAAGAAGCCCAATCCGCCAATTGAAGAGCGTACGTCCTAACCCAAAAACCGCAGGAATTGCGGCAATCCCGATGATACACGGAATGAGGCGGCTCCCCCATTCACTATCACTGGCAAGCGCGATCGATAATTTTACTGCAAGATACGGAATAGGATTCGGAATACCTTGCCAACTTCTGAGTGAGAGGTTCTGTGCATCTCTAACAGTAAAGACCTCGTCAATCCAAAAACTCCACTCGCCCAAATTCCAGAAGCGGAGGAGTGTTCCGAACATCACAACGCTGCTCAAAAGCAGGATATGCTTTTTTTTTGGGCAATCTTTTGTTGAAAATTTCAGCATTTTTTACAAGTTGTCGGTTATCGGTTATCGGTTATCGGTTTTAAGAGTTTGCTTCTCAGTGAGCGTTATCCGTCATTCATTATCGTTTAAATGCTTGTGGTCTTTACATTACTGACGACTGAAAATGCGTGAAGTGCATGCGCTGACAACTGATAACTATTAATTGGCACGCGTTTTGCTTTAAGCGAGAATAGGTGCGCAAGATGTGCTGGTGAAAGCCTGTTATTTGCAGGCGAGTATATCACGAATTTATGTTGAAGTCAAGAGACTCCGTTCTCTATAAAACCCAAGTTAGCACTATAGCACCGTGATTGTCGGTTAGTTAAATCTACACAACACCTATGCACGCTTTAATGTGCACAAGGAGATTTTAATGAAAACGCATACATTTTGGTTCTTTCAGTTGTTAGCAGTCGTCTGTATTTTCGCTGTCGGTAGTATCCCTATGGTCTATGCAGACGCACATGAAGCCGGTGAAGAGATGGCAGCGGAAGAAACATCAAGTGCTTCCGGTTGGTTCCGTACGGACACGGATAGTTTAGGCACACAAATCTGGGTTGGCGCAAGCCATTCCCCAAGTTTCCTCGGCGGTCTCTCATTAGATACCGATATTTACGTCGTTGGGACGTTCGGTGAGTTGGATGTCGGGCTCGGTATTCCGGTCGTCGATAGCGATTCATTGTCTCTCAGTTTCCTTCCCATGGTAGGTATCGGGTTTGATTACGCTGCACCGAACGGTCCATCTTCCTTGATTGCCCCGCAGCTATTTACGTATCTCACGGCTGGTTCTATCTACTTTGAGTCGTGGATACAAGGATTCTTCAACTCGCCTTTTGATTACGGTGATGATTCTATCTACACCCGGAATTTTTTGCTTCTGTCGCTCAACGATACGCTTTCTGTCGGTCCACAGGTTGAAGTGACACTTGATTTGACCAACGGCGGACTCGGAAGTATGGCCCCTGGTCTTCGGGCAAACGTCGCTTACGGCGAGAATAACACCCTCGGGGTCTTCGTCGGATTTGAAACCCAAAAAGAGGACGAGGATACAGGGATTACCGGTAGAATGACATTCGTCCGTACGTGGTAAAGATGGAAACTATCAGTTGTTAGTTATCAGTTATTCGTAACAAGAGGGGTTTGATGTATCAGCTGCTTTTCACTGATTGCTGACAACTGATAACTGACTGCTGTTCTACAAGGAGATATTTCAAATGAAGAAAAAGGTGATCATATTAGTTTTTACTCTTACGTGCCTATTGAGTCTAAACGTTTTCGCCTTAAATGGATCGGTCGAGGGTGAAAAGGTTTCTGACGCAAAATATATGGCTGACACGTTGTGGGTGCTTGTCGCTGCATTTCTCGTTTTCTTTATGCAAGCAGGATTTGCTATGGTGGAATCTGGATTCACACGCGCCAAGAACGCTGTCAACATTCTTATGAAGAACCTGATGGACTTTTCGATGGGAACGATTGCATATTGGGCGATCGGCTTTGCTATCATGTTTGGTGCCGGTAATGCATTCATGGGAACAAGTGGATGGTTCGTTCCAGCGGAGTCTACTGCGTTTAGCTCGTTAGAATGGAGTTCTGTCCCGACACACGCCGCATGGCTCTTCCAGCTTGTGTTTGCTGCTACTGCCGCAACTATCGTTTCCGGTGCAATGGCAGAACGCACACAATTCAAGAGCTATCTCATTTACAGCGTCTTCATCACCGGTGTTATCTATCCGATTGTTGGACACTGGATTTGGGGTGGCGGTTGGTTGTCAAATTTCGGTGTGGGTATGTCAGATTTTGCGGGTTCAACGGTCGTCCATTCGACCGGGGGATGGCTGGCGCTAACGGGTGCTATCGTCTTAGGTCCCCGTGCTGGTAAATACGACAGCGAAGGCAACCCAAGACCGATTGCTGGACACAATCTCCCACTTGCTGCACTCGGTGTGTTTATCTTGTGGCTCGGTTGGTTCGGGTTTAACCCCGGTAGCCAAATGGGTGCTGATGCCGCCGACATCTCCAGTATTGCCGTGACGACGAACCTCGCAGCAGCAGCAGGTGCTATTCTGGCTATGATCACCGCCTGGATATTCCTCGGTAAACCCGATGCTGGTATGTCGCTCAACGGCGCACTCGCTGGTTTGGTCGCAATTACTGCAGGTTGTGCTTCTGTCAGTCCCGTCTCCGCCGCGATTATCGGTGGGCTCGGTGGTATTGTTGTTGTTCTGAGTGTCTTGTTCTTTGAACGGTTGCGTATTGACGATCCCGTCGGTGCCATCTCTGTTCACGGAACCTGCGGTGCGTTAGGCACAATTCTGCTTGGATTTTTTGATAAAGAAAGTGGACTTTTCTTCGGGGGCGGTGCTGGACTCCTCTGGACACAGATCGTCGGTGTTGTCGCTGTTTTCGTATGGTGTCTCGTTACAGGCTTTATTCTCTTCTACGGTATCAAAGCCGCTACGGGGTTACGCGTCAGCGAAGAAGAAGAGATGGCTGGACTTGACTACGAAGAACACGGTGCAAATGCTTATCCAGACTTCAACGTTTCTTCAATACGTTAAACGTGTTTTTTTATAGCCTTTCGGCTATAAGACGAATAGGGACCGCCCACACGAAGTTTGGCTTTTATCCCTGAGTATGCTTCTCACTTTGTGGGCGTTTCCCTTTTTGCTGTCAATTGCAATTGTTACTTGATACCTTCGCTATATACTGCTAAAATGGCACATTAATGCCTTTTATCGTAAAATTAGGAAATATAACTTCTGGCTTGCAACCCACTTTTCTGCTGGATGTGGTTTCGGACTTCGCCAGCGAAAGTGTGCCTTAACTGAATAGTAGACAAAGCAGTCTGCTTTTACAGAAACAACAGAACAAGCACTCTGTGTTTGTGAATATTATGGAGGATCCAGATGCGACAACGATGTGCATCAACGTCTACGAAAAAACGGTCTGGTTATACACGTATTGGGACGCTAATTGTTATTCTATTGATTTGTGGTGTGCCGGGTGTGGCGATGGCACAAGAGGCTTCACTGGATTCAGGCGACACCGCTTGGATGCTTACTTCAACGGCTCTCGTCCTGTTTATGACGATTCCCGGACTCGCTCTCTTCTATGGAGGTCTCGTACGGGTCCAAAATGTGCTCTCTGTCCTTATGCAGTGTTTTGCTTTGACAGGGCTGATTACAATTATATGGGTTATCTGTGGTTATAGCCTTGCCTTTAACACCGATGGTATGGAGGCAGGAAAAATCACGCTCGCTTCTTTTGTTGGCGGGTTTGGGACTATGTTCCTGCGAGGCATTGGTGTAGATACGCTCTCTGGGACTATCCCTGAAACCGTTTTTATCACCTTCCAACTTACATTTGCAATTATCACGCCTGCGCTGATTGCTGGCGCGTTTGCTGAGCGGATGAAATTCTCTGCGATGCTCATCTTCTCTATAGCCTGGTCGATAATCGTGTACGCGCCGCTCTGTCACATGGCATGGTCTGGCGATGGATCGCTGTTTGGCGATATAATTGGTGCACTCGACTTCGCGGGTGGCACTGTGGTGCATATTAACGCAGGAATCGCGGCGTTAATCGCTGCTATCTTAGTCGGAAAACGTCTCGGTTACCAAACAACGGCGATGCCACCCCATAGCTTGACGCTGACCGTCGTCGGGGCATCTATGCTCTGGGTCGGTTGGTTCGGCTTCAATGCCGGTAGTGCTGTTGCCGCTGACGGTGCCGCTGGTATGGCGATGCTCGTCACTCAGATTTCAACCGCAACCGCTGCTATTACGTGGATGTTCGTTGAGTGGGGGAAACACGGCAAACCGAGTGCCTTGGGTATTGTAACAGGTGCTGTTGCTGGTTTGGTTGCTATTACCCCGGCTTCTGGTTCTGTTGGACCTATCGGTGCGCTCGCTATCGGTATCGTCTCTGGAATCGTCTGTTTCTGGGGGGCTACCAGTTTAAAATCCCAACTCGGGTATGACGATTCCTTAGACGCATTCGGTGTTCACGGTATCGGTGGGATTGTCGGTGCCTTATTGACAGGCGTTTTTGCCGCTGAAAGTTTAGGGGGTGTTGGGCTGGATAAAAGTATAGGGATGCAAGTTTGGGCGCAGTTCCTTAGCATCGCTGTTACTCTGGTTTGGAGCGGTGTGCTTTCGTTTATCATTCTCAAGATCGTTGATGCCATAGTCGGCTTACGCGTTGAAGAGGATGAGGAACGCATGGGACTCGACCTCTCCCAACACAACGAGCGTGGATACAACCTCTCATAAGGGACAATTTTGTAATTCCGCACAATTAAAATCGTGTTGACAAACGTAAGGGCGGACCGCTGTGTCCGCCCTATATTTTTTCCTTATGTTGCTGTTACCCGTGCAACAATCTCCTCATCAGGTAATACGCCTTTTTCCACGAGCAAATGATCGCTTGCCCCGATATTTCCGTAGACCTCAGCGATCCATGTTGTGTCAAATGCTTCACCCGTATTGTGAATAATCAGGGGTCGCGGCGCAATCAGAGTTCCTGCGGTCTGAAAATCCCCGACTTGGCGGATGTTCGGTATCGGTAGCGTTTCCAAGAAAACAGCGTCGCCTTCAAGATTGTCTTTCAGATTGAATTCTGCTGCATCAACAACAATGTTTTTCACATTCGCGAATCCCGCCGCCAGTAGACTCCACAAGCCCGCTTCACCGATCCCAATCAAATTCACCTCTGAAACGTCCCCTCTACCTGTAAAACAGTGCAGTGCCGTCACAATGTCTTGCACACGGAGGGCTGCCGTTGTTCGGTTATAGGTGGTAAAGTAATTGGTATCTTCTGATCTCTCATAATCCGTATGTTCGCCTGTACCGAAAACATCAATCAGGAGTACTTTCCGGTCGGCACTGAGCAGGTCCGTGATGAGTGGCAACGGTTCACCCGTTTCTGCATCAATTAACTTCTCTTTGCCTTCTGGATGAACGATAACAACGACTGGGTCGTGTCCTACCTGTGGTTCCGGGCTAAATAGAATAGCAGGAATAGTGTCTCCTATATCCTTTCTGCTGATAACGAGATGTCTTGCGGATAAATTCGCTTGATAAGTCGTTGGAAATGCCCCCTTCGGTTCAACAAGCGTCACGTCCGTACTTTTCGGAATCTGTAGTCCGAGTGCGTGTTGCAACCCACTGCCCATTTCTTGGCGGAATGTTTCGAGTTCTGATGCATTCGTCGGTTTCCGTTTTTCCATCGCTTTGCGGCAGCGATTCGCCCAGGTCGGTAGAAACGCCTCCTGTTTCAAGGCGTGTGTTGGCATCTCACGTCCTGAGAACGCCAAGAGTGCCTCATCCGGTTCAACCTGAAACGGAACCTCTTTGAACGCTGATGGGTCCGCTGCCCCTAAAAACCATTTCGCAAACCAAGCATATACGGCTTCGCGGCTCTCTTGATTATAGTTATGTTCTGCGTCTACCTGAACCTGATGCACTTTATCTTCTGCATCGAAGTGGGCATAGATGCTTCGGATAGCAGGATATTCAACCGTCGGTGTTTTCACTGTCCAGTCACCCGTTGCTGATACCAATAGGAGTGGTCTCGGTGCCATCAACGCGCCAATCTCAATATTACTGGTATCTAAACGGAGGTTCGGCGCATTTTCACAGATACAACCGCCTTGCATTGTCGCTGAAATCATATTCACAGGTGCCGAGACCTTGATACGTTCGTCAACCGCTGTCAAGATAAAAGTCTGCGTTCCACCGCCTGATGCCCCTGTACACCCAATGCGTTCACTGTCCACATCTGGGAGGCTCTCTAAAAAGTCAATGGAGCTGATGCTATTCTGGAGTTGTAGCCCCATTGCACTGAGGCCCCATAAGTCTTCGCGCACCCCCCCATAGCGGTGATCTATCTGTTTCCCGCTATCGTTGTAACCAAGCATATCGTAGGCAAAAATGACGTATCCCTGTTTCGCGAAGTTGATACAGCGACCCGGGATTGAACCGCGTTCAATACTCTCAAGCCTCCCGCGCGTCCAGTGTCCATGCGGACTCACAATCCCCGGAAACGGCCCGGATTTCCCTAAGGGACGATAGAGGTTTCCCGTTGTGAAGAAGCCGGGAAACGGTTCAAAATAGACTTTCTCTACGCTGTAATCTTCTCGCTCGATTTTCCCAAATATCTCGGCATTTAGCGGGGTCGGTTCGTGCGCAGGGATTAAGCCGTTGGCTACCCGAATTTGTTGGCGTAAGGCATCGGCTTTTTCGGTCCATTCGGTTTTGGTATAACCCGGAAAGGTATAGGGTGTATTCAGGTCGCGTGGCGTACCACCGCGTGCGTCGTTAGCAACCTGTGAAGCGTCCGTAAAAACGTGGGCGAGTTCGTGGTGTTGTTCAGGCATTGCTTACCTCCTTCAAATGCTTGGCAACGATAAACTTCAGGAGTTGGACGATCTGCTCTGCATCCCATACGCCGTTGTATACCGGCGAAAATTCAATCGCGAAGGTTGGTTTATCAGTCTCAATGTTGCTGACGATCCCTCGCACGAATGCCCAACTGTCATTGACAGTATAGCACCCGAAAACTTCTTGTTCGGGATCAGCGTCTCTGTCCCAATTGAGCCATGCCGCGGCAAGCATTTCACCGTAGAGTTGAAACTGCGGATCCGGAGCATGGATACCGCGTTTCGCTTCATTCACAATGAGATAAGGCGGTCGAATACGTCCACCGAGGGCAGGCGCGAGTGCTCCATCCGCCTCGCCTTCCAATTTAAATGTAGGATATATGGCTTTGAGTGGTACACCGCTCCACGCTTGAATATGTCCTTGTTCTGCAAGCACCAACATTGGGTAAATCGCTCGTGCCCAGAGCGTCGTCTCGTTCATGACAACCAGATGACGATGGTACAGGGTTGATTTGATATCGTCAAGCCGTCTGCGCTCGTCCCCAGTGAGGGGTACTTGCATTTTCTCCCATGCTTCTGGGGCAATGTACTTTTCGTTCAAGGTTACAAGTGTCTTAAGCGTTTCTTCCGAGAGTTGTGAGAATACATACGTGCACATAGTTCAAAACCTCCATCCAATATAGATTTAGCAAAACTTTAGGTTCCCGCGTGTCTATTGATTATCTGTAGCAAGTTCTATATTGGGTTCTGTCCGCTCTATCGGTGTCACCGGAGCCTCAGCATCTCCCATTTCAGCCCGTGGATTTTCGGTGGGCAATGGTTCGATTGAGAGTCTGTACCCCAGGGACCTAAGGAGTGTTGCGAGCGTGTCAATTCGCGGTGCCTCCGCCTTTGAAAGGATTTTCGACAGCGTTTCTGGAGGCATAGCAGTTCGTTTGGCGACTTCCTCAACGCCACCCTGAGATTCTATAAACGTTTTGAGTGCCAACAGCAGTACGGGGGTGTCCCCATCAACTTGGTATTCTTCAATTGCGAATTAGATATAGTCAAATGCTGCATCCCAGTCGGCTGTAAGTTGCTTGATTAGATATTCGCGCCATGTTCTTAGTTTTTTCATTGTTGGTTTTTTGTTATTTTATGGCGAACAGTTTGGAATGAATATATCAAGTATAACGTATCCATAGTTATTTTTCAACTTAACTTAAAATCTTTGAATTTCCTAACACTTCATGATATAATACACTCAAAAAGGATGAACATAAATGAAAATACTGGTTATCGGGCAAGGCGGACGTGAACACACTCTCGTCTGGAAACTTGCCCAAAGTCCACTTGTCGAAAAAATCTATTGCACACCCGGGAATGCCGGCATCTCACAGATCGCAGAATTGATCTCTATGCCTGATCAGTTTACCGACTTGGCAGATTGGGCGGAATCTGAGAACATCGCGCTGACCGTTGTTGGACCCGAAGCACCACTGGCTGAAGGGATCATTGATGCATTCCACGAACGCGGACTCAAAGCGTTTGGACCCAATAAACGCGCCGCTCGCCTTGAAGCCAGCAAGGATTTTGCGAAGCAGCTGATGGTGAAAAACGATATACCGACAGCAACGCACCGCACATTTGTGGATGCTGAGGCGGCGATGGCGTATATTGAGGATCAAAATACACCTGTTTTTGTTAAGGCAAACGGACTCGCTGCGGGTAAAGGCGTTATCCCTGGACGTACCTTCAAACAGGCTGCGCAAGCTGTCACGACCATTTTAGTAGACAGAGCATTCGGCGAGGCAGGCGATAGTGTCGTGATTGAAGAAGAATTAATCGGCGAAGAAGCCTCCTTTACCGTCCTCACCGATGGGACACACTGTCTGCCTTTTGTCTCTTCGCAAGACCATAAAATGTCTCATGACGGCGATACGGGTAAGAATACCGGCGGAATGGGTGCGTATTCGCCTGCCCCTGTTATTACATCTGAACTTCACGACTATGTGATGCAACGCGTCGTTTACCCGACTGTCAAGGGGATGGCGGATATCGGAAGTCCATTCAAGGGTGTGTTATACGTCGGATTGATGATTACGGATGCCGGTCCAAAGGTGCTGGAATTTAACTGTCGTTTTGGAGACCCGGAGGCGCAAGTGCTTTTACCGCGTCTCAAGAGCGATTTGGTGCCTCTGTTGATGGCGTGTATTGATGGGACACTCGCACAGCACGCTGATGTCGAATGGCATGACGAGGCGGCAGCCTGTGTTGTCATGGCTTCTGGTGGGTATCCTGATCCGTACCAGACGGGCAAAATCATTACAGGATTGGAAGATGCCGCAACGATTGAAGGTGTGAACGTCTTTCACGCTGGCACGAAACAGGAGGGCGAAAACATTCTCACGGATGGCGGTAGAGTGTTAGGTGTTACCGCGACTGCTGACGGGTTACACGATGCCATTCAGCGGGCGTATCAAGGCGTTTCTGCGATTCAATTTGCTGATGCACATTTTCGGAACGACATCGGATACCGAGCATTAGGACGCGATTGAGATGTTGTAGTGAATTTTAGAATGAGCCGTCTGTATTTTGTGGCATAAACTGTTAGTTTGTGTGAGGTTGAAAGACGATAATATGGTAGCCGAACTCACATATAAAATTGCTAAATGTTGCACCCCACAAGAGGAAGACCCAATTACAGGCTATTTCAAAGAGGACGGCACGATTACTGTCCACGATGCCACGTGTGATGCAGTCCAAGGTTTGCGGACAGAGCGATTGCTAAAGGTAACGTGGGATGAGATTCGGACGACCGCAGCTGCAGCGGATGCTGTCCCACTCGCCCCCGAATTCGCTGAACTTGATGAGACCGATTACTTTATACTTAAGCACCACCAAGAATTCGGAATGGACTACTCCATCGTTGTGGCTGAGGCTTTAAGAGTTCCGCTTGAAGATATGCAACAACGGCACCGAAAATTGAGAGAGATCGGTGGACTCAAACGGGTTGAAGGACGTATCATCCACTATCGAAAGAATATTGTTAAAGGCAAGTGGATCAAACACCGAAATCATACCTACTATGAACTGACACCCGAAGGCGAAAGGTGGATTGCGGCTTTTGAAAGCCAACAAACTTCGTCTTAAACTTAGGCAGCCCGGACTCCCACATTTGTGCACGTAAACCTTATATTAGACGTGTCGTTTGAAAGAGAAAATACACTGAGAGGGCTTTATTATGTTAAATCAACTCCTGAATTGGCGCATTGATGCCGAACGGCGTAGGAATCGGACACGTTCTGTCGTTTTATTATCTCTTATTGCCCACATGATTGTTGTCATTGTTTACCTCTTCCTGCCAATCAACCAGCTCAGCAACCAACAAGAGGATGCTTTTGCTGTTGATCTGCTTAACGACAAAGAGGCACCCAGGAAGCGGAGTCTAAAACCGAAACCCCCATTGACAAAAAAATTATATGATCCCAATCAGCAGCTCGCAAGGAATGCAGAGGATAGGAAAATTGAGACGACGCGGAACAAAATAGATGAAGTCATGAAACGCAGTCCACGTGTTGTCCTTGAAGACGTTGAGGTCAATAAAGCACCTGTAAGTGAGTTTATACCCGACGTTATGACGGATGCCCAATTACGGGAGGCCGAAGCCTCAAATCTCAGTCGGCTCATCTCGCAACCCGGGCGCACTGATGGTCGCGGGGTTGTTACCGGCAGAGTTCGGGCGCGCGGCGATGGTGGAATGGGTAGATTCCGCGGCACTGGACAGGGCGGCGGAGATGGGCTCCTCGGCGGTGGCGGGGCTGACGGTATCGCAGATAGACTCGGTATCATCGACTTTCTCAATGAACTCGACGGCCCCAAGGATGTTGTTTATTGTCTTGACATCACTGCAAGCATGCAGGCAGCCGGAATGAAAAAATTGCCGCTCGCGATAAACTCACTCAAGGATTCCGTTATGATGTTAGGCAATGAGGATAACTTGAACATTGTAGCATTTTCTAACACGGCGAAAGCTATGAGTGAGAAGATGCTTCCTGCGAATGCTGTGAACATAGAACGTGTTTTTAAGTATCTTGACAGGTTCACCCCAAAGAGCATTCAGAACAATCTTGACACTAACATCCTCTCTGCTATTGAAACTGCTTTGGCGTTTAAACCCACTGTTGTTGTTTTGATAACAGACGGCTTACCACAAGTAGATGAGAATAGTGTGGTAAACATTGAAACCAGCACACAGAAGATTCTTGATATTGTCCGTGAACGGAATCGCAGTAACGCTGCTATCTATGTTATCGCACTTGAAATTAATCTAAAACACTCGCGCGGGGCAGAACTACTTGTCTCTCTCGCTGAGGAACACAACGGAAAGATAAAGCCAATTGATGGTGGACAATTATTTGAATTCGCTGAACAAGAAGGGTTGAACGATGAGTAACAACCTGAAATTGGAGTAATATATGAATCAAAAATCTGCTACGGGTATCATCCAACAATTTCGACTTGATGGCAAAGTGAGCCTCGTTACTGGCGCGAGCCGTGGCATTGGGCTTGCTATGGCAGAAGGACTTGCAGGCGCGGGTTCCGAACTCGTCATTGTTGGGAGGGAACTCGAAACATTAGCCCCGATTGCTGAACAAATTGCTGCGGAGACCGGTAGAACTGTCCTCCCAATTCAGGCGGATGTCGGGAATCTCACGGAAATTGATGCGCTCGTTGCCCAGACTGTTGAAACTTTCGGCAGAATTGATGTGCTTGTCAACAACGCTGGGGTCAATAGACGGAATCCGGCGCTGGACTTTACCGAAGTGGATTGGGATTTTGTCACAGATATTAATCTCAAGGGTGCTTTCTTTCTTGCAAAAGCCTGTGGGAATGTTATGAAAGAACAGAAATCTGGCAAGGTCATTAATACCTTATCGCTCACCTCAGCGATCGGGCTGCCCACAAGCGTCGCCTACACGGCAGCGAAGGGTGGACTCCTCCAGTTAACTAAACTTCTTGCTGTCGAATGGGCGGAACACAACATTCAGGTAAACGGCATCGCCCCCGGTTTTATCCGAACTGAGATGACTGCACCTGCACGTGAAGATGGGCGAAATGAATGGATCCTCAACCGGACACCTGCCTATCGGTGGGGAGAGCCTGAAGACTTGGCGGGGTTGACAATCTTCTTCGCGTCCAATGCCTCTGATTTTGTCACTGGTCAAATGGTTTTCGTGGATGGTGGCTTCATGGCGGGAAGTGATTGGAGGCGGCGTTCCTGATATGGCAAAAGAACACAGTCTCGGACAAGGCGAAAACCAGACTTCACTCAAAGAAATTGCGCAGGTACTACACGAATTTCAAATTGAAGATGCTGTCCTCTTCGACCACGCACCCGTTTTACGTATTCAGATTTCCGAGGCACAATTTGCGCATGCCCTTCAAGTCAGAGAAGCTTTAGTTGAACGCATAAAACCGTTTGGATACCGCTTCATCGCTCTCGATTTAGATGAATTGTAGGGCGAATAGCACTTTATTTACCTTGAATTTAAGAGCCGTTTCCGCGTAGGGGCGAGATAACCTCGCCCATTTTGTACGCTATTACTATCTGCTAACCGCCAACCGCTATGCGCAATCCGCTGCGAGAATATTTACACACCCCTGCTCAACAAAAATTTGATTTTCGCGCCATGATGTAGTATAATATTAAGGCAGAATTTGCGAGTCCACCCTTGAGAAGCCTTAGGTTTTCTACCTTTGTAATTTGGAAGGGACAATGGAGGGTTGGATAAAATAAAAAACGGCGTAAGATATAAGGATACTGATGCAGAAAACTGGACAGGACTCTTCACGAACACAGCACCTTGTCACGACTTATCTCAGCGATGTCAAACGCAGGGTTGATGCCTGCATCTTCGATTTCCTCCCGACTGCGCACAAGCACCCGGATGTACATCAGTTGTATCAAATGATGTTAGACTACCCTCGCCGCGCCGCGAAGGGGTTAAGACCTGCGCTTTGTATGCTTATCTGTGAAGCGTTCGGCGGAGATCCAGAACGTGCCGTAAACACTGCCGCCTCACTCGAACTCCTCCAGAATTGGCTCCTGATTCACGACGACATTGAAGACGGTTCCGAACTCCGTAGAGGTGAACCTTGCCTCCATCAAAAGCATGGAATTCCGATGGCAATCAACGTCGGGGATGCACTCCACTGCAAGATGTGGGAGCTCCTCCACCGAAATACAGAGGTCCTCGGACACGAACTCGCCTTCCGGATTCTATCAGAGTTTATACAACTCAGTAACCAAGTTGTTGAGGGACAGCACATCGAATTGAGTTGGGTCAACGATAACCGCTGGAATCTCGACGAGGAAGACTACTTGACAATGTGTGTCCAGAAAACGGCTTGGTATACCTGTATTACACCTTGTCGGGTCGGGGCGATTATTGGTGGCGCAAGCAAAACAGAAATAGACGGATTCGTTGAGCTCGGCAAAGAAATCGGCATCGCCTTCCAGATTCAGGACGATGTCCTTAACCTCATCGGCGATGTCGGTAGGTACGGCAAAGAAATCGCTGGCGACATCAGCGAAGGCAAGCGCACCCTCGTTCTTATCCACCTCATCAATACCTGCACCGCTGCCGAAGCACGACAGGTCATTGATATTATGGCACGTCCGCGGGATGAAAAGTCTGAGGCGGAAGTCGAGCGTGTTCTTCAGTTAATGCAAAAATATAAATCTATTACTTACGCCCAGCAACGTTCTAAAGCCCTGCTACAGGAAGCTGCGGAACAATTTAGCCATAACTTTGCCCATCTCCCGGATGAACGTGCAAAACAATTGTTTTTATCTTTAATTCATTTTTTCGTTGAACGTGAATACTAAATGGTTGTTAGTTGTGAGTACGGATTACTGCGTAATCCTTTCAGTGGTCAGTTAAGAGGGTGCCTGTAACAATTTGGAGTTCCGTAGAATACGCCAAGAGAAGGTAGATTGTTACGAATCCGGCTCTTAACCGATAACTGACAACCGGCAACTGATAACCACCCAAAAAGGAGAGGTTAATGAACGATATTTCTTCTGGAAAATTGCGTGGCATCACAAAACTCGCCGATACAAATGGTCGTTTTAAAATGATGGCGATCGACCAGCGCGGCTCCATGGTACAAGCCCTTGCTGATGCCCTCAACAAGGACAATGCCGATGTCCAATATGAAGATGTCGCCGCACTCAAAACTTTGATAACACGGGTGCTTGCCCCGAATGCCACCGCAGTTCTCACCGACCCGATTTACGGACACCCCTACTCTATCACGGAAATTCCGCGCGATGTCGCACTGCTCCTCGCTTATGAAGAATCAGGTTATGTCAGCGAAGGGGTTGCCGAGAACGAGCGTCTCTCCAATCCTATTGAAAATTGGAGTATTGCCAAGGCGCAGCGCGCTGGCGCAGATGCCATTAAACTTCTCGCTTACTACCATCCTGATGCCTCACCGGAAACCCTGAAGCATCAGCAAGCCTTTGTACGCCATGTCGGAGACGAGTGTGAGAAGCACGATCTGCCGTTCCTGTTGGAATTGGTGAGCTACGCACTTGAAGGAACTACTAAGAACGTCGCGTTTGCAAAGCAGAAACCTGACCTCGTTATTCGGAGCGTCGAGGAATTCATTGATCCCAGTTATAAAGTCGATATTCTGAAATTAGAGTTTCCCGCCGACCTTAAATACACTGCGGATTATCAAAATTCTGATTTTTATGCTGGGGATTCGGCTTACGAACTCGCTGAAGTGAAGGAAGTCTGTCAGAAATTAGACGAGACCTCAACGCTGCCGTGGGTCATCTTAAGTGCCGGTGTCGATATTGAGGAATTTATCGAAAACGTCCACCTCGCAACCGAGGCTGGCGCAAGCGGCTTCCTCTGCGGGAGAGCCATCTGGAAAGACGCTGTCCAGTATTATCCTGACACCAACGCCGTCAAGCAATTCCTTAAAAATGAAGCGACGACGAACTTCAAAAATGCGAACGCTGCAGCAGAAAACGCACTACCGTGGTTTGAGCATCGCCAGTTCGGAGGCGAACAGAATGTTCGCGTAGCCAAGCAATCCGGGACGTGGTATCAGGACTATTAAATTCTATCGGCGTTTACCGATGAAAAGTACTGGCAGCTGCAACAGCGGCGCAAGCGGAACTTGACCGAAAACGCTTAGGTTATTAATGGTCTTATTCTTCGCTTGGCGAATCGTTAAAAAAGTGAATTTTTGAAAAGATTTTTTGGGCAATCTGGAGGGTTGTGTCCGCTGAGACCTTCCCTCCTGTTTCTGATACCAGTATGACAACGGTATCTTGGACGAATAGGAAATTCGCACCCGCTTGCCATACCATATCGCCGAGACCGTGTTTGTTGTTCGCTGGCGGTTGATAGACAGAATCACGTCCACCGGGTTTCGGTACCGTCTGTGCCGATAGCCGGAATCTACCTTCATCCGCCGCTGTACACGCCTCGGTGTCCGACTCGAAAAACCAATAATGGATTGCTACTGCCGCTGCTGCTGTCTGATTTAACCACCATCTATCACGCCAGCCGAATTGCGCCGAAGGGGCCTTCGGTGCTGTTGGAGAATAGATCTCTTGGGAGGATACAGGGCGTGCTGCCACGTCCGCAAGGTCATCAGTTGTGAGTTGAATCTGTTCCAGCGTGAGTTTCATAAGGGATATAATACCATTTCAATCGCCGAATTTCAAATTAAAAACGGCGTTTACTTCCACTAACTTATGGGCTTTATAAAAAAATAAAGGTTTTTTAGGCACAAATCAACTAATAAAAAAACAAAAACTAAATCGCCCTAAACCGATGACTGACAACTGATAACTATATGCGAATATTATCACGGTATATTCTCAAAGAATTTTTTCCGCCCTTCATAATAGCACTCACCTGTTTCACCGTTATGCTTATCTTCAACGATCTTTTTCGGTTGACGAAGCTTTTTGTGCAAAAAGGGGTAAATCCGATCTATCTTGTGGAATTAATTTTCTATATGATGCCGGTTATGGTTGTGTTAGCACTCCCCATGGCGGTTTTGGTCGGGATCTTACTTGCGCTTGGGCGTCTTTCTTCTGATAACGAAATAACGGCAATGAAGGCACAAGGTGTAGCGTTCTACCAGTTGATGCTCCCTCTCTTGGGAGTTTCACTGATATTGAGTTTTATAAACTTGGTACTAATGGACTATGCCTTGCCCCAAGCGAACCTCGCCTATGCATCACTCAGGCGTGATATTCAGAAACATAATCCGGCTTTCGTTCTTGAGGAAGCGACTGTTATGAAGGAGTTGGAAACCGAGGGAAAGCTTTGGATGTATGAGTCTACCAATGTAGAAAGCGGACGCATGCAAAACGTCAAAATCTGGGATAGTATCTGGGGGGGGCGACCGGTATTTAGCCATGCAGAAGAAGCGACGCTTGCTTTTGAAGACGGCAGGGCAATGCTTACGCTTTACGATGGGCTTTCTTATGAACCTGCGACAGACAATCCGGATGAATTTCGTATAACAAAGTTTCAACAACAAAAACTCTCACTTCAGATGACCGAAGACTTGGAACGCGGCGAATTTCAAAATCAAACCCCGCGTTCGATGAGCATTGCCCAACTTCAGGAATTCGTCAGCACATTGCAAGCCGCCCTCCAAACCAGCACAAATCCAGACTATACACGCCATAAGCTCCGTTTTGCTCAGGTCGAATATCACAAAAAGTTTTCTATTCCATTCGCATGCTTCGCGCTCGGTTTAATTGGTATTCCGTTAGGGTTAATGGTGAAACGGAGCGGCAAAATGATCGGATTCGGGATCGGGTTAGCTGTCATCGTCATTTATTACTTATTACTGCAAGCCGGACAGACTGCAGGAATTGACGAAGTCCTCCCGCCGATGTTTGCTATGTGGCTACCGAATATGGTAATTGGGATATTCGGAATCGCACTGAGTCTCTGGGTAATGGGTGAAGGAAAATTACGCGCGTGGCGGGATCGGGACAGAAAAGTACCTCTCGTTGTTAATAGGAACGCGGAGTCCTAATTGCAAAGTAGTAGGCACACGCCGTGTGCCGTTACAATGGAAAACATCGTTTGAATATTTTAGACCGTTACTTGCTTCGGGAATATCTCCGCGCCTTCATTGTTGGGCTGTGTTTCTTTATCGCGTTGGTTGTCATCGTCCGTCTGCTGGATTACGACCTCAAGAAGTTTGAGGACGACATCGACTATATAACGGCGATCAAGATTGTTCTTTTTCGGACACCGCGTCGGATTATGGAGATGGTGCCTATCGCCGCGTTTGTCGCTGTCTTTTTTACACTCGGCAGGATGGTAAGAAACAACGAATTCACGGCGATGAAGGCTGGCGGTGTCAGTGTCTACCGGATTCTCGTCCCGATTCTTGTGGCGACACTCCTTATCTGTGGACTCTTCGCACTTTTTTATGACCGAGTCGCATCACCCGCCTTCCACCAAGCACATCTCTTGGAAAACAAAGTCCGACCGCGACGCGGCAGAAACATCGTCTTTAAAGGCAAAGACAATCGTATCTTTTACTCGCAACGAATCGCCTTAGATGCTCAGGAAATCAGCCACTTGACAATCTATGCGTATGATGCAGATGAGCAGCTTGAACGCGTTACCTTTGCGAAGTCAGCAACATGGACCCCTACACAGTGGGAACTCACCGATGGCTATATACGCCACTTTGAGAAAGGCGTTGAGGTCAATTACGAAACTTTCGACACTTATGCGATTGACCGCTATGAAGACCCCGCACGTTTTATCGGAAGCGAAAAAGATCCCAGGGCGATGACGATTAAGGAGCTTCGAGAGCAGATCGCGTATAAACAAGAAGCGGGGCAGATCTCCCGAAAGGAGCGCGTGAAGTTATATCATAAAACGGCATATCCCTTCGCTGCCGTTGTCGTCATCATGCTTGGCGCGCCAATTGCCATCCGATTTGGGAGGGCAGGTTTTTTTGCGGGTTTAGTGATTGCCTTCTTTATCTCTTTCATCTATTGGGCACTTTCCTTTGCAACGCTTGAAGGGCTGAGTGAAAGCGGCAAACTCCATCCATTCCTCGCTTGTTGGGGCGCGAATATCCTCTATGCAATTGTCGGCGGTATCCTCATCTGGCGGACACCGAAATAGAATTAAACTACTCGCTGGCACAAGAAAAACATGACCGCCTCAAAAATCGGCAACTTCTTCTTCAAAATCCGTAGTTACACGCCGATTCCTTTTATCTTCGCTCTCCTCTATTTCGCGGAACCTACATGGTATACAGGAGCGGTAGGTGTGCCGTTTATTGTTATCGGTGAATTTCTCCGAATATGGGCGGTCGGTTATGCCGGCGCATCCACCCGTGCCAGAACCCTCGGTGCCGCCCGTGATCTCGTTACAACGGGTCCTTATAGTTACGTCCGAAACCCACTCTATCTCGGCAATTTTCTGCTTAGTTTTGGTGTCTGTCTTGTCGCGAATGTCTATTGGCTTGTTGCTGTCTTGGTTGTCGGTTATTTCTTCCAATATCTTCCAATTATTGCGCTGGAGGAGGCATATCTCTTGGAGTCCTGCGGGCAAGTCTATCGGGCATATCGAGAGCGGGTACCCCGTTTCCTTCCACGTTTTCATCCCTATCCCGACCCATCTCTGCACGATTTTTCTTGGACACGTGCCATTAAGAGTGAGAAGCGCACCTTGACAGCAATCGTCTGTGTCATCGGGTTGATTTTCGCACGGCAACTTGTAGACGTGTTATAATAACCGGAACCAAATACAATGACTAACGCATTCCCAAATTTCCCAAAAGTTTCCAAAACGACATGGCAGGGCATACTGGCGAATCCCTTGATTCTCAGTTTCATAGCAGTTCCACTGGATGTGGGCAGCGATGACACAATCCTATTGATTTCGATCAGTTTCGTATTGGTTGGCTGTGCACTCGCGCCGCTGCAAATTCCACGTATCCGCCTCTCTGCTTCTATCGCTTGCAGTGTTATCTTCGTCTTGGGATGTGGCATAGGTGGATTAGGATTGGCTAATATATTAGCGCATCTGTTTCCTGATTTTCCGACGGTAAATCAGTGGGAATGGGTGCAGTCTGTACCTTCGGCGTTTACGAATCTGGCAATTTTAGTATGGCTCTTTGTGGTTCTAAATATAGCCACAGTAAACTATTCATTGATTGTAAGTACAGGTTTCGTTGCTGCTGCAGCTGGATACGCACTCACGCTTGATGCTGTTGTGATAAGAGAGGCTTTCGTTTTTGATAGGATTCTCGAAATTACAGATGTGGAACAAGGAACAGTAATACTTTTGAATGGTTGTGCATTGGTCGTCTGGGAACGTCTGATCGTGCGGAAGCTGATTGCTTTTTCAATGACAAAATCGATAGGCAGATTAACCTTATTTCTCGGGTTTATGTCAATCTTATTCGGAATTTTTATGATTCTACGGAGTATTTTCTGACTCACAATTTTCTTGTTATTAATTTCCCAATCGTATATTATGCCCGGAAGTGCTATCAGGTGCAGGTTTACGGTTAACTTGTTTACTTGAAAGGCGTAACTTTCGGAAACAAGAGGAGACCATCTCATGAGGAATATATTTTTTCACTCGCGATCCCATCTGCTCTAAGGAACCAAATGTCTGGCCGATCTCGAAGAAATAGGCAATACCTACAGAGCATAGTGAATGGAGGGTCGCATGAAATTACAGTTTGACCCATTAAACAAAAGACATGTCGCTTTTGTGACACTGCCAATATCTTTCCTTATCCTCGCCCTGCAGATAATGCAGAATGAAGCAATGCAAAAAGCAATTGGATTTATTGCGCTTGGGATTGTTATTATATCCGCAATTGTTCTTATTAAATCAAATGTTTACCGCCTCAGGGTGACAGCCCTCTGTGTTGGGGTGACAGGACTTGCATTTTTGATGGGATATATGCTAACAACTCTTATATTAGAATGAGGGGCCAACCACTAATGGAAAATTCAACACCAGCACTGAAGCTCTCTCGCCGCATGGGCATGATCGTCATCCTGTTGGGACTTATCGGGTTTTTGAGTGGTGTATTGGTTGGGTTATTACCGTGCCAGTACTGCGAAAAGCCGGTGCTACAGATGGGTAAGTACAAGGTTTTCGGAGAACACCGCATCTATTGTCCGTTGGGTGATAGATAGTAGGACTATTTCTCTCCGCATCCTTCAAGGCGTTATCTGTTCCAGTCCCGCCCGCTCGCGGAAACGGTTGAACGTTTTCAGAATTCCTTGTTCCATCGTATACGCAGGCGTGAACCCCATCTCCTCGGCAATCGGTGTAGCGTCATAATCCCATGAGATGCCAAACACCCCTGGTTCCAGTGTGATCTGCGCGTCCGGCACCAACGTCTTAAGATACGCGACACCTTCCTTGACAGGTCGAATGCCACCTTTCACGTTAAAAACGCGCGTCTGTGTTGTTGGACAGGTACACGCCAGCACAATCGAGCTGGACACGTCTTCCACATACTGCCAATCCACTGCATCATCGCCGAAAGGACAGACGTACGGTTCACCTAACGCCACCGCCTCAATCATTTGTGTCGTAAAGGAACTCATACCGCGCGTCCGACCGACCCCATAGACAGCCGTAAACCGGAGTCCAATAGAGTCAACCCCATACGCATCGAAATAGTGTGTGGCGTATTTCTCGTTCAGGGATTTACATGCCCCGTAGATGAACTTCGGGTAGTGTGGCGCATCGTTGAGAATCTGTTGGTGGTTGTAATCCTCTGGCGCGCCGAAGACTGCAACGCTGCTCGCCCAGACAACCCGTTTGAGGTTGAAGATACGCGCCGCTTCCAATATGTTGATTGTCCCTTCGCAAACGATTTTCAGTGCCTGAGGTGGGTTCGCGTTGCACGCCGGCACCTGCCACGATGCCAGATGGATAATCCGATCAATCTCGTGTTCTTGGACGGTACGTAAAACGTGTGGCAGGTCGGTAATGTCGCCCTGCACGAAGGTGAACCCTTCGAGTTGGTCATCCGTCAGTACCATTTTTGGAATAGTTAAGTCGTAAGCGAAATCGTAAACGACTACCTTTTCACCAGCAGCCAGCAGGTCACGGATCACATAAGTACCGATGCATCCCATGCCACCGGTGAGCAGATATGCCATATTTTTCTCCTGTTCAAAAGGCGCGATCACGCGATCACGCCGTCATACTAAAACCCGCGTACAACGTATGCATTAATTACTTTAGCGCGGCGTTTCGACATCTACAAGGATGTCTTCACCTTCCACCTTAACGGCGTATGTCGGCAACTTTTCTTCACCTGGCCACACACACTCGCCCGTCGTCACATCAAACTCCCACATGTGGAGTGGACACGTGACGCAGCTATCGTCTAAGAAACCGTAACTCAAAACGCCACCAAGGTGTGGACAGATGTTGTTCATCGCGTAATACTCACCCTTCACGTTGTAGATACCGATGAAAACACCGTCGACTTTTACACCAATACATTTGCCGGGTTGAATCTGATCCGTTGTCGCGGCTTTTACAAATTGTGCCATGATTTCTCCATCTTTTCGCGCCTTTTACAAAGCACGAAGTTATTGTCAAAACTCCTGTTACTTTGTCATTACTTTGCCTTCGCCTCGCGGATCCGTCCCGCCATCATGTCGTGTCCCGTCTTCCCAGAGACGGATCCCGTGTCCGGGACCACCGATCCCCGCACTTGGCGTAATTTCGTGTCCGAGTTTCCGCAATGCTGTCAGCGTCTCTTCACCTGCGCGCGGTTCGACTTGGATCGGTTCAGCACCATCCGTGTGAAGCCGCGGGGCATCCAACGCCGCCTGTATCGGCACCTGAAGGTCCATGAGGCTAACGCTAATGTTTAGTTGGTTATTCGGGATAGTCCGACCCCCCGGTATACCGTACGTAGCAAAGGGCATCCCTTCTCGTGTGGCGAGAAACGGTGCCATATTATGAAGTGGACGTTTACCCGGTCCGATTGAATTCGCGATGCCCGGTCTCGGATCGAAACGTCCGACACCGTGTCCAAAGAGCAGCCCCGTACCAGGCACTGTCACCATTGAGCCGAAACCACCACCGTGCGTTTGTGTCAGGGATACCATATTCCCTTCCGCATCTGCGGTAGAGATATGGCTTGTGCAGTTCATCGGTTCGTAGTAGACGACTTCTCCGGGTTGCGGAGCTTGAAGACCGGCTTGTAGTTTTTCCTTGAGTGTCGCAATGAAACTATCGGAGAGTTCCGTTTCTATGTCTATATCGACAAACTCTGGATCGCCGAAGCGGCGGAGCCTTTCGGGCCAGCACACTTTCATCGCTTCAGCGAAAAGGTGAAACCTTTCGGCGACCGACATTACTGCCATATCGAATTCTTCCACCAAACGAAGCATGTGTAAGGTTGTTAGTCCGCCCGCACCCAACGGTGCCGTGTAGACCGAATAGCCGCGATACTGGATTTCGTAGGGTTGTGTGATAAACGGACGGTAGTTCTTCAGGTCCTCCACAGTGAGGCAACCGCCTAATTCCTGAATGTGGTTGGCGATTGTTTCAGCGATTGACCCTTCGTAGAATGCCTCGCGTCCGCCTTCGGCGACCGTCTCCAGCGTCCGAGCAAGTTCCGGATTCGTAAGTCTTTCACCCTTCTTTGGTGCTCTACCATCTTTCAAGAAAACGCGCGCCGTTTCTGGAAAGTCTTTTTTCCAGCGGTCGGCGTTCCCTGCCATGCCACCACGATTCGCACTGTTTGGAGCGTAACCGTGGCGTGCTGAATTGATGGCTGGACGCAGGACATCCGCAAGCGGTAGACTTCCAAACTCCGATAACGTTAAACACAACCCAGCTACAACGCCTGGCACCCCAATGGATTGTGGTCCGTGGACATTTACACGCCCCGGCACACGATAGCCCGCCACCGCATTTGGGGCATCTTCAATGGTAAACATATTTTCAGAGGCAGCAGCGGGGGCAGCGGTGTTATAGTCTATCGCAATGACATCTTGTGTCTTTTTACGATAGATGAGTACACACCCTCCATATCCGGCGATGCCGTTGTGTGAGGGTTCAACGACTCCTTCTGCGAAGGCGGCGGCAACTGCGGCATCAACAGCATTGCCACCGGCAAGCAGCATCTTGAAGCCTGCTTCTGCAGTACGGGGATGTGGTCCAACAACTGTACCATAATCTCTTTTACGTAGATTCATAGGTCTCTCCTTTCACTCAAGGCTAATAGGTGAGATTTTAAAACTTTTTCACAGAATTGTCAAGTGTTTCAAATATTTATGCCAGAGGTATTCAATAACCGACACCTGAAAACTAACTTGACACCTCGCCTGAAATGGTGTATAATACAAACTAATATGCACACCGAAACAAACGCCTTTATTATATAGTGACGATAAAAGGCAGTAATAGGAATATATAATGTTCTCTCGCAGACAATCACGCATCACTGCGATGCAAATGCTATATCAAATTCAACTCACCGAGACACCGGTGCAAACGGTCATAGATGGGTTTTCACAGCGTCAGGATACATCAGTGGAGCTCTGTTGCTTCGCAAGGCAGCTTGTTGAAGGCACCATTGCACATCTCGAATCTATTGATACGTTGCTTCAAAACGCCTCTAAAAACTGGAAACTCCACCGAATGCCTATCGTAGACCTCTCAATCCTGCGATGCGCGACGTATGAAATGCTCTATTTTAATGATGTTGATCCAGCCACCACAATCGATGAAGCTATTGAGATTGCCAAGTCTTACAGCACGCCGGACTCGCCCAAATTCATCAACGGTGTCTTGGACAATATCCGAAAAAACAGTTGAACCCACCGCATTAATAAAATATCTGTCCATGAGAAAGGTCGATCGCTCGTTCAAAAAATAGCAAATGTCTAAACTAAGAAACTTGATACTCTGTCTTTTGTTCTTATTTCCGATGTCTCTAAACGCCGCTGGAGAATTCAAATTTGTGAGTGAGTTCGGTGCAAAAGGGGAAGGCGAGGCGCAATTCGCAGAAACCTTATTTATGGCGTTCGGACCTGACGGTGCCGTCTATATTACAGATACGGATAACTTCAGAATCCAAAAATTCGATGAAACCGGAAGTTTTGTATTTGACATCCAGATGGAGGCGGAGAGCGAATTTCGATTCATCAATCCTACGGATATTGCTATAGGGACGGATAATGCTATCTATGTCATGGATTGGGTGTTCATTGAAATTGCAGACACGACACCGCAAGCACTACCAGAACCAAGCATCTTCAACTACGCGCCAGGTATCCATAAATTCGACGCACACGGCACCTTTGTCGCAACCTACCCAATCCAAGATTTCAGCAAACGCATCGCCCCGCTTGCGTCAGCCAGTCCGGGTCTCGATGCCGACGGCAATTATATCCTCATTGTTCCACAGGGCGACACAAAACGCAATTTTTTGCTAACCGTAGACGGACACGGCAATCTCTACGTCTGTGATGCGGGCGGGAAAAATAAACGTATCTTTAAACTGGATGCGGATGGCAGACCTGTCGCTCACTATCCGCTCAGACAATCTGGGACGGGAGACTTTATCTATCCAGTTGATATAACCACTGATGGGACTGGAAACTTCTATATTGTTGATGAAAAAGGGCATCGCGTGCTGAAATATAGTGCTGATGGGGAATTCTTGAACGCTTTCGGCGAATATGGAGACGCAGCCGGTCAATTTATCGAACCTTCCCAGATAGCGGCTTTGGAAGACGGAACACTGCTTGTCGCTGACACAGCAAAATATCTCAAGGATTTCGTCTCTACCCTGCCAACACGACTTGACGATCCGACCCGGCGGTATACCGATGTAACCCGTCTGTTTCGCTACCGGCTCCGGCGCATTCAGCGATTTACCACAGATGGTGTCTATACCCAAAAACTACTGGTTCCATTCCAACGAGAGATGGAAACCGATATCGCGTTGGAGCTCAAGGGGATTGATGGCACTGGAAACCTTTACTACCTCAATCCTGCAGAATTGCGATTCAGGAAATATGCGCCAACGCAATCCTTAATTTCTCCGATGTTCCAAACAGAACTTAAACTCCGTTATACACGCGACCTATACGACGTGGAAATTGACAATCAAGATGACTTAGATGCCGATCTCTATACCAAATCCGATTTTGATGAACAGGTTATTCAGGATACCGCGGATGCCAATCTTATCTTATCTTATGACATCAACGAAGCCTACCGACTCGCGCTCTCCAACAGGCTGACTTTTATTCGATCCACCGATATAAGTTACTATCGCGCACGGGATTTTGAGGATTTCCGTGGACGTTTCAATCAAGATGATAGGACGACTGAAACCTCTTGGGACGACCGAGTTCAGCTTGATTTCACGTGGATACGCGACCATAGCCTCTACAATTACCGAGAAGCGCGGGCGTTTGTATACTTTAGCCTTGTCCGTGTCGATTTCATTAACGATGCCCTTGACCGATTCAACTTCCGGTACTTCGACTTCAACGCAAACCTCTCTGACTGGGGAGCGGGGATATATTACGACTTGAGTCGAACGTTCCGTCTGAATTTTGAAATCACACATTTTTTCGGCGAGAACAGATATACGTATGTTGATGAGACGGCTGTTCTCTATGCCACGGGTTTTCAAGAAGCGGATCTCATACGCGCTGTTTTATTTTTAAATGGAGTATTTTAAAGGGGTTGCAATATATTCCAAAATTGGGTATCATGAGATTTAAAGTCCCTTTGAAGCGTACTGAAAAGTACTTATGGGAATAAATGGAGTGTTTTG
>JAJECD010000141.1 GCA_022822215.1 Candidatus Poribacteria bacterium | reverse complement strand
ATAGGTTAACGTTTGTAGGAAATATCGCGAGCACAGCTCGCTCCTACAGCGGAGAAATATCTACATCTATAAAGTAAATCTGTAAAACTAAATGACCCTGTTGAAAAACCAGAGAAACATGATATAATACATTAGCATCAATCAGCAACTAAGGAGCAGACTGAAAAATGATTCAACACATCGAAATAACCTTGCCCGAATATCCACGCGGTTTTCATCTCATCACAGATGAGATTATAAAATCGATCAGCGAACTGCCAAAAGAAGGCCTCCTACACCTCTTCATCAAACACACCTCAGCAGGGTTAACCATCAATGAAAACGACGACCCGACTGTTCGCGAAGATTTTGCAAACAGTTTCGACCGACTTGTGAAAGAACGTGAGCCGTTCTACCGACACACGATAGAAGGCGATGACGATATGCCAGCGCATATCAAAGCCTCGCTCGTCGGTTTTACCGTCTCCATCCCGATTACCGACCATCGCCTCAATTTAGGGGTGTGGCAAGGCATCTACCTCTGCGAATTCCGAAATAGCGGTGGCAGGCGGAATCTTATAGCGACGCTTTATACTTAGGAAAGCCTATCTATCAATTATACCCACGATGACCTTAACTCATGCCCCTTCAGTGAGACTAACCTCGCAGTGCCGCCATCGGCATAAATTCCGATGTCCGCGTTATCGAGATCGGGTAGGAAGTAGGAAGTCATTGAGAGTTCACCACCGTTGCCGAACGCCTCAATAGAGATGCGATCCACGAGAATTTGCAAACTGATTTTTCCATCCTTTGGTGCGAGGGGTCCACTCCTTTCAAGGAATGTGAGTTGCTGCTCTGCCACATCGTAGCGAACATCTTCTCCACGGATGTTGAACCCAACGGCTGCAGCGTCGTTGAGTGCTATCTCAGCGCGGATATCGAATAACTCACCTGTCAATCCAGCAAGCAGATTTTCACCCGGTTTCAGTGCCAGATCGCTCCACGCGTGTGTGTAATCGTGGATATTTTCAATTTCCGCCACGGGTTCTCGATGTAGACGGATCCCTTCCGAAGTCGTCCGAAGGGTTAGCGCGCATGGAAAACTCATCTGCTGATTAAAAGGCATATCTGGCGGCTTACTGCCACTCATCCAAGCGATTTGGATGCATCTGCCATCAGATTCTGGGACATCGCTCCACGTTTGTGCTGCGTAAAAGTTGGCACCGTAATCGGCGCGATGTGCTTCGTCTTCGGGTGTAAAGGTCGTTCCGTCAAAGTTTCCGACGTAATATTTCCCTGCCGCCCCCCAAAAAACCCATTTGGTATTATCAGGATCATCATCAACAGGAAGTTCAAAAATATCCGGGCATTCTGTATCGGGAATCTGGAGATCGGACAGTCGAGTCCACTCCTTAAGGTTCGTCGATCCGAACAGGGCATAGTCGTTTTGGTCGAGATAGAGCGTCATCACCCATTTTTGTGTCGGTTCATGCCAGATGACCTTCGGGTCGCGATTGCTTCCGACGATATGTTCAATGACAGGGTTGCCTTCGTACTTTGTCCAACTTCGTCCCCTGTCGTTGCTATAGGCGATACTTTGCGTAAATGGGACTTCTTTAGGTGCGTGGCTACCCGCAGAGGTATAAAAATTGACGAGCACTGACTCGTCTCCTGTCTGGAAGCCGCCGGTATTGTTCCAATCCACAACCCCGGAACCTGAGAAGATTGTGCCGAGTTCATCGGGATGCAGGGCGTGTGGGAGCTGCTTCCAGTGGACGAGGTCCCGACTGATAGCATGTCCCCATGTCATGTTGCCCCAATCGATCCCGAATGGGTTGTGTTGAAAGAACAGGTGATACTCGCCTTTATAGTAAATCAGACCGTTTGGATCGTTGGTCCAGTTGGTTTTGGGTGTGAAATGGAACTGCGGACGATGCGCTTCTTTATAAGCCGTTTGAATCATTAACTCTTTCCTTTCTGATTTTGATGGTTGCAAGGGTATAAACGCTGTTTTTGTGTTTGCCTACTATTCTATGCAGATGTTTTATTTTGTCAAGGACGGTTGTTTAACTACGATTTTCTCTGATTTTTGCAGAATTAGGCAACCGTTTTGCCCCTTAACCGCGTCACTATATATTGATACAAGCAAATATCAAAACTTATCACTCATCTGTAGGGAGAACAGTTATGAAAAATTGTACGAAATTTATTATGTTCAGCTGCACCCTCAGTGCGATACTCGTGTTCAGTGGCATCCAGGGTGGGTGGGCAGCAGAAATCGTGTTTACATCAAAACGGGACGGTAATGCTGAAATTTATACCATGAACTCCGATGGAAATGAGCAAGTTAATTTGACCCAGCATGCTTCAGAAGATTACGATCCGGTCTGGTCCCCAGACGGAAAGCAGATACTTTTCAGTTCCAACCGCCGGAAGGGAGTTTTCGATTTATACGTGATGGATGCAGACAGCAAAAATGTACGGAAGGTATTCGCAGATAGTAAATACAGACGGTACCCCGACTGGTCGCCCGATGGCAAAAGGATCGTCTATGCTCAAGGAGATCCAAGACTGGCAAAGTTATCATTCGGATTCCGATTTGTGCCATCAACCGAACTTACACTTTATAGCGCAACAATAAATGGGGATTCCGTCGAGAAATTGACAGATGGTTCTAATCCGAGTTGGTCACCTGATGGACGAGAGATAGTTTTTGGAGTCCACGGTCGTAAAGACCTGCCTTTGGGTATTTTTGACCTGCAGGCAAACACCAAAAAGACACTTCTTTCAAGGGAAATGCCGCGGATAGTTGATCCGAGCTGGTCCCCACGTGGCGACAAAATTGCCTTTGCAAAAATCGATGGAGGCTTTAACGGAGAAGGTTTTCTTTCGGTGAGGGGATCAACAATCTACGTTGTGAATAGCAACGGTACAAGTCTTCGCCAGATTACCGAAGCTGAAGAAAAGTTTGCCTCTGATCCTACTTGGTCTCCAGAGGGTAACGAAATTATCTACAGCAATGCCAGTGGTCGTCACCAACTCTACAAAACAGATGTGAAGGGTGGCAACACAATACAACTAACACATGAGGGCAGTAACCATTGGCCGGATTGGTTTGTTCCGACGACCTTAAGTGTTTCGCCTTCAGTGCGATCCATGACGACAATGTGGGGTAAAATCAAAGCAAATTAAAGGAGATTGAAAAATGAAAATTTTAACGATTGGTTTCCTGATTTTAGTTGTTATCAACGGACAGCTCAACGCCGATAATCACTCGGCAGCGAAAAATAAAATAACACTTAACCTTGATGGAACATCAGAAGTGGCTCTCAAGGGCTTCATTGCACCCGTTGAATATACACAATATAATTTCCATGTAAAGTGGGATGCGTTGGCAAACTTCACGGTAGCTGAACCTGAGAAACGGCATCCTACCTCGGTTTTCCGTGCTTTTTTGCCGGACGAAGCGGTTGCGGTTGGCGACCTCTGGCGGGTGAAAGAGGAAGGCACGTCAGCACTGCTGAAGCAACTTAGCCCGCATCCGAGGTTTGATTTGGATATCAATAATGGAGATTCTTATGG
>JAJECD010000122.1 GCA_022822215.1 Candidatus Poribacteria bacterium | reverse complement strand
ACTAAAATCCTACCTATCAGCAACCGATACCCGTCTGGGGATATTTGCCAATAGCATGAACGCAGATGAGTGGCATTATATCGAAAATATGGGGCGAAGCAATTTTATGTCAATAACGCGTGCTATTTTTGAAAAATATGTAAAAAAAGAAATCTGGCATCAACGTTCATTAGAATCTCGTATACAAAAACGCAGTGAAATGCTTATAGAGCAGGCAGCGAAAAAACGATTCGCTGCCTCTGGAGATGTCATACAAGCAAAGACGCAACAGCACATAGACAAAGAAGCGAAAAGACGCGTGACTGAAAAGATCATTGTCACATCCACTGAATCTATTCTGCATGCAAAACTTGAAAATGCACAAAAGCAACTTCAAGAAGTCAGTAAAAAATTAAAAAATCGGTTATGGTCTGCTTTTTGGGGCTGGGCACTCTTTCTAATAGCAATAATACTGCTATTTTCCCTCAAGGCTCCGTGAATCTGAGGAAAAACGTCTGTTAGATTAAGGAGATAACCGATGAAATACACTCCTATTCTCTATCTGCTTCTCTGCGGACTCATCTTTATGTTAGCAATTGGGTGTGAAACGCAGAACCCCGTCTGCAGTGAGAACTATTGTCTATGAAAATCACAAATCCAAAACGACTTATTGCGTTCTAAAATCTACCGTATTTGAGGTGTAAGTAATGAGAGAAACAATCGAAGCTGAAATCATGGCAGTGCTTGACACGTGGATGGATGCCTTCAATCGTCTTGATATAGTCGCATGGGAGAAGACGTTTCACTTTCCGCACTACCGCCTCGCTTCCGGTAATATGCGTCTACTCAATAAACCGGGTGAGCAAGATGTGGAGAGAATACGAAAAAACCTAACCGCCAGGGGTTGGCATCATAGTGGTTGGGACAGACGCAACATTGTCCATATATCAGAGTCCAAAGTACACGTTGACACGCAATTTACACGTTATCGCGCCGATGGCACCGTCATTGCCGCCTACGAATCGCTCTATGTCTTAACTTATGAGGAAGGACGCTGGGGCATCAAACTGCGATCGAGTTTCGCGCCATAATAGACAAAGGACAGTTTAGCCGAAAACTCACCAAGGATTGGTTGCGTCCATCTCCCATTTGACGATATTTCTGACCGCAATTCGCCCATCCTCGCAAAACAACCGTACCTGTTTGCTGTCGGATCGGGTCGGATAAACCCGTTGAACAATGCACATCTCAGCGTTAACGAACATTTCAATGACCGATCTATCAACGAAGATATTGAGTTCGAGTGTTTGGTTGTCTCTCAGCGCGTAAGGCACCGTTTGTTTAAACCTTCCTGGTTTCAGCACTTCACGTCCACAACGATATGAAAGTGTCCAATCATTGCTCGCTTTTTCAAAATCGACAACAAAGGCTTGCTGCCCTACATCGTAACGAATCACCGTTTCCTCTTCCATATCTGGCGAGCAGCACAATTTTAACCCAAAGCGTTGCGCAGCACGTGGTTCTATCGTCAGTTTCAGTTCCATACAGTCTGAAGCAAGCCCTTCAACGGTGATCTCCTGCCCTGCTTCTAAAAATAGGTCTTCGACTTGGAATTCATTATATCTCAAGGATTGTAATTCTGGGACCGGTTCAATGTTTAAGCGGTTGTCCGAAGTCGGCTTCAGATGCCAAGGGAGCGTCATAATGCTCTGCCAACCGTGTCTATCTGCATCGTGGGCATCGGCAATCCACCCCCAAAAGAGCCGTCTACCTTTATCGTCGATGAGGGTTTCGGGACCGGAGAGCATACTACCGCGATGGCTAAGCTGTCCGTTAACTTCGGGATAGAAGGTCTCATTTTCGTAGTTTCCAATGTAATACTGACATTTGTTGAAGGGGAAATGCGTGTGCATCAGGAGCATGTATTTCTCGCCGAAACGGAAGAAGTCGGAGCAGGCGCAATCTTCAATTTCTGCTGTCCACTGGCGCGAGGACTTATAGAAGGGACCGACGTAGTTCCATCGCTTGAGATCTTCCGACTTAAACAGGCTCGTCGAATCGCCCTCGTAGCCGGGACGATGGTTTTTGTTGCCGATCAAGGCGTAATAGGTGTCACCCTCTTTCCAGCCGCTCGGATCGAAAATCACGCATTCAGGGAATTGGTCGGTATTGATTGGGATCACTGGGTTTTCTGCCAACGGTGTCCAGTGCGAGAGATTGGCATCGTGGCATTGGTAGATACAGATCCCCCTTCTGGGCATATTGGTGATAATTGTCGGAATTTCCATTCCTTCCATGATGTCGCCGCTGTTGAAATAGTCGCCTTTTTTGCCTTCAAGCGGCTCGTCGAGGTAGGCTGTGTGATATTGCCAATGCAGCAGATCCCGACTCGAAATGTGCTGCCAACTGGAAAAATCTCTCTCATTGGGACCGTTTCTTATCTTCTGAAGGTAGCCGAGGTGGTACCTACCGTTGAAGAAGGTCGCACCGTTGATGTCATTCCATCTGCCGTATGGCGGTAAGAAGTGATATTTCGGTCGAAATTTATCGGCGACCATCTTTTCCCTAAACTGATACGATTCCATTAAAAAATCGTCATGATTCCGCATAACTCACCTTCCTTTGTGTGATTTCCACACGTCTACGAACCTTTCATACCTCAATCCAGCAAGATGCGATAGCCGGTTTGGATGCCGGTTAGCATCCCGACGATCGACCAGAGTCCCGCACACGTCATCTCACCGAGAATCAATCCAAGAAACAACGGACGCGCTTCTCTATATGCTCTGAGTCCGCCATATTTCACGATGCCATATTTGAAAAAATAACCGAGCATGATGGAGAACCAGAGCTTAAACGATGCCCACGAGCTTAACATCGTGTATCCGATGGGATGAATCGGCCACCAGACAAAGACTTTTCGTATCCACATCAGCCCGATCGTAAACGCGCTCCCGAAAAGCGTCCAAGCCGTATTCGCCCAGTCGGTTCCCTCTGTAGGACTGGTGAGGACGGCACTCAACCAGCGTACCCCGCCGCTACCACCTGTATGCACGAATAGTGCGCCGTGTTGGTAACTGACTTTCAGCACGGAATAATAGGAGACAAACAGCCCGACCACCATCGCTACTCCCATCGCTGTGAGGAGCCGTCGCCGGTTGGCTCTGACTGCATCCGCTGCCTTCAACCCGTTCATCACATTCGGCATCATAAACTCCCTCAAGTGTGAGGTTAAACCGGTGGGTTGCATGAACAGCCATGTTGTCGTTGCGGGTGTCAGGCGTGCCGTTCCAAGTGTCGTGAGGAAGAAACTTTGCGGTGAAAATGAAGGATTGATAAAAGGGATACCGCCGTTGATAATCTGCCATGTTAAGGCAACGAACACACCCACCGAAAAGACCACAAAAAGCACCGCAAATCCGAGTGACATTCCCATCAAGACGCTGAGGTATATTAAGAGGGATAGACCTCCGAGCAACCCAAAAACTGTCAACCCGGCAGGCATCGGTTCGTTCTGAGCGTCAGATTGGGGGGCACCGCGTCTGAAGCCGCTTAAAAATAGGTGCTTGATGTGCGTTCTGGCTTTGAAGAGTGCCCAAGCTCCAAGCGTCAGACACGCGCCTGCTTCCTGCGCTGCACTGAACGAATACGCCGTCCATTTTACACCCGGCCCCTTGGTTATGAAGAAACCGAGCATGCTGCCGATGAGACATTGTAGTTTGAAAAACAAAAAGAAGAACCAAAGGCTAAAAGCGACCTCAAGTGTGAGAAGATAGCTAAATCCGACCATCGACATCAAGACTACAATCTGAAAAGGTCTCAAGGCGTTGAGCGGTCTACCGACGAGAAACGGGTCGAGCCAAAATCGGATCGGGATATTGGGGAGTGTAGGAAAATACGCATGCAGCCCGTTCAGGGTGTGAATAAACGCTGGTATCGCGAAGCCCACCCACATCTTCCTATTTTTGAAAAATGAATTGACAATACCTGATTGATGCACAGAGATCTCCACAGGCAGTTGAACGAGTGGAAATGTGCATTTCTCGTATTCGATCCACTGTTTTCGGAGTACCACAGCGAGGCAGACCATAACGAAATAGGCGGTTAGAACGTACAACGCCCACACGGAGAGCGGTTTCAGCCACGCACCCCAAGGGATCCGCTCGCCGACGGATAAGCCTTCGTAGAAAGAGACAATCGCAGTCTCATCTCGCACGACACGCCACTCGGGGATATATTGAAAGAAAAGCGATCGCCATTCGTTCTCGGGTGTGGCGAAATAGTGATAAGCTGCGAAAGTAGACAATGCATCCCGCATCATGCCGGATGAGGGGATACCGGCGACAGCAATCATGATACACCAGATAACGACGAGTTCTTCGGAGGAGAGGGCGCGTTTGGGATGCCGTAGCCTTAAAACGGAATTAACAACCAACGCCAAGGCGGTCAAGACAAAAAATGGGGCAAGCGGAAAATGACCGCCTGCCAGAAAGGTGTTACGAATGACAAAATCGTTATAGGGCGCGATTAAACACTCTAAGACAGCCAAGGCGATGCCGATAACCAACGCTCTTTTTGACCATAGGGTTTGATATGGGGTTTCTGCTGATGACCCGTTGCCCTCATTCCCGGCTTGATGGTATGCCATGCCTCTATTTTTGCCCATTTTTCGCCTATTTAGAGATTTTAAACCTTAACGTAATTGCCCCAGATTATAACATACATCGGCGGTCAATCGTCAGTAAATTTTCATGAAAGGCTACCGATCGCTGAAAGCAGACGACTGATAGCCATTTCCACACTAAAAAGATTGCTAAAAACGAAAGAATCGTGATAACATAACTCGCATATTAGATTAGTAAAGTCGAAAAATATGGGAACACTTGTCACGCAAACTAACAGTTTGCGGTACGGTAAGAGCGTCCAATTAATTATGGAACTCACTATAAGGCAACGACAAACACACCGCCATGCTTATTCTGCAACTTAAACACCTCAGTCAATCAGAATCCACAAAGAAGATAGCCTTATGGGGACTATCCATCGGCCTCCTATTTTTCGGATTTCTCTTTAACGTATGGCATGTCGCCGAACAGGAATGGTTTGATACGCATCAGCGAGATACTGAGAGCCTTATTGTCGGAAGAATGGTCAAATCTCATCAAGACGGTATCTTCTCGGTAGGTGGTCTGACGGGGGCGGGAATTACGACGAATATTCAGCAAGAATGGATATCTGCCTCACAGATTGACCGACAATATATAGCCTATCTTAACAGACTCACCTTTGATGAATTCTCACCGTACATGTCACAACCCGGTGGACAAGGAATTATCTTCAGTCTACTGGACAAGATTATTCCCCTCTCGCCGCAAATCAAGTTATGGTCATTCTATGTGCTAACGGCACTACTCTCAGCAATCGCAGTGACAGCGATTATAGGTTGGTTCTATGATGAGTTTGGCGGGTGGGTCGCGATATTTGTTGTAGGTTCGGCTGTGCTCTCCCAATGGTTGACAGTCTTCGGGAAGAATCTCTGGTGGAGTCTGTGGGCATTCTACGTGCCGATGGTTGTCGTCCTGTACTACCTGAAACGCCACAGAGTCCCAGCGAACCGTCAGTTCATCAGGGTTGGCATCCTAATCTTTATCGCGGTTTCCATTAAATGTTTCATTAACGGCTATGAGTACATTACAACCACGTTGGTAATGATGCTGGTACCGTTCGTCTATTACGCTATCCTTGACAAGTGGAACCGCCACCAATGTGTGAAGGGAACGCTTGTAGCCGGACTCGGATCAGGGGTCGCAATTTTTTTCAGTCTCATCATGTTATGTTTCCAGATCGGTGCTGCGAAGAATGGGTTCATGGACGGGGTTACGCATGTCATCTGGTCTTTTGGGAAGCGCACGTATGGAGAGGTGGGAGACTATCCGGCTGTATATGCTGCCAGCCTCGAAGCCGGTACGATAGGTGTAGTTATGACCTACATGAATGGCATTTTTTTTGATCTTAACAACTATATCTCTCTCACAAACACCTTCCTCTCTAACTTCCTATTCAAAATTCGCTATTATTATTTGATAGTTTTCTTTATTCTGATGTCTATCTTGCTGTCTATCCGTAGCACTGCCGAGCAACGTCAGCAGCACATTGCCTTAATCTGGGCGGCGTGGTTTTCGATTCTTGCTCCTTTATCGTGGTTCGTGATCTTCAAGGCGCACTCATACATCCATACGCACATGAGTTTCCTTTTATGGCAGATGCCCTTTACTTTCTTCGGCTTTACTGTGTTTGGTGCCGCTGTTATAGCATGGGTGAAAAGAGACAGACAAAAAACTTGTAGGGCAAGCATTACGCCTTAACCCTACAAGTTTTGTTTTAGCAAATACTGCGTCCTGAACGGAATCTATTTTACTGTGAATAATCGTTCCGTTTCGCTGGATCATCCGTGAAGTATTCAACGAATTCCCATTCAAAACCGTCGGCATCAATGAAATAGAGGCGTTTTCGGTAGGGATGGGGTTCAACTTTAAAACCTTCCTTATATCCGGCAGCCAACAAGCGTTCTCTGATACCTTCAGCGTCATCAACGGCAAAACCGAGATGATTTACGTAGCTTCCCTGACGGTCACCTGTGAAGGGGTGCTCGCGGTTTGACAAGGCAATGTAAAAATCGTCAGTCCCCAGATGATACCATTTCGTTCCGTTCGCGTTATCACCACCACCCCTGACTCGAAAATCTGGAAAGGCAGTTGTTAGAAAATCGATCGCTTTTTCAAGGTCGTTCACGGTCATGTTCGCATGCTCAAGATAACGGCTCATTTCTGAGTCCTCCTGAAAAATTGAGAGTTATAGTGGTTTAGGTACTATTACGATCCGAGTGGCAATTCTAATTCGGTAGGGAAAGCCGTCAACGGCTTCGCGATGCCCCCCGAAATATGGAAAGTCTCCTCCAAGCGCACGCCTCCCGTTCCCGGAACAGAAAGTACGGGATGTCCGACGGTCACTGTCATTCCGTCAGAAATCTGGATACCAGAATCACCGGGATGGATCGTTGGTGCCGGTGTCTCCTCAAAACTAAGTCCGATGCTATGACTGATCCCTGCGACGTAGAATTCATCCAAGGATTTGCCCGTGATCTCTCGGAGGTAAAGGCACTCAGTGCCAAACTGAAGGAACATCATTCGTTTGGGAATCTCATCGGAAAAAATCGGAAAATGCGGGAGATTTTCGAGTTGATTCAGCTCGTCGCCCCCATGAAAACGACTGTCCTGATTCAAGGCGAAAGCGGGACCGGTAAAGAACCGATTGCCCACGCAATCCACGACAATAGCGAGCGGGCAAAACAACCTTTCATCCGCGTCAATTGTGCTGGCTTGGTTGATAATTTGTTAGAGAGCGAACTCTTTGGACATGTCAAAGGTGCGTTTACGGATGCCATCGTAACGCGAGAAGGACGGTTCGCAGCTGCGGACGGCGGCACACTTTTTCTTGATGAAATCGGCGAGTTAAGTCTCGGCACACAAGCGAAGTTGCTCCGTGTTTTACAAGAGGGTGAATATGAGATGGTCGGTTCAACGGAGACAAGAAAAGTAGATGTCCGCGTCATTGCAGCAACAAATCGAATCTTGAAAACAGAAATTGATGCCGGACGTTTCCGTGAGGATTTATACTACAGGCTCAACGTTGTTCCGATTACGCCGCCACCACTCCGTGAGAGACGAGATGACATCCCGCTCCTCATTGAACACTTCATCGAAAAATTCAGTCAGCAGACCCAAAAGTCTATTTATCACATTTCACCTGATGCCCTTGAAATCTTAATGGATTATACCTATCCGGGCAATGTGCGAGAGTTGGAGAATATCATAGAGCACGCGTTCGTCAAATGTCAGGGTGGAAACATTGAAAAGCAACATCTACCGCTCGACCTTATTGCGTCAAGGGACGATATTGTTACGCTGGCACTCCGGGAAAGTAACCCGCTTGCTGCACTGGAACGTGAGTTAGTCCACCGCGTTTTGGAGGAGTCTGATGGAAAACCACAACTCGCTGCCCAGCGTTTGGGGATCAGTCGTACAACCCTATGGCGAAAACTTAAGGCGGTATAGTTGAAGTATCGAGGTAACCCCTTTGTAGTGGACCTTAGAAGAAATCCTGTTCCGACCCGTTTTTCCTTTGACAACTTCGTTGAAGTTAACATATCATATCGGATAACCGTTGATCCATTATTATCGTCTGAAAGGAGTACTGAAAATGGCGAAAGCCCTCTCACTCGTTGCCTATAACGACTTAGAAAGCCAAGTTGAAGCACTGGAACGGGATGGTTATGTCTATTTCCCGGGTGTGCTTGATGCCGATGAAATCGCTGAATTGCGTGCAACCATGGACCGGTTGGAAGCGATTCCAGCGTGCTTGGATACGCACCAAACGCCGCAAAACGGCGGCAAATTCCTCAACAAGATCATCAACAACTCGTTTAATCGCGACCCGTTGTATCTCCAATTTCTTGACAAATCACCAATTATTGAAGTTACCGAAGCGGTTCATGGCGAGGATTGTCATTGTATTGGTATGCAATCGTGGCTGACAGGACCGGGACGTCCGGATCAGGGGTTACATACCGATTGGCTGCCCATCTCTCTACCAGCGGATGTTAGATCCGATCCGCGCGTCAAAAGAGATTTCGGAGGTTTTGACATACACACTTACATTTTCAATACATTCAACGAGGGTGAACTTTGAAGAATAGTATAGCACCAACGAGTCGAGAAATCAAGTGATTTTCTTTTACGAAAATAGTGCGAAGAGAATGATGCATGGCAGCTTTTTGATTGACACCCTAAAACAGATATGATTTACTATTCGTAACCTAAGTTGCTACTTGTAGCATAGGAAACCGTTAGCCTGTGCAGCTTCGGGCCGAAAATGGCACGGAAGCCGCGAGGTTTTTCGCAAAAAAGCTCGCTTTTGGCTGAAAAACGGGGTGCGTGTATCTAAAATTACATAGGTAGCAACTTGGGTTATTCGTAATAGGTATGCCCGCGTGGAGAAGCAAGAGAGATCGGAAACGAGACCGAAAATTGAAAAATTCACATGGGAAATAGAAATGCTAAATGAAAAAGCGTGCATTACCAATCCTCATCAAAAAACGGCGTGCTTGGGTAGCTATAGACGTTGCCTTCGTAGTTTTGGAGTTGGATCTCGTCATCATCAAAAGTGACAACTGGATCAGGCATCAGTGCGATCTTCCCGCCGCCCCCGGGGGCGTCAATGACGTAGTGCGGCACGCCGAGTCCAGAGATATGGCCACGCAACGCCGCGACAATATCTAAACCCGTTTGCACTGCCGTCCGGAAATGATCCGTGCCGACGATAAGGTCGGCTTGGTAGATATAATAAGGCTTGACTCGGATACGCAGTAACCCTTTCATGAGTTCCACCATCACGGCGGGATCGTCGTTCACGCCTTTGAGGAGGACTGCCTGATTACCGAGCGGTATCCCGGCATCGGCTAACATACCACACGCCTTTTCCGTCTCAGGTGTGATCTCGCGTGGGTGGTTGAAATGGGTGTTGATGTAAAACGGATGATACTGTTTCAAAATTGCGCACAATTCGGGTGTAATCCGCTGGGGTAAGGTCACCGGAACACGTGAACCGATCCGAATAATTTCTAAGTGTTCAATTGCCCGCAATCCGCCAACAATATAGTCGATTTTCTTATCCGTTAACATGAGTGGGTCGCCACCGGAGATGATGACATCACGGATTTCGGGGTGTGCCTGAATATAAGCCAGTCCTCTTTCAACGTTATCTTCAGAGATTGAGTGCGGGTCGCCGACTTTCCGTTTACGGGTACAGAACCGACAGTAGATCGGACACATGTAGTTGACATAAAAAAGTGCCCGGTCAGGATAGCGGTGTGTGACGTTGGGAACCTCGCTATCGTCTTCTTCGTGGAGTGGGTCCTCTACGCCTGTGCTAATCAGTTCCTTTGGGTCGGGGACAACCTGTTTCCAGATAGGATCGCCCGGTTCTTCTATGAGACTGAGATAATACGGATTAATGCGGATCGGAAATTCTTTGTGAATGCGCCGCATCTCCTCTATGTCAACATCGAATACGGCAGCGAGTTTTTCGGGGGTGTTAACTGTATCTCTAACGAGACGTTTCCATTCTTCCATTTTTATTTCTACCCGTCCTTTCTAAATTTGCGTTAGTTAACGGATTACTGATTCGCCAACCACCAACTGCCAATTATTCTGCTTGATAGTTCTCAATTGCCACGTTCTCCATAACATCACCTTCGCGAAGGGTGTCTACGACATCTATGCCTTCAATGACCTTCCCAAATGTAGTGTAGCTACCGTTGAGGTGAGCGTAAGGGGTTGGGTCTGAACTGAGACAGATATAGAACTGACTTCCGGCTGAATCGGGATTCTGCGTCCGTGCCATCGCAACGACACCTTTTTCATGGAGTGGCATCTTCTCGCGGAGATCGGGGTCTTGGAATTCGCCACGGATTGTCCAGCCGGGTCCGCCTCTGCCTGTGCCTTGCGGATCGCCACCCTGTATAACAAAACCTGGGACAAACCGGTGAAAGACCACACCGTTGTAAAAACCGGATTCGATGAGCTTCGCAAAATTCGCTACCGTGGTCGGCGCAGCTTCTGGGTAAAGCTCAATAATAATGTTGCCTTTTTCGGTTTCAATCGTTACATAGGGTAATTGTTCACCGTTACATGAGATGACTGTTGCTAAAAACGCACTTAATAAGCTAAATCGCATAATCTTCGTGTGAAAATTTGGGGATTTCCACAAAATCCTTTTCTTTTTTGTTACGCTAATTAACGCTCTTCGAGAGGTTGTCAGCGTAAATCTTATTTGAGTTTTATAAAAAATCTCCAACAGTTTCCACAGCTTAGAACTTCAGTTCTGCTTTCGGGGAAAATAAGAGATTCGTATACATTATATCTTCATTTGCACGCTGTGTCAAACAAAATTTTGAAATGCTATTGTTAATGATAAAGAGATCGACTTGCCTCTTGTGCGTTGGACATGGTATTCTATTATTACAAGGATGCTATGTGGACAAAAACTAACAATTAAACGCATTGAATAAAAACATTTAAAAGGAGTCCCAAAATGAAACAATTCATCGCTTTATCGCGGAGGCGCAACTCGGTATTGCGCAGAAATTTGCTCATCGGCTTGCTCCTCGTTTCGTTCGGTTTAGCAGGATGTGGTGGAAAACTTGGAAAAATTGAACCCGCAGCAGTTGATACAGCAATAGCGGACGCAGCGGCAGCCATTGCTGCAGCACGAGAGGTGGACGCACCATCGCTTGCCGCCGATGCCTTTGCGGGTGCTGAGTCTAATCTTGAGGCCGCGAAAACAGCACTCGCCGAGAAAAAGGGCGACGCAGCACTCCGCCTCGCATACCAAGCCATTAGTGATGCGAGAATCGCGCGGAGAGATGCGCTTAACGTTGCCAAAAATGCTGAACTCAATGCAGCTTTACTGCAAAAAACGGCAGGCACAGACGAACTCCGACAGACACTCAGTGCCAAAGAACAAAAGCTTGACGAACTCCGAACAGAGATTCAGAAGCTGCATCGCGAGGAAGATAAGCGGAAACAGACCCTGAGCGAACTTCAGGAAAAGAATCGTGAATTAAGGGATAAGCGGGCGACCTACAGCGCACAAGTCGCCAAACTCTCTAAAACGTTAGATGATATTCAGAAACGCGCCAATCGGGCAGAAACTGAACTCCGTAACTACGGTAGAGATGTTGCGGATCTTCGTGGGAAACTCGGAGTCGCTGAAAGAATGGCGAAAGAGGAAGGACATCAAAAGCGGGCGGTTGTCGCTGAGATAAATTCGCTGAGAAGGCAACTCCGCGAGCAGGCTGCGATCTATACAGAGAAACTTGCAGCGGCAAGCCAATTGAAAACTGACAAACAGCACGAAGACTATTTAGAACAGAAAGCACAAGAGGCGCACGCCTACGTTGATAGCCAACCTGCCCTGCATCCGCCCAAAACAGGACGCACCTCCCTCTCCACAGCACAGATTGCCGCCGGGAAGGCAGCACTCGGTAATTGGGAGAATACCTGGTATAGCAAAAACCTGAATGCGCATCTATCATACTATACCCCCGGTATTGTTGCCGACAAAGTGGTGATTCATGAGAGCAAAGAACATCGCAGCAAAATTGATTTGCAGCAACTCCAGTCTGACCTTCATGAGATGAACACCTATGCTTGGAGCAAAGTCAAAATAGACACCCAGGTTGAAGGCGAAAGCGTTATCGGCATAAATCGATTGACCCGATTGGTTACACCCGCAGCAGACGAGAACGCCACCGCACTCTACAATATCTGGATTCGCGAAGTCTGGATGCATGAGGTTGGGAACGCTTGGAAAATCCATCACGAAATCTGGCAAATCTACGAGAACGTGCCAAACTTCTAAGCACGTCTCCCAATTAAACACGGAGGGTAAATTGTGAACGACGCACAGAAGCAGCAAGGCCAATCGAAGCAATCTAAGATACCGCGGAGCCTAATATGGGGTGGGAGTATTGTTGCCATTGTTATCGCTTTCGTTGTACTCTTAGGGATATTGATGAGTTCGAGTGAAACCCCGACCGCCTTTTTGGCTAAATGGAAGAACGCCCTTGAATCCGGCAGTGTTAAAAGGTATAATGCGCTCTGGATAAAGAGTGCACGCCAACGTCCGGATACAGGTTATCAGGAGACAGTCGGCCTTCTCAAAGGCGGCGCGCGGCTGGAGGTTAACCTTGGCGGTGCCACGCAAACGTTCCGAGTGCCTCGATATCCGAACCGATACCGAATTGAAGGGGTTCCAGTCACTGCGCATCTTTCGGGAGAATCCCAGCAGCAGTTGCGAAATCTTGTTATCGAAAAACAGGGGCTTGTTCAACGGCGGTGGAAAATTATCCAAGACAAGATCGTTGGAAGTGACTTTGTTGCGACGCTACCAGACGCTAATCCGACTCAGCAGGCGGCAGCACAGCCCAACAGCCCGGTCTTACCGGTGGTCCTGAGTTGGAAAAGTGCTTTAGAATCCCAAGATGTGCGGGTGTATACCGATCTATGGGACAAGTCCGCTCGGAAAAATAGGGCATCGAGTTTTCGGCGTGCTACGGAACTTATGTCGCAGACCCATGTCGTTAATCTCGCAGAAGCGACCTATACGCCTGTCCCGCGTCAGAAGAACCGTCATGTCGTTGATAACATTAGCGTAACTTTACAGAGCGGTGATAGTATCATTGATACACATGTCCGCACACTGACTATTCAGAAAAAAGGATTTTTCAGACGCAAATGGAAAATCATTAACGATCAGATCGGTCAGATGTCTGACGCTATCGCGCTCGCGCCAAACGCGCCGGCGTCCGGCGCGGATACCGTTTCTGGTGAAGCGTCTGGGAACACCTTTGATGGGAACGCACCTATTGATACGCAGCTAAAGGTGCGCCAGGTTTTAGGGAAATGGCAGAAGGCTTGGGAGGAGAAAGACCTCAACACCTATATGTCCATCTATTCAGAGAAGTCCCGTATTACGCGTGTCACTGTACGCGGTGGAAAAGAGTCCTCTATCCACCTCTCAAAGGGTCAGCTCCGAGAGAAGATGAAACGGCTGAACAGCATATATGCTGAAATCCAAGTCTCTATCTCTAACTTACAAGTTAACGGAGACCGAGCGGTAGCGGATGTCCAGTTCTTGCAAAAGTTTACCGGCACCCGCGCAAGTGGGAGTCGACCGGCTTACTCCGATTACGGCACTAAAAAACTGAATCTCATGGTAGATCCAACTGATGGACACTGGCGAATCTACTCAGAGACCTGGAGCCGGTACGAGGATGTGCCGGATTTTCCGAAGATGTGATCAAGGTTGTCGGTTGTCAGTAGTGTCTCTTAACCGACAACCGACAACTGATAACTGTAAAAAAATGCTCACTGAGTACCGAACCAAGCGAAAAATTGAGTTCGCTGACACCGATATGGCGGGGATCGTCCATTTTACACGATTTTTCGTCTTCATGGAATCCGCTGAACACGAGTTCCTACGCAGCTTAGGGACGAGTGTCGCAACTGAATGGAATGGAGACAAAATCGGATGGCCCCGACTTGCGGCTGCGTGTGAGTATCTAAGTCCACTCCGGTTTGAAGATGAGGTCGATATCCGCCTCTGGATCTCCAAAAAAGGGACGAAATCGCTCACCTATCAATTTCACTTTACACATCAAGGAAAAGACATCGCACGCGGGGAGGTTACGACTGTCTGTTGTGTAACAAATCCGGGTGAAAAACTGCGGGCAATCCCGATCCCCGATTTCATTGCCAATCAGATTTCCGGTCCATGATAAAATAAAAAATATGGAACAATCGCGCACTACCACTCCGTTGCTTAAAGTTTCCAACCTATCCAAAGACTTCGGACCCGTTCAAGTCTTGCGAAATATTTCATTTACGCTCACTGATGGCACTTCGGTTGCGATTACCGGCCCATCCGGTTCTGGAAAAAGCACACTTCTACACATTGTCGGGACGTTAGAGGCACCCAGTAGTGGGCGGGTTGAGATTAACAATACGAATCCATTTCAACTCTCTGAGCCCGAACTCGCCCGCTATCGGAACGCTGTTATCGGATTTGTATTTCAGGATCATCATCTGCTCCCACAGTATTCCGTGCTTGAGAACGTGCTTATTCCGACCCTCGCCTTCAAGCAGCAGTCCGACGCGGGACAACGCGCACATGAACTCCTCAAACGGGTAGGGCTTACGCAGCGCCTGTCGCATCGCCCGCCAGAACTTTCTGGGGGTGAACGGCAACGCGTCGCTATCGCACGCGCCCTCATTAATCGACCCAGTATCCTCCTTTGCGATGAACCGACCGGAAATTTGGATACAGCGACTTCTGAGACCATCGCCGATTTGCTCTTTGAACTACACGGTCTGGAGCAGAATATATTGATTGTTGTCACCCACAACCTTGGACTCGCCTCGCGTTTTCAGCAACGCCTGCAACTTGTGGACGGCTCCTGCAGCCTTGAAGGGGCCACCGAATCATAGCGCAGGTAGTGCTTGTGGTGTTTGCTTATGTTTTCCCGTTCTACAGATCGCTCTTATCCGACAACTAACAGCCGAGGGCTGATAGCCAGTTTCAAGTATTTTTGGCAGATACATCTCACCGTCGCCCTCTGCACAGCCGTAGCGACAGGGGTCCTTGCCGGTGCCTTGATTGTCGGGGATTCTGTGCGTGGAAGCCTCCGTCACCTCACGACAGAACGGCTCGGAACAATTCAACATGCCCTCCTTGCCGATCACTTTTTTCAGCCAAGTATCTTAGACCGACAAAACACCGTGCCAACGATTTTGTTGAATGGAACGGTTGTCGCGCCACAGGCACAGACCCGTGCGTCGAAGGTTAACGTCATCGGTGTAACGGAAGAATTTTTTACCTTTTGGGCAGGCGATCCGGTGCCGAACCTGAACAAACCTCCGAATCAGCCTTTCAACGCAATTGCCATCAACGAGACACTCCAAAGTGAGTTAAATGTCCAAATTGGCGATACACTTTTAGTAAATGTCGCGCAAGTTGCCGATATCCACCCCGAATTCCTGCTCGGTGAGCGGGACGCTGCGTCGGCTATCCAGAGTCTCCGGTTAATCGTAAGCGACGTTATTCCGACAAAGAACGCCGGTAGGTTCAATCTACGCCCACATCAAAACCTCCCTTTCAACGCTTTCATCGCGCTGCCGGTTTTACAAAAAGCACTCGGACAGGATGAGAAAGTAAATGTCCTACTTACAGCAGAGACATCCCCTATTTCATCTGACCAGCTGACGCTAACGCTTGATGCCCTTGACTTGAAGGTTCAGGTTCATGACAATCATTTTGATCTCCAGAGTCGGCAGTATCTTCTGAAACCTGTGTTATCAGAGAATGCATTGACGGTTGCAACCGAAAACGGTATCTCGACACTTCCGACGCTTACCTATCTCGCAAACACAATAGCCGCCAACGACAGGATAGTTCCATATTCCACGATGGTCGCACTCCCAACCGACGGACGCGAGTTTTCTGTTCCACTGGCGGAAAGTGAGATTGTCCTGAATACATGGACAGCGGACGACCTCGGCGTGAAAGTCGGCGATGAAATCACGATAACATACTATAGTGTCAAGTCAGAAGATCATAGTATCCAGGGAAAAGAAACTTACGTTACGGAAACTGCCTCTTTCCTTCTGAAAGGAATCCTGCCAATTGCGGGAATCACCGCCGATAGAGGCATCATTCCTGAGTTCCCGGGTATCCATGACACCGCCGATATGTCCGAATGGGAATCCCCTTTTCCGATTGACTACACCCTGATTCGTAGTCAGGACGAAGCCTATTGGGATGAATACAGAGCGACCCCGAAAGCGTTTATCTCGCTGGAGACGGGCAAGCGGCTCTGGAAGAATCGGTTCGGTGATCTAACGAGTATTCGGATGAGTGCTCCACAAGGTTCAGAGGTTCAGGCGACACGTACGCTTTTTGAAACCGAGTTCCTCAAGAAGATTCAACCCGAACAGATCGGATTTCAATTCTTGGCACTCCAAGCAGAAGGGCTACAAGCCGCCACGGGTGCCACGGACTTCGGAATGTTGTTCGGCAGTCTTAGCGGTTTTATCATTATCGCCGTTGCGCTTTTAGTGGGGATGCTCTTTCGGATTGGTGTAGAACAACGTTCGCGCGAGATCGGAATCCTACAGGCTGTCGGTTACCCGATCGTCAAGATCCGTCGCCATTTCCTTTTTGAGGGCGGGACTGTTGCCGGTATCGGCAGCCTGCTGGGATGTCTACTCGCTGTCGGCTATGCGCAACTGATGATATTCGGGTTAAAGACGTGGTGGTTGCCTGCTATTGGCACCCCGTTTATGGAACTTCATCTCAATCTGTGGAGTTTGCTGAGCGGTGTGCTCATTGCGCTCGCTGTTGTGATGATCTCTATCCGTCTAACAGTCCAACGATTGGGACACGCCTCTACAACTGCACTTCTGGCGGGTGAAACCGATTTCACTGAGGCAACGCACAAACCACAAACCGCAAAAGAGAAAACACCTTCTGGATTGACAATAGCGAAGGGTATCGCGCTCGTACTTGTGGGTATCATATTTGGCTTTTTTCTTTTCTTTGACAAATGGTTTTCTGATACCTTTGGCATCTGGATTGAAGACCCTATCATCGATTTTTTTGTGCTAATTTCGAGTATTGTCGGGGTGGGTTGGACGGTCTTTGATAGATGGTTAAAGACACAGAAAGTCGCGAAACGGCTGAATAGGGTCGGTTTTGCTGTCAAAAACGCTGCGCGTCAACCCGGACGCAGCACAACTTGCATTCAAACCATTAGCTTAGCGTGCTGTATTATCGTTGCAGTCGGCGCGAATCGGCACGACGCACCCCCAGAGACAGAATACGCCTTTGTGGCTGAGTCATCACTCCCTTTACACCATAGCCTGAATACACCCGACGGTCGGTTTGAGCTCGGTTTTTCTGACGCGGCTTCTGAACTTCTCAGCGCGTCGGAAATCATTCCGTTTCGTGTGCTGCCTGGTGAAGACGTGAGTTGTCTGAATCTCTACCAGCCCCAGAAACCGCAGATTTTGGGGGCTTCGGGGACTATGTTGGTAAAACCGCCGTGGCAGCGATTAGAACTCAGCGATCTCGGAGAAGGGAAAGCCCCGGCGATTGGTGATGACAATTCGCTGCGTTGGATCTTACACCACAATCCTGACGACGATTTCCGCGTCCAAGATGAGTTTGGCAAACCGCTGCTTTTGGATCTTGAAACGGTTCAGGGGAGTCTCTTCCAGAGCCAACTCATTATTTCAGAATCGAATTTCACAAAGTACTTCCCAAGCCAAAGCGGTTATCAGTTTTTCCTTATCAAAACGCCACC